>SCTQ01000356.1 GCA_004322345.1 Aquabacterium sp. | reverse complement strand
CTGATCATCGGCCAGCAGGGCTACACCGGCGGCGTCAACGGCATGACCGACCTGAAGACGCTGCTGGGCTGGGACACGCGCACCGACAGCGCCAAGCACATCCTCTACTTCGTCAACGCCGCGCTGCTGCTGGGCTGCATCCTGCTGTGCATGTGGATCCAGCGCTCCAAGCTGGGCACCCTGCTGCTGGCGATGCGCGACAAGGAGGACCGCGTGCGCTTCTCCGGCTACGACGTGTCGATGTTCAAGGTCTTCACCTTCTGCCTGTCGGCGGCCATCTCCGCCATCGGCGGCGCGATGTTCACGCTGCAGGTGGGCTTCATGTCGCCCAGCTTCGTCGGCATCGTGCCCTCGATCGAGATGGTGATCTTCGCCGCGGTGGGCGGGCGCATGAGCCTGGTGGGCGCGGTCTACGGCGCACTGCTGGTGAACTACGGCAAGACCTACTTCTCCGAGACCGCGCCCGACCTGTGGCTGTTCCTGATGTCGGGCCTGTTCATCGGCGTGGTGATGGCCTTCCCCAACGGCCTGGCCGGGCTGTACGAGGAGAAGCTCAAGCCCTGGTTCGCCAAGCGCCGCACCGACATGGCTGCGCAGAAGCAGGCGATGCAGGCGCGCGAGGCAGGCGAGACCACGGTCACCTCCACCCCCTCCACCGGCAACACCCGCCCCGGCAGCCTGCCGCCCGGCGTGAGCGGCCAGCAAGCCTGAACCCAGGAGCGACGACATGAGCAATACGGACTTCGTACTGGCGGTCGAGGACCTCACGGTCGCCTTCGACGGCTTCAAGGCCATCGACAACCTGACCCTCTACCTCGACAAGGGCGAGCTGCGCGTGATCATCGGCCCCAACGGCGCCGGCAAGACCACGCTGCTGGACCTGATCTGCGGCAAGACGAAAGCCTCCAGCGGCAGCATCAAGTTCAAGAACAAGGAAATGACCAAGATGCAGGAGCACAAGATCGTGCGTGCCGGCATCGGCCGCAAGTTCCAGACGCCCTCCATCTACGAGAACCTCAGCGTCTTCAAGAACCTGGAGGTCTCCTTCCCGCGCGGTCGCAGCGTCTTCGGCGCCCTGGCCTTCTCCTGCACCGACGACGTGAAGAGCCGCGTGCTGGAGGTGGCCAAGGAGATCGGCCTGGAGGAGCAGCTGCACACCGAGTCCGGCCTGCTGTCCCACGGCCAGAAGCAGTGGCTGGAGATCGGCATGCTGCTGATGCAGGACCCCGAGCTGCTGATGCTCGACGAGCCCATCGCCGGCATGAGCGTGCGCGAGCGCGAGCTCACCGCCGAACTGCTCAAGCGCATCGCGAAGAACCGCTCCGTGATCGTCATCGAGCACGACATGGACTTCGTCAAGCGCATCGCCTCCAAGGTCACCGTGATGCACCAGGGAAAGATCCTGGCCGAAGGGCCGATGGAGAAGGTGCAGGCCGACCCCAAGGTCATCGACGTCTACCTCGGCCACTGAGCAAAAGGAGTACTTGCATGCTCGCAGTCAACGACCTCTACGTGGCCTACGGACAGAGCGAGGCCCTGCACGGCCTGTCCTTCACCGCCAACAAGAACGAGACCATCGCCATCATGGGCCGCAACGGGATGGGCAAGACCACCCTGTTCAAGAGCCTGATGGGCGTGCTGCCGGCCAAGGGCGGCAAGATCGAAGTGGACGGCCAGGACGTCACCAAGGACGAGAGCTATCGCCGGGTGGCCAAGGGCATCGCCTACGTGCCGCAGGGCCGCATGATCTTCCCGACGCTGACCGTCGAGGAAAACATCCAGACCGGCCTGGAGAACGCCAAGCACAAGCGCATCCCGGAGGAGATCTACGCGCTCTTCCCGGTGCTCTTCGACATGAAGAAGCGCAAGGGCGGCAACCTCTCCGGCGGGCAGCAGCAGCAGCTGGCCATCGCGCGTGCGCTGGTCACCGACCCCAAGGTGCTGCTGCTGGACGAACCCACCGAGGGCATCCAGCCGTCCATCATCAAGGACATCGCCAAGGCCCTGAACGAGATCCGCAGGCTGCGCAACATCACCATCGTGGTGTCCGAGCAGGTGCTGAGCTTCGCCATGGACGTCGCCGACCGGCTCTTCGTGATCGAAGGCGGGAAGCTGGTGCACGAGACCAAGCGCGCCGACACGGATGTCGATCACATCAAGGCCTATCTGTCCGTCTGACCAGTCATGACGGCCCCCGGCGCCTTCCGCTTCGCTCCGGCGCGGCCCCCCGGGGGGGCGCGGTCCGGCTTGGGGCGGCCCGGCGCTCGGACCGCACAGCTCTTTCCACCGCTGCCTATCCAGGCGTTCCACTGACACAACGAGGTGTTGCCATGCCCGAAACCCTGATCAAGGTCGATCTCAACCAGTCTCCGTACGAGAACGAGAACATCCACAACCGCTGGCACCCCGACGTGCCCATCGCCGCCTGGGTCAACCCCGGCGACGAGTTCATCCTCGAGACCTACGACTGGACGGGCGGCTACATCAAGAACAACGACAGCGCGGACGACGTGCGCGACGTGGACCTGACCACGGTGCACTTCCTGTCCGGCCCCATCGGCGTCAAGGGCGCCGAGCCGGGCGACCTGCTGGTGGTGGACCTGCTGGACGTGGGCGCCAAGCCGGACAGCCAGTGGGGCTTCAACGGCTTCTTCAGCAAGAAGAACGGCGGCGGCTTCCTGACCGACCACTTCCCGCTGGCGCAGAAGTCGATCTGGGACTTCCATGGCCTCTACACCACCAGCCGCCACATCCCCGGCGTGAAGTTCGCCGGCCTGATCCACCCGGGCCTCATCGGCTGCCTGCCCGACCCGAAGATGCTGGAGACCTGGAACAAGCGCGAGGTCGACTTCATCGCCACCCAGCCCGAGCGCGTGCCGCCGCTGGCCAACCCGCCCTTCGCCGCCACCGCCCACGCGGGCAAGGCCACCGGCGACGTGAAGGCCAAGATCGCCGCCGAGGGCGCGCGCACCGTGCCGCCGCGCGAGCACGGCGGCAATTGCGACATCAAGGACCTGTCACGCGGCTCCAAGATCTTCTTCCCGGTCTACGTGGACGGCGCCGGCCTGTCGGTGGGCGACCTGCACTTCAGCCAGGGCGACGGCGAGATCACCTTCTGCGGCGCCATCGAGATGGCCGGCTGGGTGCACATGAAGGTGCAGGTGATCAAGGGCGGCATGGCCAAGTACGGCATCAAGAACCCGATCTTCAAGCCCAGCCCGATCACGCCCACCTACAACGACTACCTGATCTTCGAGGGCATCTCGGTGGACGAATGGGGCAAGCAGCACTACCTGGACGTGCACGTGGCCTACCGCCAGGCCTGCCTGAACGCCATCGAGTACATGACCAAGTTCGGCTACTCGAAGGCGCAGGCGTACTCCATCCTGGGTACGGCGCCCGTGCAGGGCCACATCAGCGGCGTGGTGGACATCCCCAACGCCTGCGCCACGCTGTGGCTGCCCACGCAGATCTTCGACTTCGACATCAACCCCAGCGCCAGCGGCCCGGTGAAGGCCATCACCGGCGGGGTGGACCTGCCGATCTCGCAGGACAAGTGAGTCGCCACTGGCCCGCTCGCTGCAGTACCCGGGCGGCGGGCCCTTCTTCGACGCACCAGCCAGCACAGGACACGACCATGCCGACCTACGACTACGACTGCCCCGACTGCGGCGGCTTCGACGCCTTCCGCAGCCTGTCCATGCGCAACGAGCCCGCGGCCTGCCCGCAGTGCGCCACGCCTTCGCCGCGCGTCTTCGTCAGCGCGCCCTCGCTGTCGTGCATGGCCGACAGCACGCGCCGCGCGATCGAGGGCAACGAGCGCGCGGCCAATGCGCCGATCAGCTCGAAGGATTACGGCGCCTACAAGCGCATGAAGCACGGCTCGGGCTGCGGCTGCTGCAGCACGCCTTCCAACGGCAGCATCCGCAGTGCGACGGTGCGCTCGGCGTCGGGCGCGAAGGCGTTCCCGAGCAAGCGGCCGTGGATGATCAGTCATTGATGTGAGTCCCTCGGTCCACGAGTACGTGGACCGGCCCCCCGTGGGGACGGGGGCCGGCTTGGGGCGGCCCGGCGCTCGAGTCATCTGGGCCCCTCGGTCCACGAGTACGTGGACCGGTCCCCCGTGGGGACGGGGGCCGGCTTGGGGCGGCCCGGCGCTCGGCCCCTGCCGCGTCCACCAGCCGGCGATGCTGGCGGGAGCGTTGAACTGTGAGCCCCTCGGTCCGCGCGTACGCGGACCGGTCCTCCCGTGGGGACGGGGGCCGGCTTGGGGCGGCCCGGCGCTCGGCCCCTGCCGCCTCCGCCAGCCGGCGATGCTGGCGGGAGCGTTGAACCGATGCTGATTGGGGCGGGCCGGCGCGGTCATCTCGACAGGCTGACCGACCAGGCCACGAACACCGCCCAGGCCGCCAGCACCGGAAGCCCCGCCCGCAGCATTGTGCGCAAGCGCACGCCGCGGCACAGCGCGACGACGGCCAGCAACACCGGCCACAGCACCCCGCATTCGATCAGCAGGTTGCGCCAGAAGTATCGATTCCCCACATCCACGCGCCCCGCGCTGGGCAGCACGCCGATGGGCGAGGCGCAGGCGCGCTGCTCCAGCGGCCACCACAGCGGCAGGCCGTGCACGCCGACCAGCCAGTCCAGCAGCAGGTGCGAGCAGGCGGCGGCGGACAGCACCAGGAGCAGCTTCGCATCCCGGCGCATGCCTGCCACCCGCGGCAGCAGCCACCACACCAGCAAGGCCGCGGCCAGGCAGAACAGCAGCGAGTGCGTGAGGCGCAGCGGCCCGCGGGCCTGGAAGAGCCACAGCGCGAGGTAGTCGATGTCGGGCGCCATCGCCAGCGCCACGGCGGCCGGCAGCACGACACGCGCGCCGCGGTTGCGCCAGCGATAGGCTGCCAGGAAAGCCGCCGCGCCCGCGCCGGCGTGGCCCATGAAGGACGACATCCGGCTCGCGAGCCCTCAGCGCAGCAGCAGGAACACCACGACCGCCGCCAGCACGGCGACCACCGCCAGCCAGATGCGCCCGCCCGTTTGCGGCACCTCGCCGGGCGCATGTGCGCCGACCATGCCGGGCATGTCGCGCTCGAAGGCCTCCACCGCGTCCTTGGCCTCCTTCAACCCGATGCCGTCGTGCTCGCGCAGGCGTTTGATGGCCTCGATCTTGTTGCCGCGGTGCAGGGCTTCCTGGACGGTGGAAGGCAGGGGGCGGGCGGGCAGCGGCATGGGGACTCGATTCGCAAGATGGGCACCCGGGGATCGGGGACCCGCGTACGCAATCTAACGTATCAGCGATATCGGCCTTCCGCGTCATGCTGCGTCCATGAGCGCCGCCGCCCCACCGTCCGCGCCCACGCAGCGCATCGTGCCCATCCGGCGCGAGTACAACGCCTGGGTCGCCGACGAGACCATCGAGGACTATGCGCTGCGCTACACGCCGCGCAGTTTCCGCAAGTGGAGCGAGTTCCGCGTGGCCAACACGGCTCTGGGCGCGATCTCCTTCCTCGCGCTGGAGGCCATCGGCGCGTCCATCGCGGTGGACTTCGGCTTCTACAACGCCGCACTCGCCATCCTGGCGGTCAGCCTCTTCATCTTCGTCACCGGCATCCCGATCAGCATCTACGCGGCACGCCACGCGGTGGACATCGACCTGCTGGCACGCGGCTCGGGCTTCGGCTACCTGGGCTCGACCTTCAGCTCGCTGATCTACGCCAGCTTCACCTTCATCTTCTTCTCGCTGGAGGCGGTGATCCTGGCCTCGGCGCTGGAGCTGGGCCTGGGCATCCCGCTGTGGCTGGGCTATCTGATCTGCTCGGTGGCCATCATCCCCCTGGTGATGTACGGCATCACGATGATCAGCCGGCTGCAGGGTTGGACCCAGCCGCTGTGGGTCGTCCTGCTGATCCTGCCCTACCTCTTCCTGCTGATCCGGCATCCGAAGGAACTGGACGGGATGATGCGCGCCTCCTACGGCATCAGCGACGGCCACTTCGACTGGCTGATGATGGGCTCGGCGGCCACCGTCGTCGCGTCGATGGTGGCGCAGATCGGCGAGCAGGTGGACTTCCTGCGCTTCATGCCCGAGGCCCGGCCCGGGCGCGCGCGCTGGCGCTGGTGGGCCGCGCTGCTGGCCGCAGGGCCGGGCTGGATCGTCATCGGCGGCGCCAAGATGCTGGGCGGCGCGGTGCTGGCCTTCGTCGCCATCCGCCAGGGCCTGCCGCCGGGTGACGCGATCAAGCCCACGCAGATGTACCTGGGCGGCTACGCGCAGGTGTTCTCGGACCCCAAGTGGATCGTCGGCTTCACCTGCCTGTTCGTCATCGTCTCGCAGGTCAAGATCAACCTGAGCAACGCCTACGCGGGCTCGCTGGCCTGGTCCAACTTCTTCTCGCGGCTGACGCACGCGCACCCGGGCCGGCTGGTGTGGCTGGTGTTCAACGTGCTGATCGGCGTGGCGCTGATCAAGGTCGGCATCTTCGACGTGCTCGAGGGACTGCTGGGCTTCTACGCCAACTTCGCCGTGGCCTGGATCGGCGCTCTGGTGGCGGATCTCGTGGTCAACAAGCCGCTGGGCCTGAGCCCGCCGGGCATCGAGTTCCGCCGCGCCTACCTCTACGACATCAACCCGGTGGGCTTCGTCTCGCTGGGGCTGGGCACCGCCCTGTCGCTGGCGGCCTTCGTCGGCGCCTTCGGGCGCGAGGCCCAGGCCTGCAGCGTGGTGATCGGCTTTTGCACCGCCTTCTGCTGTGCGCCGCTGATCGCCTGGGCCACGAAGGGCCGCTACTACATCGCGCGGCGGCAGGCCCCCTTCGAGGCCGGCGCCCAGGTCGCCTGCGGCGTTTGCCAGAAGCCGTACGAGGCCGAGGACATGGCGCACTGCCCGGCCTATGGCTGCAACATCTGCTCGCTGTGCTGCTCGCTGGACGCACGCTGCGAGGACGCCTGCAAGCCGCCGCAGGCCAGCGTGGCACGGCAGGTCGGCGCGGCGCTCAAGCGCATGGCGCCGCTGCTGCTTCGGCGCAGCGAGCCCAGCCGGCGCATGCACTACCTGTTGTGCCTGTTCGCGCTGGCCGGCGTGCTGGGGGCGGTGCTCGCATTCGTCGTCTCGCAGGAGGCGCACATCCTCTACGAGCTGGCGCCCGGCTCGCCCGCGCGCTGGAACCTCATCAACATCAAGATAGCCTGCGCGCTGGTGCTGCTGGTGGTGGCCATCGGTGCCTGCTGGCTGCTGCTGACCTCGGACAGCCGGCGCGTGGCGCAGGACGAGTCCAACCGCCAGGCCACGCTGCTGCGCGAGGAGATCGCCGCCCACGAGGTGACCGACCGCGAGCTGCAGGAGGCGCGCCAGGTGGCCGAGCGCGCCAACCTGGCCAAGAGCCGCTTCCTCACCAACATCAGCCACGAGCTGCGCACGCCGCTGAACAGCATCCTGGGCTACGCGCAGATCCTGGAGCGCGAGCAGGCGCTGCCGCCGCATCGCCGCGCCGCGCTGGAGGTCATCCGCAAGAGCGGCGACCACGTGGTGTCGCTGATCGACGGCCTGCTGGACATCGCCCGCATCGAGGCGCGCCGCCTGACCCTGCTCAACAGCGAGATCCGCTTCGCCGACTTCCTGGCCCAGCTGTCGGACATCTTCCGGCTGGATGCGCGCAACAAGGGCATCGCCTTCGTCTACCAGCCGGCGCAGAACCTGCCGCCGGCCGTGCGCGGCGACAAGAAGCGCGTGGCCCAGCTGTTGATCAACCTGCTGGGCAACGCGGTGAAGTACACCGCGCGCGGCGAGGTGGCCTTCCGCATCCAGTACGCCAACGAGATCGCGGTGTTCGAGATCGAGGACACCGGCCCGGGCATCGCGCCGCAGGACCTGGAGCGCATCTTCCTGCCCTTCGAGCGCGTGGAGACCCCGGGGCCGGCCGTCGTCGGCGGCGTCGGGCTGGGGCTGACCATCTCCAAGATGCTGGCCAGCCTCATGGGCGGCGAGCTGTCGGTGCACAGCGAGCCGGGCGCGGGCACCACCTTCATGGTGCGGCTCTTCCTGCCCTCGGTCATCCACCCGCAGCAGCCGGTGCAGCAGCTGGCCCCGCGCCTGGTCACCGGCTACCGGGGCGAGCGCCGCCGGGTGCTGGTGGTGGACGACGCCGCGGTGGACCGCCAGCTGCTGTGCGACGTGCTGCAGCCGCTGGGCTTCGAGGTCATGCAGGCCGCATCGGGCACCGAGGCGCTGCGCATCGCCGGCCGGTTCCGCCCGCACCTGGTGATGCTGGACATCGACATGCCGGAGATCGACGGCTGGGAGACCGCGCGGCTGCTGCGGGCCAACAAGATCTCGGATGCGCCGGTGCTCATCGTCTCGGCCAACGCCTTCGAGATCGACCTGCACAACGCCGTCGGCGTGGGCCGCGAGGACTTCCTGGTCAAGCCGCTGAACATCGACGAGCTGCTGCTGCGCATGCGCGCCAAGCTGCAGCTGGAATGGATACAGGGCGGCGAGCCCGAAGGAGACGGCGTGCACGGCGCCCCGCAGACCCTGCCCGCCGCCTGCCTGGCCGCGCTCTGCGAGCTGGGCGAGCTGGGCTACGTGCGCGGCATCCTCGAGAAGCTCGACGAGATCGACGGCCAGGACGCCGCCTACGCGGCCATCACCCGCACGCTGCGCCACCACGTGCAGCGCTTCGACCTGCAGGGCTATGCGCTGGCGCTGGAACGCGCCCGAGGCTGACACCGATGTACATCCCCGACCCCCATTCCCTGGTGCGGCCGCAGCCGCTGCCCGAGCAGCCGCAGGACGACGAACCGGGCGTCGTGCTGATCGTCGACGACGCGCCCGAGAACCTGGCCATGCTGCACGAGGCGCTGGACGCCGCGGGCTGGCGCGTGCTGGTCGCCATCGACGGCCACGTGGCGCTGGACCGCGTGGCGCGCCTGAAGCCCGACGTGATCCTGCTGGACGCGCTGATGCCCGGCCTGGACGGCTTCGAGACCTGCCGCCGCCTGAAGGCCGACCCGGCCAGCGCCCAGGTGCCCATCATCTTCATGACGGGCCTGACCGAGACCGGCCACATCGTGCACGCCTTCCAGGCCGGCGGCGTGGACTACGTGACCAAGCCCATCGACCCGCCCGAGGTGCTGGCCCGCATCGCCACCCACGTGCGCAACGCGCGCCTGGCCGCCCAGGCCCAGCAGGCGATGGACGCCACCGGCCACGCGATGCTGTCGGTGGACCGCCAGGGCTACGTGCGCTGGCAGTCGCCGTCGGCGCGCGACTGGCTGCGGCCCTGCATGGGTGCCGACGGCCGGCTGCCGCCCTATGCGGTGGAGTGGCTGCAGGGCGGGCGCCAGGCCGCGGAGACGGACGCGCTGAGCATCGTCGTCGACGGCAGCCACCTGAGCCTGTCGCGCCTGGCCGGCGACGGCGCTGGCATCACGCTGCTGGTGCGCAAGCGCGCCAGCGCGCCGGCACCGGCGGAGCTGGCCGCGGCCTTCGGCATCACCGTGCGCGAGGCCGAGGTGCTGCACTGGGTGGCCTGCGGCAAGACCAACCGCGACGTCGGCGAGATCCTGGGCATGAGCCCGCGCACGGTGGACAAGCACCTGCAGCACGTCTTCGCCAAGCTCAACGTGGAGACCCGCACGGCCGCGGCTTCGCTGGCGCTCAATCGCCGGGCGCCATGATGAATCATGCCTTTAAAGGAATTTAATGCATTTACCACTAATAAAGCATTTGTTGCACAAATGCTTTATTAGGCATATAAATGCCGCATGGACTATCCACTGCATGCGGCCACCCAGCTCGCCGCCCACCTCCGCGCCCTTCGCAAGGCCAAGGGCTGGAACCAGGCGCAGCTGGGCCAGGTATTGGGCGTGGGCCAGACCCGCATCGCCCGCATAGAGGCCGACCCCACCGCCATCAGCGTCGACCAGCTCTTCCGCCTTCTGGGCGCCCTGGGCGTGCGCCTCGTCCTGCAAACCAACGATCCGCCAGAGGTCCGCGAGCGCGCCGCGCAAGGGTGGTGAGATGCCGGACGCCCTGAATGTCTGGATGAACGGCGAGCACGTCGGCCGCTGGAGCCGCACCCGCTCCGGCATCGACGCATTCGACTACGCGGCCGCCTGGATGCACTCGCCGCAGGTGCGTGCGCTCTCGCTGTCCTTGCCGATCACGGCTGATGGCGCGGTACGCGGCGAGGCCGTCGGCCATTACTTCGACAACCTGCTGCCCGACAGCCCGGGGATCCGCCGCCGCCTCGGCACGCGCTTTCGCACGCCGTCCGGCAGCAGCTTCGACCTGCTGGCGGCCATCGGGCGCGATTGCGTCGGTGCGGCCCAGCTGCTGCCGCCCGACGAACTGCCCGACGGATGGAACCGCATCCGCAGCCAACCGCTGACCAGCGCGGAGATCGAACGCATCCTGCTGGCCGTCACCTCCGACGCCCCACTGGGGCAGCGCGGCACAGACGAAGACGCGGACTTCCGCATCTCGATCGCCGGTGCACAGGAAAAGACCGCCCTGCTGCGCATCGGCGACACATGGCATCGCCCGCTGGGCGCCACGCCCACCACCCACATCCTCAAGCTGCCGCTGGGCCTGGTGGGCAACATGCGCGCGGACATGAGCGACTCGGTCGAGAACGAGTGGCTGTGCGCGCAGATCCTGGGGGAGCTCGGCCTGCAGGTGGCGAACACCACGATCGCCCGCTTCGGCAAGCAGAAGGCGCTGGTGGTGGAGCGCTTCGACCGCCGCTGGATGAATGTGCCCGAAGGTGCGGCGTCCGCACCGGGCTTCCGCCCACCCCGCAAGGCCTGGATCGCACGCCTGCCGCAGGAGGACTTCTGCCAGGCCTGCGCCTGCCCACCCGAGCGCAAGTACGAGGCGGAAGGCGGCCCCGGCATGCGCAGGCTGACAGACCTGCTGGCCCAGAGCGATCGCGCGCAGGACGATCGCACGCAGTTCCTGCTGGCCCAGCTCGCTTTCTGGCTGCTGGCCGCCACCGACGGGCACGCGAAGAACTTCTCGATCTTCCACACGCGCGGTGGCGGCTTCCACCTGACCCCGCTCTACGACGTGCTGTCGGCCTGGCCCATCATCGGCAACGGTGCAGGCCGGTTGCCACTGCGCAAGGCGCGTCTGGCGATGGCGGTGCGTACGACCAACACGCACTACAGGCTGCACGAGATCCAGGCCCGGCATTGGCACGAACTGGCGCAGGCCAGCGGCGTCGGGCACCTGTGGGACCGCATGCAGGCATTGGTGCAGGAAGTGGACGGCGCGCTGGCCCGCACCAGGAAGCGCCTGCCGCGCGGCTTCCCGCCGGCCGTGTGGAACGCGGTAGCCGACGGCATGCGACAACACGCACAGCGTTTCCAGCGCGGCGACTGATCACCCGTCGGTGGCATGCGTGAGGGATACGCGGTCCCTACGCGTTCGCGATTCAGCGTATTTATCGAAGGGGCCTGTCTGCCCACACTCCAGCCCATCAACACTGGAGCACATCGATGAGCGACGAAAGCAACAAGCCCGAGGCCCCCGACGCCGGCCGGCGCACCCTGCTGAAGACCGCAGCCGCCGGTGCCACGCTGGCCGCCGCGCCGATCTCCGGCTTCCCGGAGATCATGAAGCGCGAGATCAAGGACATCACGCTGCGACACATCGGCGTGTCCTATGCCGTGCAGCGGGCGATCGGCGAGCAGGCCTCCAAGGACCTGGGTTTCAAGGTCGAGATGCAGAACCTGGACACCTCGGCCTCCATCACGCGCTTCGTCACGCAGCCCAACAGCGTGGACATCGCCGACATGGAGGGCTGGCAGGTCAAGGTGGCGATGGCGCGCGGCATCCTGCAGGGCATCGACTCCAAGAAGATCAAGGAGTTCGACGGCATCCTGCCCATCTTCACCACTGGCGTGTACGAGGGCCGCAAGATCTCGCGCCAGGGCATCTCGCCCTACGAGGTCATGTACACCGACGGCCCGCAGGCCAAGAAGATCCTCGAGGGCCAGCAGCAGTGGCTGACCTTCCTGCCCCAGGTCTTCAACGCCGACTCCATCGGCTACCGGCCGGACAAGGTGGGCCGCGAGGTCACCGAGTGGAAGGACCTGATCGACCCGAAGTTCAAGGGGCGCGCGGCCATCCTCGACATCCCCAACATCGGCATCATGGATGCGGCCCAGGCGCTGGAGTCGCGCGGCGACCTGGTCTACGGCAACAAGGGCAACATGACGCGCAAGGAGATCGACACCACGATCGCCGCGCTGATCGACCTGAAGAAGCAGGGTCACTTCCGCGCCTCGTGGAGCACCTTCGAGCAGTCGGTGGAGCTGATGGCCGGCGGCGAGGTCTTCATACAGTCGATGTGGTCGCCCGCGGTGACCGCGGTGCTGGAGAAGGGCATCCCCTGCGTCTACGCGCCGGTGGGCATCAAGCCCAACGGCAAGGAAGGCTACCGCGGCTGGTGCAACGGCATGGGCCTGATGAAGCACCTGACGGGCAAGAAGCTGGATGCGGCCTATGAGTACCTGAACTGGTACTACTCCGGCTGGCAGGGCGCCTACGTGGCGCGTCACGGCTACTACAGCCCGGTGCCGCGCACCGCCAGGGCGCACATGACGGCCAACGAGTTCGACTACTGGTACATGGGCAAGCCGGCCACCGACGTCATCAAGAGCTCGCACGGCCAGCCCATCGGCCGTGCGGGCACGGTGCGCGACGGCGGCTCGCTGGCACAGCGCTTCTCCAACATCGCCTGCTGGAACACGGTGATGGACGAGAACCAGTACATGGTCCAGCGCTGGAACGAGTTCAAGGCGGCCTGAGCGCCGCACGCCGATCCCCCCTCCCTGTCCGCCCACGGGCTGCCGCGCGCAGCCCGTGCGGGGCAGTTCGTCCCCAGCCGCCCCCCGACCCAGTCCACGCCCATGCTCGCCCGCTACAAGCCCTATCTCCAGCTCGCGCCGCTGGCCCTGGTGCTGCTGCTCTTCGTCGCGGCGCCGCTGGTCTTCGTGCTGATCGTCAGCTTCTTCCGCACCGACGGCTTCGACACGGTGGCGGCCTTCAGCTTGGAGAACTACGCCAGCGTGCTGGGCAGCAGGCTGACCTTGCAGCTCTACCTGCAGATGGCGCAGTTCGCCTTCCTGACCTGGTTCTTCTCGCTGGTCATCGGCTTTTTCGTCGCCTACTTCCTGGTCTTCCACGTGCGCAACCGCACGGTGGCCATCGGGCTCTTCCTGGTGTGCACCGTGCCGTTCTGGACCTCCAACGTGATCCGCATGATCTCGTGGCTGCCGATGCTGGGGCAGCACGGCGTGGTCAACAGCGCGCTGATGGCCGTGGGCGTGATCGACGAGCCGCTGCGCTTCCTGCTGTTCTCGGACTTCGCCGTCGTGCTGGCCTACGTCCACCTGTTCACGATCTTCATGATCGTGCCCATCTTCAACTCGATGAGCCGCATCGACCGCAACCTCTTCGAGGCCGCGCTGGATGCCGGCGCCAGCCGGCTGCAGACGCTGCTGCTGGTGGTGCTGCCGCTGTGCAAGTCCGGCATCGCGCTGGGCTCGATCTTCGTCGTCACGCTGGTGATGGGCGACTTCTACGTCGTCAAGGTGATGAGCGGGGGCGGCTCGGCCTCGGTGGTCTCGGCGATGTACGACGACGTGTCCACCCTGCTCTTCCCCCACGCCTCGGCCAGCGCCGTGCTGCTGCTGATCGTGCTGACCGCGCTGGTGGCGTTGGTGGGCCGCTTCATCGACGTGCGCCGCGAACTCGTCTCCCAACGGTGAACCCCATGAACACGACCACCCGGGCCCAGCGCCGCGCACAGCAGCGCGGCGACGCCGAACGCCGCCCCTGGACCTTCTACGCCCTGGCTGCCGGCTTCGCCGCCTACGTGCTCTTCCTCTACGGCCCGATGCTGTGCATGTACGTGCTGTCCTTCCAGGGGCCGCAAGGCGCGCTGTCCTTCCCGATGCGCGGACTGAGCACCTACTGGTTCCACCAGCTGTGGACCGGCAGCACCGGCGACATCGCCGGCGCCGTCTCGCGCTCGCTGCCGCTGGCGCTGATCGTGATGGCGGTGACCGTGGTGTTCTCGGTGGCCGCGGGCCTGGGCTTCCGGCGCCAGGTCAGGGGCGGCACCGCGATCTTCTACGCCGTGATCATCAGCCTCACCGCGCCGGGCTACATCCTGGGCATCGGCATCGGGCTGATGTTCAACCTCTTCGGCTGGGAGACCAACTGGTACAGCTCGGCCCTGGGCTCGCAGCTGTCCTGGACCCTGCCCTTCGGCGTGCTGATCACCTTCGCGGTCTTCGGCCGCTTCAACCCGGCCTACGAGGAGGCCGCACGCGATCTGGGTGCCACGCCGGCGCAGACGCTGCGCCTCGTGGTCCTGCCCATCCTGCTGCCGGGGATCATCGCCATCGCGCTGTTCGGCTTCACGCTGTCCTACGACGAGTTCGCCCGCACGCTGCAGACCACCGGTCCCAGCAACACGGTGCCCATCGAGATCTGGAGCATGACGCAGAACGTGACCTCGCCGTCCATCTATGCGCTGGGCACGGTCACCACCGGCGTGTCCTTCCTCATCATCGGCGCGGCCCTGGGCTCCATCGCCTGGATCCAGCGCCGGCGCTCGGCCCGCGCGGCCGCCCACTGAAGCAACGAGAAACGCCATGCACATGGACACCGCCACCCGGCTCGCCCCGTCGCCCTCTCCCGCAACCACGGCCCGCGGCGGCATCGTCCTGGCCGCCGTCACCAAGCGCTACGCCGACGGCAACGTCGCCGTGGACGCCATCGACCTGCGCATCGAGGCCGGCACCTATTGCTGCCTGCTGGGCCCCAGCGGCTGCGGCAAGACCACGATGCTGCGCATGATCGCCGGCCACGAGACGCCCAGCGACGGCGCCATCCTGATCGACGGCGACAACGTGGTCGGCAAATCGCCGGCCGAGCGCGGCACGGCGATGATGTTCCAGAACTACGCGCTCTTCCCGCACCTGAGCGTGCGCGAGAACGTGGCCTTCGCGATGCGCACCCGCGGCGTCGAGAAGAAGAAGCGCCTGGCCGAGGCCGACAAGGTGATCGAGCAGGTGCAGCTCGGCGCGCTGGCCGAGCGCCTGCCGTCGCAGCTGTCCGGCGGCCAGCAGCAGCGCGTGGCGCTGGCGCGCGCCATCATCATGCGGCCCAAGGTGCTGCTGCTGGACGAGCCGCTGTCCGCGCTGGACGAGTTCCTGCGCCTGCAGATGCGCGGCGAGCTGCGCGGCATGCAGCGCGAACTGGGCATCACCTTCATCCACGTCACCCACACCCAGCTGGAAGCCATCGCGGTGGCCGACCAGGTGGTGGTGATGGAGAAGGGCCGCATCGCGCAGTCGGCCAGCCCCTACGAGATCTACGCGCGGCCGCGCACCGAATACGTCGCCCACTTCATCGGCGGGCAGAACGTGCTGCGCGGCACGGTGACGCAATCCGCGACCGCGGTGGTGCGGCTGCAGGGCCCCCAGGGCTCGACCTTCGTGCTGCCCCTCGAAGGCCCGGCGCCGGCGCCGGGCCAGGCCATCGCCTTCGCCGTGCGCCGCGACCGCATCTCGCTGGCCCCCGCGCCCGAGCAGGCCGAGCCCGGCATCAATGCCGTGCGCGGCCGCGTGCGCGAGCTGGAGTACCAGGGCATCTACATGAAGGTGACCCTGTCGCTGGCCGAGGCCAACGCGCCCGCCTTCGTCGCCTATGTCGAGGAGCACGCCTTCTTCAGGCAGCCGGTGCAGGTCGGCCAGAGCGTGTTCTGCGAATGGGCCAGCGAAGAGGCCCACGCCCTCGCAGCCTGAAACCCGCCTCCCTTTTCTTCCCCGACCCCACAGGAGCATCAGCCATGGACTACGAAATCTTCGAACTGGGCGACGTCGTCCTCCAGTGCCAGAAGACGCTGCGCAACGCCAAGCTCGCCTACAAGACCTACGGCAAGCTCAACGCCGAGAAGGACAACGTGATCGTCTACCCGACGTGGTACTCGGGGCAGCACTACGAGAACGAATGGCTGATCGGACCCGGCAAGGCGCTGGATCCGCAGAAGTACTTCATCATCATTCCCAACATGCTGGGCAACGGGCTGTCCACCTCGCCCAGCAACACGCCGGCGCCCTACAACGCCGCGCGCTTCCCCAACATCACCGCCTACGACAACGTGCGCCAGCAGTACCGTCTGGTGACCGAGAAGTTCGGCATCAGCCGCATCAAGCTGGTCACCGGCTGGTCCATGGGCGCGCTGCAGACCTACCACTGGGGCGCGCTCTACCCGGACATGGTCGAGCGCATCCTGCCCTTCCAGGGCTCGGCCAAGTGCTCGCGCCACAACTTCGTCTTCCTCGAGGGCGCCAAGGCCGCGCTGATGGCCGACGCGGCCTTCAAGGACGGCTGGTACGACGCCAAGCCCGACAAGGGCCTGCGCGCCTTCGGCCGGGTCTATGCGGGCTGGGGCTTCTCGCAGACCTTCTACCGGCAGAAGCTGGACCTGGAGGCCATGGGGTATGCCTCCCTCGAGGACTTCCTCGTCGGCTTCTGGGAGGGCCTGTTCCTGGAGCGCGATGCCAACAACCTGCTGGCCATGCTGTGGACCTGGCAGAACGGCGACGTCAGCAACAACGAGGTCTTCAAGGGCGACTTCGCCAAGGCCATGGGCGCTATCAAGGCCAAGGCCATCGTGATGCCGGCCTCCACCGATCTCTACTTCCCGCCGGAGGACAACGTGCTCGAGGTGAAGCTGATGCCCAACGCCGAGTTGCGCGTGGTGGACACGGTATGGGGCCACTTCGCCGGCGGCCCGGGGACCAGCCCCGTGGACATCAAGGTGCTGGACGATGCCTTGAAGGAACTGCTGGCCAGCTGACCCGCATCGGGTTATCCCGCAGCCTCGGGCGCTCCTATACATCCCCGCGGGCGGCACCGGGCCGAAAGGCCCAGTGTCGTCCGGGGTTCAGTGGGACCATGCAGCGCCGATAAGCTGCAATCCAGAGTCCCCGGCTCTCTTCGATCCATACAGGCCGTGCTGTCCCCGGGGGACACCGGTTGCACCTGCAGGCAGGTGCGTGGAAAGGAGCCGCCATGAACCGCGTCCATCGCAAGATCTGGAGTGCCCGCCTGGGCGCCTTCGTCGCCGTCGCCGAGACCGCGAAGGGCCGCGGCAAGGTGGCCGGCAGCGCGACCGTCGGTGCCGTGGCGATGGCGATCGGCGCGATGGCGGGCGCCCACGCGGCGGGCCTCGCCCCCGGCGCCCTGCCCACCGGCGGCCAGGTCAGTGCCGGCAGCGCGGCCATCAGCAGCAGCGGCAACACGCTCAACGTCATCCAGGGCAGCCAGCGCGCGGCCATCAACTGGCAGAGCTTCAACATCGGCAGCGCGGGCACGGTCAACTTCGTGCAGCCCAACGCCCAGGCCATCGTGCTCAACCGCGTGGTGGGCAACGAACGCTCGGTCATCGACGGCACGCTCAACGCCAACGGCCAGGTGTGGCTGCTCAACGCCGCGGGGTTCCTCATCAACCGCGGCGCCAGCATCAACGCCGGCGGCCTGGTCGTCACGCCTCTGGACATCAGCGACGCCGACTTCATGGCCGGCCGCTCCAGCTTCGAGAACCACGGCGCGGCCGGCCGCGTCATCAACTTCGGCAGCCTCAACGCACCCGGCAGCTACGTGGCCCTGCTGGGCCCGCAGGTGGTCAACGAAGGCCTGGTGACGGCCCGCCTGGGCACGGCCGTGTTGGCCGCAGGCGACAAGGTGACGCTGAATTTCAACGGCGACTCGCTGGTCTCGGCCACGGTGGACCGCGGCGCGCTCGGCGCCCTGGTGGCCAACCGCCAGGCCATCATCGCCGACGGCGGCCTGGTGCTGCTGACGGCCAAGGGCGTCGACGACGTGATGGCCGGCGTGGTCAACAACAGCGGCGAAGTGCGCGCGCAGACGGTGGCCGAACGCCAAGGCCGCATCTACCTGCTCGGCGGCATGGAGCACGACCGCGTGGAACTGGCCGGCCGGCTGGATGCCGGCGCGCCGGCCGGCGGGCGGGGTGGCTTCGTCGAGACTTCCGCTGCCCACGTCTCCATCGCCGACGGTGCGCAGGTGGACACGCTGTCGGCCGGCGGGCAGCACGGCAACTGGCTGATCGACCCCTACGACTTCACCATCGCCGCCAGCGGTGGCGACATCACCGGCGCGGCGCTGGGCACCGCCCTGGCCAGCGGCAACGTGACGATCGCGGCCGCATCGGGCAGCGTGAGCTGCACCGGCGCCAGTTGCGGCGCGGGCAATGCCAGCGGCAACGGCGACATCTTCGTCAACGACAGCATCGCCAAGACGGCCGGTGGCGACACCACGCTGACGCTGAAGGCCGACCGCAGCATCACGCTGGCGGCCAACCAGAGCATCAGCTCGACCTCCGGCAAGCTCAACGTCCTCTTCTCCGCCAACAACAGCGGCGCCAACGCCGGCACGATCACGCTGGGCAGCAACAGCAGCATCACCTCCAACGGCGGCAACGTGGTCCTGGGCAGCGCGCTGTCCGGCGGCCTGCCGTCCAGCGACCGCAGCGTGGACATCACGATGCAGGGCGGCGGCGCGACCATCAACGCCGGCAGCGGCGACGTGCGCCTGTACGGCCGCAACCTGGCGTTCTCGGCCTACTCCAACATCCTGGGCAACAACATCCAGGCCCAGCTGGCGACGCTCAACATGAGCTCCACTGCCGGCGTCAAGCTGACGGCGGCCAACACCATCAGCTTCGACAACACCGGCGCCTTCACGTTCCGCGGCACCTACTCGCCGCCGGCCGGCTCGGCCTACATCACCTCGGCCAGCAAGACGACGATGACCGCGGGCAACGGCATCTCGATCAGCGCCAACGGCATCACCATCCGTGACTCCAACCTGAAGCTGGCCAACGGCGGCACCAACACGCTGAGCCTGAGTTCGCTGGGCACCATCAGCTTCACCGACGCCTCGGTCCAGTTCGTCGGCACGCCTGCGCTGAGCATCGCGCTGCGCCAGAGCCAGGCCCAGTCCACCGTCAGCAGCATCAACAGCAGCTACAGCACGCTGGACGGCTACCTGACGGGGCTGAACCTCACGCTGGACCAGTTCGCCCTCACCTCCAACGGCGGCCTGACCCTCTCGGGCGGCACCCACTTCGGCCTCAAGGGCGCGCCCTATACGCTGAAGGTCTACAGCGACACCACCGCACGCACGATCGCACCCAAGTCCATCGACAACGGCAGGCTGGCCTTCGGCACCGGCCTGCAGGACTCGATCAACAACCTGGGCAACCTCTACCAGCCCTTCTACTTCGACGACGTGCTGGACCGCTGGTTCAAGCTGACCTACAGCAACTACCCGCTGGACATCGCCATCGGCGCCGGCGGCGACGGCTCCGCAGGCTGGAACACCAACGGGCAGATCGTCTCCAGCAACGGCGGCACCGCCAACCTCAGCAGCGTGATCTCGGGCGTGAGCTACGACACCTCCGGGCTGTCCGGCGGCATCGGGCGCGTGATCGTCACCTACACCGTCACCGTGCCCAGCAGCGTGGGCACCTTCCACCTGAAGAACACGTATTCGCTGGGCGCGGGCGACAGCTTCATCCGCACGCTGACCGAGGTCACCAACACCGGCGGCGCGACACTGGACAACACCCGCCTGTGGATAGGCACGCGCGACGACTGGGTCGCCATCTCCGACAGCAACATCAAGACCAAGGGCAACCTGACGTCCACCGGCTTCACGCGCATCACGACGCAGAACGAGCAGGCCAAGTCCATCCTGATCTCGGAGTTCGACCCCATCACCGACGGCGTGACCGGCTCGGCCATCCTCTTCCACTCGACCAACGCCGATGCGGACACGATCACCGACTCCTGCTGCAGCTTCAACAACATCACCAACAAGAACCCGCGCGTGTCGGCCATCGCGACGACCAAGCAGGACGGCTCCTACGGCTTGTTCATGAACTTCGGCAACCTGGCCACGGCCGAGAGCAAGAGCGTGACCTGGTACTACGGCGCGACCTCGCTGTCCAATGTCAACAACCTGATCACGCAGGTGGTGCAAGGCGTGGCCGCGGACAACGCGCCGCCGCCGGTGCCGCCGAGCACGGCGCTGGAACTGGCCGTCTCCAACGCGACCAACCCGGCGACCCTTCCCAACACCTCCAGCCTGACGGGCAGCACGCCGTTGTCGGCGCCCAGCACATCCTCGACGGCCAACGTGGTCAACGTGCCGTCCGGCGTGAACCTGCAGTTCGCGCCCAACGAGCAGCTGATGATCGTGTCCTCGCTCAATGGCGACGTGCCCAACAACCCGGTGACGCTGAGCCAGGCGCGGGAGATGATGCAGCCGGCCGGTGGCGCGGCGGGCGGCTCGGGTGGCTCCGGCAGTTCCGGGGGCACGACGGGGAGCGGCACGGCCGCATCCGGTAGCTCCGGTGGCTCCGCGGGTTCGGGCAGCGCGGGCGATTCGGCCGGCGCGCAGGGTCAAGGCAGCTCCGGCGGGTCGGGCGGCAGCGGCGGCGCGGCCGCCGAGGGCGGCAGCGGCGGCTCGTCCGGCGGCGGCAATGGCGGCAGCGCAGGCAGCAGCCGCGGCACGCAGTCCGGCGAAGGCGGCGGCGCATCGGGCACCGCCACCGCGGACGGCGCCGGCAGCAGCAGCGAGAACGACGGGGAGCGCGAGCGCGAGCGCGCCGTCACCATCCCCGCCAGCCGCAATTCCCTGGTCCAGATCGTCAACGGCGGCGTGCGCCTGCCCGGGGGCGTGGAGCAGCAGTTGTTCGTGATCAAGAAGTAGAGAGCCAGCCAACAAGCAACCACCGCAAAAGCTAGGACGGGTCCCGCCATGAAGAAGCACCTGCCTGCAGTAAAGGGCCTCCATCTCACCCCCGCTGTCCTGACCACGGCACTGCTGTCCGTCGTCGGCACGGCGCATACCCAGACCCGGCCCGATGCCGGATCGGTGCTGCAGCAGATCCCGCAGCCCTCGACGCCCGCGCCCGCTGAAGCCGTGCCGCTGCCCAGGCTGGACAACGTGCCCACCCAGCCTCCCATGCGCAACCTGCCCAGCGGGCCGCAGGTGGAGGTCACGCGCTTCGAGATCACCGGCAACCGCGTGATCGACACGGCCACGCTGCAGGCACAGATCGCCGGCGAGGGCGGCAGGCGCATGAGCCTGGAGGAGATCGAGGCGGTGGCCACCAGGCTCACGCGCTACTACCGCGCCAGGGGCTATTTCGTGGCCCGCGTCTACGTGCCGCAACAGGAGATCAAGGACGGTGCCGTGGCCCTGCGCGCGGTGGAGGGCAACTACGGCCGCTTCATCCTGAAGAACGAGTCGCTGGTGCGCGACAGCACGGTGCAGGCCATGCTGGACGACGTGAAGCACCACGACATCGTCTCGCTGGACACGATGGAGCGCGCGATGCTGGTCATCAACGACACGCCGGGCTCGCGCGTCGTGCGTGCCGACGTGCGCCCGGGCGAGGTGGTGGGCACCTCGGACTTCGTCGTCGAGACCGCAGCCGACCCGCGCCACGACGGCTACCTGATGGCCGACAACCACGGCTCGCGCTACACCGGCAAGGCACGCGCGAGCATCAACTGGAACTGGAACTCGCCCACCCGCCGCGGCGACCGGCTCTCCGTCTCGGGCCTGGCCTCGGGCAACAGCGACCTGCTCAACGGCCGCATCGGCTATTCCCTCCCGCTGGCGCCCAGCGGCTGGCGCGGCGAGGCCGCCGTGTCGCAGACCACCTACGAGCTGGGCGACGTCTTCCGCTCGCTGGACGCCCAGGGCCGCGCGCGCTCGATCGAGCTGGGCGTGACCTATCCCATCCGCCGCATCCAGGCGCAGACGCTGGAAGCCGGCTTGTCCTACGCGCACCGCCGGCTGCGCGACGACGTGCGCTCGACCCAGACGGTGACGAAGAAGACCTCGCAGGCGCTGACCGCGTCGCTGAACCTGCGCGACGAGCGCACGCTTTTCGGTTACGACGGCGTGACCCAGGCGGGCCTGGGCCTGACCACCGGCTACCTCGGCATCCGCAGCGCGGACGCCCGCCTGCTCGACGAGGCCGACGGCGGGCCCAACACCAACGGGCGCTTCAGCCGGCTCAACCTCACGCTCTCGCGTTATCTGCTGCTGCCGCGCAGCTTCAGCCTGACGGCGACGCTGAAGCATCAGAGCGCCCTGTTCAACAAGAACCTGGACGGCAGCGAACGCATGCCACTGGGCGGCATCAGCGGCGTGCTGGCCTATCCGTCGGGCGAACTCAGCGGCAGCAGCGGCACGCTGCTGCGCCTGGAGCTGGCGCATCCGCTGCCCGCCTGGCGCGGCCTGCAGCACCAGTGGTCGGTCTTCAGCGACCTGGCCAGCGCGCGCACGCTGAAGACCGATCCCTACCGCACGCTGCGCGATGTGGGCGTGGGCTGGGCGGCCTCGCACAGCAGCGGCCTGGTGGCCAAGGTGTGGTGGGCGCATCGCATCGAGGACCTGCCCGCGCAGAGCGAGCACGCCGGGCGCAACCGCTTCCTGGTGCAGGCGGGCTGGGTGTTGTGAGTCCCGGCCGCCCGGGAGCGGCCCGGTGGCTTCCTGGCCGCCGCACTCAACCGGCCGTGCGCTGCAGCCGGCGCACGCGCCAGCCGTCTGGGCCGTGGCGCAGCGTGACGGTCAGCAGGCAGGGGCCGTCAGGGCCTTCCAGACGCACGCTGAGCCGGGACATCTCGACCTCGGTGCCGGCCAGCCGGCGCCGCAGGCGGTTGCCGTTGGTCTGCGGCGGGTGCACGCCGGTGGCGGTCAGCTCCTGGGCGGGGCAGCCGGAGGCGGCCCGCCCGGCAGGAGAGGCGGCGTAGTCCTGCGCCAGGCGCACGGCCACAGGCTGGCCGTACTCGCCGTGGGCCCAGGCCCAGGACATGCCCAGCGCGGCCGGCAGGCCCGTCAGGGCGGCCAGGGCGGCAGCCCGCTTCGACAGGCGCATCACCTGCGCCGCACCGCGCTTACTTGGCGGCCTTGGCCGGAGCGCTCTTGGCGCCGGCTGCCTTGATTTCCTCGGACGACTTCTGCATGACTTCCTGCAGCTTGGCCATCACCGGCGCCATGCGGCTCTGCACGCCGCCCATGGTCTTCTGCATCACGGCCGGCATCTTGGCGATCACGGACTGGCCCGCGGGCGTCTTGTAGAAGGCGATCTGGGCGACGATCTCCTCCTGCGAGAAGTTCTCCTTGTAGACCTCGATGTAGAAGGGCTTGAGCTTGGACCAGGCGATCTCCTGCTTCATCGTGGCCAGCATGCGGCCGGGCAGCGCGTCGACGATGCGGCGCTGCTCGGCGTTGAGCTGCTGGCCTTCGTAGGTGGAGGCGACTGTCTGGCGCACACCCTTGTCCAGGTTGGCGTACATGCCATCGAGCAGCTTTTCCGCCTTCGTCACCACCAGCAGTTCCTCGATGGAGGCGTTGGTGGCCGGAGCGGCGTGGGACAGGGTGACGGCGCAGGCCGTCAGGACGAGTGCAGCGATTCTCTTCATGGGGAGCAGGCCTCAGCGGCGGGATTTGGAGTGGGACGAAACCCGCGAGGGTACCCGGCTTCGACGACACCGGGCCCTGGGGCCGCCCCGCGGGGCCCCCTCACCAGGGGTCATAGGTGCCGAAGCTCCACACATGGCCCTCCAGGTCGCGGCAGATGAAGCCGCGCCCGCCGTAGTCCTCGTCGCGGATCTGCAGCAGGATCTCGGCCCCGGCGGCCTTGGCGCGCTCGTAGAGCACGTCGGCATCGGCGACGATCAGGTAGGCGCTCTGCGTCTCGGCACCGCCGATCTCGTCGGGCTGCTTGATGGTGCGGCCCCAGTTGGATTCCTTGCCGGCCACCGATCCCAGCATGATCATTCCGTTGCCGAAAGTCAGCTGGGCATGGGCGATGCTGCCGTCCTCGTTGGGATACACCGCGTGCTTCTGGAAGCCGAAGGTGGCGCACAGCCAGTCGATGGCGGCCGGTGCGTTGCGATAGCGCAGGCAGGGGATGACAGTGGCCCGTGTGGGCTTGGCGTAGGCGTTGGTGGACATGGGAGAGCTCCTTTCCGTCCGGTTGCGCGGGCAGCGGGCCCGGGCTCGTGCCGGCCCGGATGAGTCACCGCCGCCCGTCGTGCACGCACTATCGCAGAGGCCGGGCCCCGGCGTCCGCGCAGCCCTACTCAGAGCGGCGGCACGCCCGGCCCGTCGGGCGGGAAGGCGAGGAAGGCCGGCAGCGCCTCCGACGCGCCGGACAGCGCCTGCAGCACCGGGTGCGCCTGCACCGGCACCACGCCGGCCAGCAGCGACTGCGTGAACTGCCAGGCCACGGCCGAGCTGATGGCCGCCTGCGAGCCCCCCGGCTGCAGCGCCGCGCGTGCCAGCTCGGCCTCCAGTGCGGCGTAGGCCGCGTGCAGCTGTCCGTGGATGCGGTCCAGCCAGGGCTGGTGGCGGCGCTCGGCCGGGCGCAGCTCCTGCTCGTAGACGATCTGCACCGATTTTTCGCAGGCTGCCAGCGCCAGGCCGACGATGCGCAGGGCATGCTGGCGCTGCGCCGGGTCCTTCGGCATCAGGCTGCGCTGCGGTGCAAGCGCATCCGCCCAGTCCAGGATCAGCGTCGAATCCATCAGCACCTCGCCGTCGTCGCAGACCAGCGACGGCGCCTTGACCACCGGGTTGATGGCGCGGAACTGCTCGAAGGTGGAGAAGACCGAGACGGCGCGGTGTTCGAAGGGGAGGCCCATCACGTGCAGCGAGATGGCCACGCGGCGCACGTAAGGCGAGTCGAGCATGCCGATGAGTTGCATGGTGTCAGGCGTCCTCATGCGCGTATGGCGACGAAGTTGGTGGTGCGGTACTGCTCGTCCAGCTCCTGGTAGGAGGCCAGCGGAGCCAGGTAGCCCGAGGGCGTGATGCGCAGCAGCCGCATGCCGGCCTCGGCGAAGAAGTGCCAGAAGTCGCGGAAGCTGGTGCGCGTGTCCAGGTTGCAGCCGCCGAATTCGAAGGTCACCATGTCCACCGCCCCCGCCGCGAACAGCCGCGAGGCGCCGGCGAAGGCATCCAGCTCGTGGCCCTCGATGTCGGCCTTCAGCAGGTGGATGCGCGAGATGCCGCGGGCCTCGCAATAGGCGTCGACGGTGTCGATGCGAACCGGCTCGGACTGGCCGAAGTCGATACCCAGGTGGTCCAGCCGCCGTCGCGTCAGCGAGGCCAGGCCGGAGCCGGGCGCGTCGTAGTACAGCGTCATGCTGCCGGCCTCGCGGCCCAGGCCGATGTTGTTGAGCACCACGCGCTCGTCTGCGGGCCGGCGCGACAACAGGCCGAAGGTCTCGCGCCCCGGCTCGAAGCAGTGCACGGTGAAGGCGCTGCCGGCCAGCCCCTGCAGCGCCACGCCGAGGAACTGGCCCTTGTTGGCTCCGATGTCGAACACGCAGTAGGGCCCCGGCACGCTGCCGCGCAGCAGCTTGAAGACGGCCAGCTCGCCGCTGGACGATGCGCTGGAGCCCGAGCCGATGCCCATGAGGTACTGCGAGACGAAGACGTTGCGCTGTAGCAGCCGCTGCGCCAGGCCGTTGCCGGTCATGCGCGCGAGCGAGGAGATGACGAACCTCTTGGCCGATGGCATGGCCTCACCTCGCCTTCAGCCGCACCGGCATCCTGCTGGGCGTCATCGCGAAGGCGAGCACCTCCCGGATCTCGGAGGGGTCGACCGCGAGGTCGATCTCGAAGTTGCGCATCAGCATGGCCAGCACGTGGCGGATCTCGGTGCCGGCCAGGAAGCGGCCGGGGCACACGCGCGGGCCGGTGCCGAACTGCAGGTAGGCACGCGGCTCGTGCGGGGTGATGGGCTCGGCCTGGAAGCGCTGCCAGCGCTGCGGGCAGTAGCTCAGCGGGTCGGCGAAATTCTTCGGGTCCAGCATGGCCGGCCGATTGATGAAGAACACGCGCGTGCCCTTGGGCAAGGCGACACCATCGAGCACCACGTCCTGCAGCGGCTCCACCGAGTTCAGTGGCGCGATGGGCTTCAACCGCGTGGCCTCGGTGGACAGGGCCTCGAAGAAGTCCAGCTTCTTCAGCGCGTCGTAGTCCTGGAGCACGGCGTGTTCGCCCAGCAAGGCCTTGGCCTCCTCGTGGGCACGCGCCTGCAGCTGCTTGTCCGGCGCCAGGAAGTAGAGCGTCCAGGCCAGCGTGTGGGCCGTGGTGTCCTCGCCGGCCAGCAGCAGGGTCAGCACGTTGGCGGCGACGTCGTCGTCGGTGAGGCCGGATGCCGCCTCGTCGCGTACGCGCAGCATGCCTTCCAGCAGGTTGCGCGGCGCCTCGGCGGGCTCGTCGCGCATGCGCTTGCGGGCACGCTCCATCAGGTCGCGCACGTAGGCATGCACCACCTTCAGCGCCTCGTCGAGCTTGCGGTCGCGGGGCAGCTTCACGTAGTGCCAGTAAGGGAAGGGCTTGGTGATGCGCGCCATGATCATCGGGAAGATGTGCGCCAGGTGCTTCTGGATCACGTCCTCGCCCTGCTCCAGCGTGTTCGGGTCCTCGCCGAAGGCCAGGGCGCAGGTCACGTCCACGGTGTAGCGCACCAGCTCGTGCGTCATCTCGACGATCTCGCCGCGCTGGGCCGCGCGCTGCCAGCGGCGCAGCAGGCGTTCGGTGATGGCGGCCAGCTGCGGGTGGAAGCCGCGGAAGTTGGTGGCGGCCAGCGCCTGCATCACCAGCCGGCGCTGCGGCTTCCAGGCCTCGCCCTCGGCGGAGAACACGCCGTTGGCCCCCATCTCGGCCAGCACGGCCTCGACGTTGGTGGTGCGGCGGTAGCGCTCCGGGCGCTCGCGCAGCACCGTGTGCATCAGCTCGATGTCGGTGTACGCCACGATGGGCGGCCCCGGCACGATGATGCGGAAGGGCGTGCCCAGCTCGCGCGCCCACTGCTCGGCCAGCAGGTGCAGGCGCGGCGGGTCGATCTGCAGCAGGTTGCCCAGCACGGGCAGGGCACGCGGCGAGGGCAGGTCCTCGATGCGGCGCGGCGGCCGGACGGCGGCTGGGGCTTCGTCGGCGGAGGCGGTGGTGTCCGTGTGCATGGCAGGGCTCGCGTTGGCGCTGTGGCTGTGCCCTGGATGGTACGGCCCTCCTGCAGGTGCGGCCGGCGCCGCCTTGACGCCTTCTATGCCTTCGCCGTCTCCCGCCGGCGGTGCGCGGCCGCCGTGTTGGCGTCGCAGCGCACCCAGTCGAAGTGCTCCTGCTTCACGCGCAGGCAGGCCATCCAGTACTTCCAGGTCGACTTCGGCCAGATCGCGAAGTTGATGCCGTCCGCCGTCTGGTACCAGCTGCGGCAGCCGGTGTCCCACACGGTGCCCTTCAGCGAGCGGGTCATCTCGGCCAGGAAGTCCTGCTGGGCCTGCGGCTTGACGTCGAGGTACTGCGCGCCCCTGGCCTTCAGCAGCTGCATGCAGCGCACGATGTAGTCGGCCTGCTGCTCGATCATGAAGATGATGGAGTTGTGGCCCAGCCCGGTGTGCGGGCCGACGAGCTGGAACATGTTGGGATAGCCCGAGGCGCAGATGCCCAGGTAGGCCGTCGGGCTGGTCTTCCAGTCCTCGGCCAGCACGTGGCCGTTGCGGCCGGTCAGCTCGAAGTCCTTCATGTAGATGCGCGGGTCGACGACGAAGCCGGTGCCCAGCACGATGCAGTCCACGGGGCGCTCGCGGCCGTCGCGCGTGACGATGCTGTTCTCGCGGATCTCGCGGATGCCCTCGGTCACCAGCTCGACGTTGGGCCGGTTGAAGGTGGGGAACCACTTGTTGGAGATCAGCACGCGCTTGCAGCCCAGCGTGTAGTCGGGCGTGAGCTTCTCGCGCAGCGCCTGGTCCTTCACCTGCCAGGCGATGAAGCGCTTGAGCGCGGCCTCGCCCACGCGCGCCAGCGCCGGGTTGAAGATGGGCCACACGCGCGACTCGTTGGTCCAGTACAGCCGCCAGCGGTGCAGCGTGCGCAGCGGCGGCAGCTTGAACAGGGCCTTGCGGATGGGGCCGTAGCGGCGCTCGTCGCGCGGGATGACCCAGGCCGCCGTGCGCTGGAAGACGTGCAGCTTGTCCACCTGCGGCGCGATCTCCGGCACGTACTGGATGGCACTGCCGCCGGTGCCGATGGAAGCCACGCGGCGGCCCGCCATCTGGTAGCCGTGGTCCCACTGCGCCGAATGCATCACCTTGCCCTTGAAGTCCTTCAGGCCCGGGATGTCGGGGATGGCGGGCACGTGCAGCGGGCCGGAGGCCAGCACCCAGTGGCGCGTGAGCACGGTCTCGCCGGTTTGCGTGCGGATGGTCCACAGGCCGGTGGATTCGTCGAAGTTGGCGCCGGTGACCTCGCGGCCGAAGCGGATGTGCCGGCGCAGGCCATGGCGCTTCGTCACGTCGAGGATGTAGTCCTGGATCTCGCGCCACGGCGCGTAGCGCTTGCTCCAGTCGGACTTGGTGTCGAAGGAGAAGGAATACAGGTGCGACTGCACGTCGCAGGCCGCGCCGGGGTAGTGGTTGTCGCGCCAGGTGCCGCCCACCTCCTGCGCCTTCTCCAGGATCACGAAGTCGCGCAGCCCGGCCTGCTGCAGCTTGATGGCCATGCACAGGCCGCCGAAGCCGCTGCCGACGATGACGACCTCGGTGCGGCCGGGCAGGCTGTCCTGCGGCGGTTGCGGCGACGGGTGGCTGGTGGCAAGGCGAAGGTCGGGGCTGCGGTACATGGTGGTCTCCTCTGGCTTCTCACGGGGAAGCGGTGGGAGCCAATGTGGCAGCCGGGGAGCGTCTGGCCGATGAGGAATGCGGCCAGGGATTGATCGTTGCGGCCTTGGAAGGCCCGCCAGCGCCGCTTTCTGCCGAGCTTCTGATCCAGATCAAGCCCGACCCGCCACCGGGAGAGCGCTCAGGCCGGCTGTGCGCTCACTGCGGCGGCCGGCTGCTGTGCCTGGGCATCGCCATGCCGGCGCCGCGTGAACGCCTCGAACTCCGCGATCGGCAGCGGCTTGCTGAAAAGATAGCCCTGGAAGGCATGGCACCCATTGGCCGACAGCCAGTTGCGCTGGCCCTCGGTCTCCACGCCTTCCGCAATCACCGACAACCCCAGGCTCTGCCCCAGCGAGACCACGGTGCGGGCGATGGCCATGTCGTTGGGGTCGCTGAGCAGGTCGCGCACGAAGGACTGGTCGATCTTCAGCTGGTCCAGCGGCAGGCGCTTGAGGTAGCTCAGCGACGAATAGCCGGTGCCGAAGTCGTCCAGCGAGAAGCCCACGCCGCGGGCCTGCAACTGGCTCATCTTCCCGATCACGTCCTCCACGTCCTTGACCAGCATGCTCTCGGTCAGCTCCAGCTTCAATCGCGCGGGCTGCACGCCGCTGCGCTCGACGATGGCCATCACCTGGGCCACGAAGTCGGGCTGGCGGAACTGGTGGGCGCTGACGTTGACGGCCAGCGTCAGGCCGGCGGTGGCCGGGTCCTGGGCCCAGGCGACGAGCTGGGTGCAGGCCTTCTTCAGCACCCAGTCGCCGATGGGCAGGATGAGCCCGCTCTCTTCGGCCACCGGGATGAACTTGCCCGGCGGGATCATGCCGCGCTCGGGGTGCAGCCAGCGCACCAGCGCCTCGGCGCCGATGACCTCGCCGGCCTCGCCCATTTGCGGCTGGAAGTGCAGGATGAACTGGTCCTGGGCCACGGCGGCGCGCAGGTCGGACTCCATCGCGTTGCGCGCCGTGATGTCGGCCTGCATGATGTGCAGCACCAGGCACAGCGTGACGATGGACAGGATGTTGTTGCTCCAGGTGCCGGTGACGCGTACGTCCGCCGGCAGCAGGTAGGGCGACTCGGCCCAGCCCGCGAAGCTGCTGCCGAAGATGATGAAGGCGATGAAGAAGGCGATGGGGAAGCCCAGGCGCAGCCAGGCGCTCTCGCCGCGGAACAGCAGGTAGGCGCAGGCGCCCAGCGCGAGCAGGAAGTGGTGGGTGGAGCGCGGCGTCGTGTAGGTGGGAATGTCCATCGTGATGCAGATGCCGCAGATCACGAAGAACAGCGCGCCCAGCGCGGTCACCGACGCCGCCTTCAGCCTGCCGCGATGCGTCAGGCAGGCCGCGGCGATGCCGGTGCCCACCAGCAGCACGTCCACGCCCACCGGCACCCACTTCGCGCGCATCGCGAAGAACACGCCCCAGCCCAGACCGATCACGATGACCAGGGCGCTGCCCAGCAGCAGCAGCATGCGCACGCGGCGCAGGTGCTTGTCGCTGACGCGCGCGTTGTGCGGCTTGGATCTGGCGGCGGCGCCCTGGCTGGACATCTGTTGAGGCGGAGGCGGGATTTGTTGGCGGCCCGGGCCCGGCAAGATCGGGCAACGCAGACCTTTGCGGGCATTCGCCATCGAGCTATCGGCGTGGCGCCCACGCGCCTTGAGCCGGCCTCGGTGACCGAGTTCACGTGAGCCAGAAAGCGGCGTATCGACGCGCCCGAGCAGGCTGCCCAGGCGTGCCTGATCAAGGCGCGAAGCACGGCCGTAGCACCGCTAAGGCGAGCATTCGCAACGCCGAGCAGGCGCGCCTGGGCGGCCTGAGCGGGCGCGTCCCGCGGTCAGCGACTCAACCAGGAGCGAGGCGACTCGCCCGTCCAGCGCTTGAACGCCCGCGTGAAGGCACTCACTTCCGAGAATCCGAGCAGGAATGCCACCTCGCCCACGGCGTGCCGGCGGCTGCCCAGGTAGTCCAGCGCCAGCTCGTGGCGGGTCCGGTTGAGCACCTCGCGGTAGCTGGTCCCGTGTTCGGCCAGGCGGCGCTGCAGGCGGCGCAAGCTCAGGCCCAGGCGCTGGGCCACCTCCTGCTGCCGGGGCTCGCCGCCGGGCAGCATGTCCTTGAGCACGGCGGCCAGGCGCTGCGCCAGGTCGCGCTGCTGCCAGTCGCTGCTGTAGCGGTCCATCGCCTCCTCGCTGGTGCGCGCCACCGCCAGATTGGCGAAGGACAGCGGACGGTGCAGGGTCTGCACGTCCACCACCAGCGTGTTGTCGGCGCAGCCGTAGACCGGCGTGCAGCGGAAGATGCGCTCGTACTTGTCGCGCTCCACCGGCATGCGCCGCTGCAGGCGCAGCTCCAGCGGCCGGAAGTCGCGGCCCCACAGCATGCGCGAGCCGCGCACGACGGCCAGCATCGCGTAGTCGAAGATGCTCCAGGACGTGGCCTCGCTGGCGCCGGCCAGCAGCGCGCGGTCGCCGCTGATGGTCAGGCGTCCGCCGTGTTCGTCGGCCTCGAAGGACAGTTCGGCGGCGTCGGTGACCACGTGGACGTAGCGTGCCAGCCGGGCATACATCTGAGCCAGGTCCTGCGAGGCCATCAGCGCATAGCCCAGCGCGTTGAAGTTCAGCGGCAGCGACTGCAGGGCCACGTCCAGGCCCAGCAGCTCGTCGCCGGTGGCCTGCAGCGCGGCCTGCCAGAACAGCAACCCGCGGCGCGCCGAGTGGCGGCCCATGGGATCGGTGCCGGCCGACAGGTCCAGCCCGGCCTGGCGCAGCAGCGCCTGGGCATCCACGCCGCGGCGCTCGACCGCTTCGAGCGCCGCCTGCAGCCAGGTGTGCAGGGCCGAGGGATCGGCGCGCAGCGTGGGGGCAGGTGGCGGTACGGACATGGAGGCGGCGCCCGGGGTCAAGTCCGCTGGCGCGCCGGGTCGATTCCGGCGGCGCCGTGGCGGGCAGGATCAGCCGCTTTCGTATCCAGCGGAGCCTTCATCCCATGCCCCGAAGCAAGCACCCGGGTCTGCAACTGAGTCTGGTCGTCCATGCCGTGGTCTTCGCGCTCGTGGTCAGCGGGCTGTGGTTCCTGCAGTCGGTCACGACCACCGGTTTTCCGTGGGCCGCCATTGTCACCTGGGGCTGGGGCATCGGCCTGGCGGCCCATGCCGCGGTCTGGCTGATGCTGTCGCGGCGCTGAACACGAGACCGAGGAACACACACCGATGGCCACCCTCACCCGCCTGGGCCTGCGCACGCTGGGCCAGCTCGCCGCCTCCCCCAAGCTGGACCAGCTGCGGCTGCGCCGGCCGCTGGAGAAGGCGCTCTACCACGGCACCAAGGCCGGCTTCAAGTCCGCCACCGCGGCCAGCCGCGCCTTCAAGGCGATCAAGGGCCTGTCCGCGCCGCAGCGCCTGGGCCGCGCGCCGGCCGGCGACCTGTTCGACCTGCGCCCCACCGACGACCAGGCCATGCTGCAGGAGGCCGCGCGCAGCTTCGCGCTGGAGCGCTTCCGCCCCGACGCCACCGCGGCCGACGCCGCCTGCGCGGCGCCGGACCATCTGCTGGCCGAGGGCACCGAGCTGGGCGTGACCGCGCTGGGCATCCCCGAGTCCCTGGGCGGGATGGGCACCGAGCGCAGCGCGATGACCAACCTGCTGATCACCCAGGCCCTGGCCGAGGGCGACATGGGCCTGGCCTTCGCGACGCTGGCGCCGTCGGCCGTCAGCACGGCCCTGGTGCTGTGGGGCACGGCGGAGCAGCAGGCCGCCTACCTGCCGGCCTTCACCGGCGAGACGCCGCCGGCCGCCGCGCTGGCCGTGCTGGAGCCGGCCGCGCTGTTCGACCCCTTCGAACCCAAGGCCAGCGCCCGCCGCAGCGGCAGCGGCTGGGTGCTCGAGGGCCTGAAGTCCATGGTGCCGCTGGCCGGCCGCGCCGAGCTCTTCGTCGTCGCCGCGCAGGCCGAGGGGCTGGGCCCGGCCCTCTTCATCGTGGAGTCGTCCACCGCCGGGCTGTCGGTCGAGTCCGACCCGTCCATGGGCCTGCGCGCCGCGGGCTGCGCGCGGCTGAGGCTGGCAGGCGTGCAGCTGCCCGCCGGCGCCGTGCTGGCCTCGGGCGACGACTACGCGCAGTGCATCCACCTGTCGCGCCTGGCCTGGTGCGCGATGGGCACGGGCTGCGCGCAGGCGGTGCTGGACTACGTGACCGGCTACGTGAACGAACGCGAGGCCTTCGGCGAGCCGATCAGCCACCGCCAGTCGGTCGCCTTCGCGGTGGCCGACACCGCCATCGAGCTGCACGGCATGCGATTGCTGGCCTGGCGCGCCGCCAGCCTGGCCGATGCCGGGCAGCCGTATGCCCAAGCCACCGCGCTGGCGCGCCGCCTGTGCGCCGAGCACTCCGCGCGCATCGGCAGCACCGGCGTGCAGTTGCTGGGCGGCCATGGCTTCGTCAAGGACCATCCGGTGGAGCGCTGGTACCGCGACCTGCGCGCGGTCGGTGTCATGGAAGGCGGACTGCTGGTTTGACGCTTCTCCCTACGCGCTGAGAACGGACCCATGATCAACCTCGAAATCCCCCGCAAGTTCAAGCCCCTGGTGCGCCAGGCCCAGGAAGTGGCCAGCGAGGTGCTGCGCCCGATCTCGCGCAAGTACGACCTGGCCGAGCACGCGCGCCCGGTGGAGCTGGACATGCTGGCCGCCGTCATCGACGGCATGAACGATGGCAACAGCGAAGTCGGCGGCACCGGCGCCACCGGCGTGCGGCGCGATGCGCCCGCCGATGCCTCGGCCAACCGCAACGGCACCAACCTCTCCACCTGCCTGAGCATCATGGAGCTGTGCTGGGGCGACGTCGGCATGCTGCTGTCGATGCCGCGCCAGGGCCTGGGCAACGCGGCCATCGCGTCGGTCGCCAACGACGAGCAGCTCGCGCGCTTCAAGGGCCGCTGGGCGGCCATGGCCATCACCGAGCCGGGCTGCGGCTCGGACTCCGCAGCCATCCGCACCAGCGCGCGACTGGATGGCGAGCACTACGTGCTCAACGGCGAGAAGATCTACGTCACCGCGGGCGACCGCGCGGACCTGGTCGTCGTCTGGGCCACGCTGGACAGGAGCCTGGGCCGCGCGGCCATCAAGTCCTTCGTGGTCGAGAAGGGCACGCCGGGCTTCGACCTGGTGCGCCTGGAGCACAAGCTGGGCATCCGCGCCTCCGACACCGCGGCCTTCGTGCTGCGCGACTGCCGCGTGCCCAAGGCCAACCTGCTGGGCGACCCTTCGGTGGATCCGCAGAAGAGCTTCGCCGGCGTGATGCAGACCTTCGACAACACGCGCCCGCTGGTGGCCTCCATGGCCGTGGGCCTGACGCGCGCCTGCCTGGAGGAGATGCGCCGCCTGCTCGACGAGGCCGGCAGCCACGCCGATTTCGATCGTCCCGCCTACCGCCAGACGGCCGCCGAGGCCGAGTACCTGCGCATGCAGGCCGACTACGAGGCCGCACGCCTGCTGACGCTGCAGGCCGCCTGGATGGCCGACAACGCCCGGCCCAATTCGCTGGAGGCCTCGATGGCCAAGGCCAAGGCCGGGCGCACCTGCGTGGACGTCTCGCTCAAGTGTGTGGAACTGGCCGGCAGCCTGGGCTACACCGAGGGCGGCCTGCTGGAGAAGTGGTCCCGCGACTCGAAGATCCTCGACATCTTCGAGGGCACGCAGCAGATCCAGCTGCTGATCGTGGCGCGGCGGCTGCTGGGCAAGAGTTCGGCGCAACTGCGCTGAGGGCGGGAGCTCAGCGCTTCACGCAGCGCTCGATGCCGAAGTTGCCGCCCTTGTACTCGGGCTCGTAGTAGTACTTGCGGAAGGACCATTTGCCGCCCTGGTGGCTGAACTCGGCGATGCCGGTGCCGTAGTCCTTCGTCGACTGGTCCGTCAGCGCGAAGTGGATGGCCATCTGGCGCCCGCGCGCCGCGGCGTGGCCGGGATAGCTGCCGTAGCCCGGCACCTCCAGCTTGAAGCGGTAGGCGCCGTACGGGCCCGTGCTCTGCTCGCGCACCAGTTCCAGCGTGACCACGCCGGTGAAGGGGCGCTTCGCCGGTGCAGCGACGGCGCAGGCAAGTGCGCAGGACAGCGTGGCGAACAAGGCAAGGGATCTGGACACTTCTGCTCCTTCTGTGGGAATGCGGCGCGCTCAGCCCGGCCGCTTCGCGAAGATGGTGTTGATCTCGCGCCCGGGGATGGCCTCGGCCACGTAGCCGAAGCTGCCGGACTGCAGGATCTCGCGCGCCGCGCGCATCATCGCGCCGTAGGCGGCGCGGGCCAGCGAGGCGCCCACGCTGACGCGTGCCACGCCCAGCTGCTCCAGCTCGGGCAGGGTCAGCGACACGCCCGGCAGGCCCATGATGACGTTGACGGGCCGGTCGACGGACTGCACCACCGCGCGGATCTCCTCCTTCGTCTGCAGGCCGGGCGCGAACAGCACGTCCGCGCCGGCCTCCTGGTAGGCCTGCAGGCGGCGGATGGTGTCGGCGAGGTCCGGGCGGCCGTAGAGGAAGTTCTCGGCGCGCGCGGTCAGCGTGAACTTGAAGCGCAGCGAACGCGCGGCATCGGCGGCGGCGCGTATGCGCTCGGCGGCCAGGCCGATGTCGTAGACGGGGCGCTGCGGATCGCCGGATGCGTCCTCGATCGAGCCGCCGACGATGCCGGTGCGTGCGGCCTCGGCAAGGGTGCGGGCGGCGTCGTCGGGCGAGTCGCCGAAGCCCTTCTGCAGGTCGGCGCTGACAGGCAGGTCGGTGGCCTCGGCCAGCGCGGCCAGGTGGGACAGCATGTCCTCGGCGCCCAGGCTGAGGTCGCTGCGCCCGCGCGAGAAAGCGTAGCCCGCCCCGGTGGAAGCCAGGGCCTGGAAGCCCAGGTGCTCCAGCAGCCGGGCCGAGCCCGCGTCCCAGGGGTTGGGGATGACGAAGCAGCTGCCCTTGCGGTGCAGCCTGGAGAAGAACTCGGCCTTGTCGTGCTGGGTGGGCCTGGGCTTGCCTTCGTGCGTGCTCATGCTGCGCTCCCGTGCGGCAGGTGGTGGGCCGCCGATGTTAGGGCTCGCAGGTGCTTCAAGCAGCGTCGTGGAAGATCAACCCCAGCACGTGGCGCCGCCCTGTGCTCACCCGGCTCACGCCGTGCCGCATGTTGACGCGATAGGTGCCGCGCGTGCCGGCGACGGGCCGGTGGTGCACGGCGAAGACCACCGCGTCGCCCTGGCGCAGCGGCACGACCTGCACGCGCGACTGCATGCGCGGGCGCTGCTCGGTCAGCACGAACTCGCCGCCGCTGAAGTCGCGCCCGGGCTCGGACAGCAGCACGGCCACCTGCAGCGGGAAGACGTGCTCGCCGTACAGGTCCTGGTGCAGGCAGTTGTGGTCGCCGGCGCCGTACTGCAGCAGCAGCGGCGTGGGGCGCTGCTGGCCGGCGTCGTGGCAGCGGCGCAGGAACTCCGCATGCTGCGGCGGGTAGCGCAGGTCCAGTCCCATGGCCTCGTTCCAGCGGTTGGCCACGGGCACCAGCCGCGGGTAGAAGGCCCGCCGCAACGCGGCCACGCGCGGCGGCAGCGGGTAGGCGTAGTACTGGTACTCGCCACGGCCGAAGCCATGGCGCGCCATCACCACGCGGCTGCGGAAGAGGTCCTCGCCGTAGCCGGCGGCCAGGGCCGCGCAGTCGGCCGCATCCAGCAGGCCGGGCAGCAGCGCATGGCCCTGCAGGTGCAGGTCCTCGGCCACGCGATCCCAGTCGATGGCGCCCCAGCCTGCGGGCGCCTCAATCGGCTTCATGCACGGCCTCGCGCTGCAGCAGCTCGCGCTTGCGCTCCACGCCCCAGCGGTAGCCCGACAGGCTGCCGTCGCGGCGCACGACGCGATGGCAGGGGATGGCGATGGCCACGGTGTTGGCGCCGCATGCCTGGGCCACCGCACGCGAGGACGTGGGCGCGCCGATGCGTTCGGCGATCTCGGCGTAGCTGACGGTGCGGCCCGGCGGGATCTCGCGCAGGGCCTGCCACACGCGCTGCTGGAAGGCGGTGCCGCGCAGGTCCAGCGGCAGGTCCAGGCCGCGGCCGGGCTGCTCGACCAGGCCGACGACCTGCGCGACCAGCCGCTCGAAGCCGCGGTCGCCGCCGATGAGGCGGGCCCGCGGGAAGCGGTCCTGCAGCTCGCGCACCAGCGCGTCCGGGTCATCGCCCAGCGAGATCGCGCAGATGCCGCGGTCGCTCTGCGCCACCAGGATGGCGCCCAGCGTGCACTGGCCGACGGCGAAGCGGATGGTGGTGTTGGCACCGCCGGCGCGCCAGTCGCCCGGCGTCATGCCCAGCACCTGGTCGGCCTCCTCGTAGAAGCGGCCTTGCGAGCCGTAGCCGGCTTCGTAGATGGCGGCCGTCACGCTGGGGCTGCCACCCAGCGCGCTGCGCATCCGGCCCGCGCGATGGGCCGCGGCCCAGGCGCGCGGCGTGAGGCCGGTGACGGCCTTGAAGACGCGGTGCAGGTGATGCGGGCTGAGCCCGGCGACCTGCGCCAGCTCGTCCAGCGTGGGCGGCTGCTCGGCGGCCTCGATGTGGCGGCACAGCCGCGACACCAGTTCGGCCTGCCGCTGCGCCGGCGCAGGCTGGTCGGGCTTGCAGCGGCGGCAGGGGCGGAAGCCCGCGCGCTCGGCGTCCCCCGCGCTGGCGTGGAAGGCGACGTTCTGCGGCCGCGCAGGGCGCGCCGCGCACGAGGGCCGGCAGTACACGCCGGTGGTCTTCACGGAATAGAAGAAGCTGCCGTCGGCTCGCGCATCACGCGCGACGACCGCGGCCCAGCGCGGATCGGCGACGGTGGCCGCGGCCAGCATCTCCTGGCGGGTGCTCATGTTCATGGTGGGGCTCCGACGTTTGCTCATCGATGGCTCCACTCTAGGCAGGGCTGGCGGCTGGCGCACTCCGCGGCTTGCGGTCGAATTCG
>SCTQ01000355.1 GCA_004322345.1 Aquabacterium sp. | reverse complement strand
TGCGCCGTGCCTGTTCGCGCCATGCCGCCGTGGCGGGCCGGCCGCCCCCGCTGACGCTGGCGCGTTTCGCCTGCACGGCGGCCACGCGGGAGGAGGCTGTCGCCATCGCCGAGCCGTATTTCCGGTCGCTGGCTGAGCGTGCAAGGCTTGCGGGCTGGGGCGCGGACCGCGGACGGTCCATCGTCCGCGACGTGGACGCATTGATCGCCGAGTCCCTGGTGGGCAGCCATGCGGAAGTGGCGGCGCAGTTCTCCGCGATCGGCCGCGACTGGGGGGCCAGCCGCATCGCCATCGTGCCGACGAGCGCCCAGTTCGACACCCACAAGCACATCCTCGCCAACTTCGTCGACGAGGTCAGGCCGTTGTTCGACGACTGAGCGGCCGCGCCCCGGGGGCCGGCGATGCCGGCGGTCAGCGCGCGGCTTCGGTGGCCGGGCGCGCCCAGCGCATGCGCTCTTCGTCCACCTCGGAGCCGCGCAGGTCGCGGGTGACGGGCAGCGACTTGGGCGCCAGCTGCCGCATGTGGTCCCAGAAGCCGCGCGCGGCGCCGGTCTCGTGCAGCGGGGTCAGCGGCAGTCGGCCGTATTCGGCCGCCACGTGGTCCGAGACGGCGGCGAGCAACGCGGTGGCATAACCCTGGCGGCGCAGGGCGGGCTCGACATGCAGGTCGCCCAGGTAGAAGCGGTCGCACAGCGGGCCCACGCCGTAGCCCGCACGGGCGACCAGGGCGCCGGTGAGCGGGTGGTAGGCCAGGGCCTGCATCCACGGATGCGGCTTCACGAATGAGGCCATGCCGTGGCGTTCGTGGATCTGCAGGCGTATCTCGGGCAGTTGACGGCGCTTGAAGCGCCAGAGCCATTCGCGCATGTTCATCCTCCAGTTTCCGAGGCCGCCCGGGGCGGCCTGGCCTTTGCAGATAGCTTGTGGCCGCGACGGCATCAACGGCATTCGCCGGTCTCGCGGCGAGCGGGCAGGGGCCCGCTGCGAGCGCGAGTATGGAGAGGAAAGTCCTCCCTGCGCCGTTCTGTGGCCTTCGGGCCCCCGCATCCCTGCGGGCCGGGGTGCTCCAGGGCTTGCAACCAGCGCTCGGCTGCGGCAGGCGGATCCATCGCCTGCCACTGCCGATCGGCCCACAGCGCATGGGCCAGGTGGGCCAGGTCGTCGGTGCCCACCCGGGGCCAGTGCTGCTGCAGGCGTTGTGCGCAGGAGGTGATCCAGGCTTCGGCTTCCATCGCGGGCTCCATCGGAAGGTGGGGGTGTTTTGGTGTGCAGGGCGGCGTCTCGGGTGCTGTACAAATATACAGTATCCGAGCGACACCTCCATGGCCCCTCAGCCTCCGGGCCGCAGCTCGCGCGGTTCCTCGTCGGGCATGCTGACCGTGGCCCCGCACAGGCTGCCGTCGTCGGCCCATCGGTAGTCGTGGCGCATCTCGACTTCGTCGTAGACCAGCTTCTCCACCCACAGCATGCGGCCCTGTGCGTCGTAGGCGGCGCGGAAGTAGGTGTTGCGATGGCGCAGGGCCTCGGGCGCGAGTTCCTCCGTCAGCACCAGCGGCAGCGCGATGCCGCGGTAGGTCAGGAAATAGCGCAGGGCAGCGGGCGCGGTCATCGCGTCAGCCTGCCGAGGGATCGTCGAGGACCGCGGCGAGCGTCAGGCTCACGTTGTTCTTGGTCGCATCGACGTAGGGGCAGATGCCGCGTGCGCGC
>SCTQ01000354.1 GCA_004322345.1 Aquabacterium sp. | reverse complement strand
CCCCGGCTGGCTGCCCGCGCGCATGAGCAGGCCGCCCATCACGCCGGCCACCGCCGCGAAGACCGCGCCGACCAGGAAGGCGAGCTGGTAGCCGCCGTTGAGCGCGGCCGTCGCATCGACGCCGCCGGCCGAAAGATGCGCCGTACGCGCCGCCGCCAGGCTGGCCAGCACCGCCAAGCCGAGGGCGCCGCCCATCATGAAGGAGGTGTTGACCACGCCCGATGCCAGGCCGGACTCGCTGGGATCGACGTCGCTCATCGCCGCCATCAGCATCGGGTTGAAGGCGATGCCGGCGCCCAGGCCCAGCAGCGTCATGCCGGGCAGCACGTCGGCCCACAGGTTGCCGCCCACCGGCGCCCGCGCGAACAGCAGCAGCCCGCCGGCTGCCAGCAGCAGCCCCGCCGCCAGCGGCAGGCGCAGGCCGAAGCGCATGATCAGCCGTGCCGACAGGCCCAGCGAGAACACCGCCATGATGATGTTGGCCGGCAGGAAGGCGATGCCCACCTGCATCGGGGTGAAGTTCAGTACCCGCTGCATGTACAGCGCCGAGGTGAAGAACCAGGCGAACATCGCCGCGGCCCACAGCACGCCGCCGACGTTGGCCACCCAGACGTTGCGCGCCGCGAACAGCCCCAGCGGCATCAACGGCTCGCGCACCTTGGCCTCGATCGTGATGAAGGCCGCCATCAGCAGCACGGCCAGGCCCAGCAGCACGACGGACTGCGGGGAGGTCCAGCCCGCCTCGTTGCCGTTGACGATGGCGTAGACCGCCAGCATCAGCGAGCTGGTCACCGTCAGCGCACCACCGACGTCCAGCTTCGCGCCCGATTGCTGGCGCCGACCGGCCGGCAGCAGCGCCATCGTCAGCGCATACACCGCCGCGCCGATCGGCAGGTTGACCAGGAAGATCCAGTGCCAGCTCAGCGTGCTGGTGAGCAGCCCGCCCAGCAGCACGCCGATGCTGCCGCCGCCTGCGCAGACGAAGCCGTAGACGCCCATGGCCTTGGCGCGTTCGTCCGCCTCGGTGAAGAGGTTCATGATCAGCGACAGCGCCACCGCCGACACCACCGCGCCACCGATGCCCTGCACCGCGCGTGCGACCACCAGCAGCCCCTGCGTGTGCGCCAGACCGCAGGCGGCCGAGGCGCCCGTGAACAGCACGAGTCCGGCGAGGAAGAGCCGGCGGTGACCGTAGAGGTCCCCCAGCCGGCCGCCCAGCAGCAGGAAGCCGCCGAAGGTCAGCATGTAGGCGTTGACGACCCACACCAGCGCGGTCTCGGAGAAACCGAGGTCGGCCTTGATCGACGGCAGCGCGACGTTCACGATGGTCGTGTCGAGGACGATCATCAGGACGCCGAGGCACAGGACCATGAGGGCGGCCCAGCGTTGGCGGGCGGTCAGTTCGTGGCGCATGGTCTTGTTTCGCTTCCTGCTTGGGGGGTTTGTGACGAAGGGGCAGGATAGTACAGAGTCTTTACCGTTGCTCGTTGCTCGTTGCTCGTTGCTCGTTGCTCGTTGCTCGTCGATTGAGCGGCTTGCAGGGGTCCCGTTCTGCTCCCTGCCCTGCGCCGGGGTTTCGGCCCGGCGGCCGACCTACTTTCTTGCTTGTGCAAGAAAGTAGGCAAAGAACACACCCCGACGTCCTCGTCGCCCGTGGTCACGGGCGATGCCCTGTGCTCCTCGGCGAGGCCGACGGGGACCCCGGGCAGCCTCGGTTCGTGGCCGACGACGGACGCGATGCGTCCTCGCAGAGCTGGCGCCGTCAGAAGGTTCTTCGGACCCCTTCGCCGCACCACGTCCGCACCGGCTCGGCGAGGAGCGCAGGAATTTGGGTCGCGCGCGCGGCGCGCTTCGTGATCAGACGGGGGGGGCGTGTGTCCGCGCGCAGCGGCGTGCGCGAATTCCCGGCGCAGCGCACCGAGCCGAACGGGACCGAGGCAAGACACCCGAGAAGACCGGCTACCCCGGCAACCCCACCCTCGCCACCACCGCCAACAACAGGCTGTCCACCACCAGCAGCACCGGCAACCGCCACCCCAGCTTCCCCAGCTGCTGCAGCGACGTCCTCAACCCGAGGGCTGCCACCGCCACCAGGATGCAGAACTGCGAAGCCGTGACCAGCAGCACCCGCAGCGCAGGCGGCACGGCCCCGACGGAGTTCAGCGTGACCAGCAAGGCGAAACCCAGCAGGAACCATGGCCGCGCCGAAGCCGGCACCTGCGCATCGGCGTCGGCACGCTCGCGGAAGGCCCAGCCGACGATCAGCACGGCCGGCACCAGCATCGCCACCCGCATCATCTTCGTCACCGAAGCGGTGTCCCCGGCAGCCTGCCCCATGTGGTAGCCGGCACCGATCACCTGCGCCACGTCGTGGATCGAGGCGCCGAGGAAGACGCCGGCCCGTGCATCCACGATGCCCATGGCCTGCAGCAGCGGCGGATACACCACCATCGCCGTCGTCGACAGGCAGGTGACGCAGACGACGATGTAGAGCACCACCTGCGGCCGCAGCCGGTGCCGCGGCATGGCCTCCGATAGCGCCAGCGCGGCCGACGCGCCGCAGATGGCCACGGCGCCGCCGGCCACCACGGCCTCGTGCAGCGGCCAGCGCAGCAGCCGGCCCAATGCAGCGCCGGCCAGCAGGGCCAGGGTGACGCAGGCCATCAGCAGCAGCACGGTGTGGCTGCCCAGGTGGGCGCACTGGTCCCAGGTGATGCGTGCGCCCAGCAGGGCCACGCCGACGCGCAGCACGCGCGAACTGCAGACCTGGGCGGCCTGCTGCACGTGAGGCTGCTCGTGCAGGAAGTTCAGCACCATGCCCATCAGCAATGCGTACAACAGCACCGGGCCGCCGTGATGGTCGGCGACGAAGCTGGCGGCCACGGCGATGGTGGCCGGCAGCAGCGCGCCGCGTGCGGTGGCGGCGCGCTGCTGCCAGCCGCTGCGCGGCCACGCAAGCGCGGCCTGGCTCACGTCTCTTCCGCGTACGGGTCCACGCCGCGCCCGGCCAGTTCCTCCAGGTAGACCAGCGGGAAGATGCCGCGGTCGTGGCCGTCGGAGAAATGGAAGCGCAGCGCCTGCTGGCCGATGGGCTCGCAGCCGGTGATGCGCACGCTCTGCTCGGCCACCGGCGGGTGGCCCAGGCGCCGACCGGCCTCACAGGGCGCGCAGCGGCAGGCCATGCGCAGCGCCGCATGCGACAGCGCGGGGCTGGCGCCGCTGGACAGCCGCAGGTGCAGCACGCCGCGCTGCTGGTCGATGTTCAGCTCCTCGATCACGGCGTGCTCCCCTTCAATGGATGGCAGCCTCGACCCCACCCGGGCCGAGCTCGGTCAGGAAGCCCTGCAGCGCGCCATCGGCCAGCTCACTGCCCATGGCCTGCAGGCTCTCCTCGCGGATCAGCTGCTTGATCTGCTGCACCAGGCCGAGGAAGTCGGGGCCGGCGGTCATCGCCGCCGTGCGCGGGCGCGGCAGGTTCACCGGGATCTCGGCCTTGATGCGGCCGGGACGGGCCGTCATCACGTAGATGCGGTCGGACAGGAAGACCGCCTCGTCGATGTCGTGCGTGATGAAGAGGACCGAGATGCGCAGCTTCTGCCACATGTTGGTCAGGATCTCCTGCATCACCACGCGCGTCTGCGCGTCCAGCGCGCCGAAGGGCTCGTCCATCAGCAGCACCTGGGGCGAGGTGGCCAGCGCACGCACGATGCCCACGCGCTGCTTCATGCCGCCGGAGAGCTGGTCGGGGTAGTGGTTCTCGAAGGCCAGCAGGCCGGCGATGGACAGCAGCGTGCGCGCGGCGCTCTCGCGCATGGCGCGAGGCACGCCCTTCATCTTCAGGCCGAACTCCACGTTGCGCCGCACCGTCATCCAGGGGAACAGCGAGTACTGCTGGAAGACCACGCCGCGGTCCGCACCCGGTCCGTGGATGCCCTGCCCGTCCACCAGCACCGTGCCGCCGGAAGCCGGCAGGAAGCCCGCCACGACGTTGAGCAGCGTGGACTTGCCGCAGCCCGAGGGGCCGATGATGGAGACGAACTCGCCGGGCTCCACGCGGATGGAGACGTCGTCGACCGCCTGCACCTGCTTGCCGCCGGCCTCGAACTGCACCTGCAGGCGCTCGACCCTGATGAGGCCCTTCGGGGGAGGAGGATTGCTCATGTCCATGACGGATCTCCTTTCATTGCCCGTGCCGGGCCCATGGCATCACGGCGCGGCCGACCCAGCGGATCAGGCCCGAGCACAGCAGCCCCAGCACGCCGATGACGATCATCCCGAGCACGATCTCGGAGTAGTGCACCAGCGAGTACGCCTCCCAGGTGAAGTAGCCGATGCCGTACTGGCCGGAGATCATCTCGGCGGCGATCAGCGACACCCAGGCCACGCCCATGCCCAGCGCCAGGCCGGTGAAGACGTGGGGCAGCGCGCCGGGCAGGATGACCTCCAGGAACATCGCGCGGCGGCTGGCGCCCAGGCTCTGCGCGGCGCGCACGAGCACCGGGTCCAGCTCGCGCACGCCCTGCATCGTGTTCAGCAGCACCGGGAAGAAGGCGCCGAGGAAGGTGATGAAGACGATGCTCACCTCGTTGCTGGGCCACAGCATGATGGACATCGGCACCCAGGCGATGGCGGGGATGGGGCGCAGCACCTCCAGCGCGGGGAAGACCAGCTCGCGTGCCGTTCGCGATCGACCCAGCGCCATGCCCAGCGCCACGCCCAGCACCGAGGCGATCGCGAAGCCGCTGAAGATGCGCTGCAGGCTCAGCAGCACGTGCTTCTGGAAGCGCGGCTGGCCGAACAGCGCCTGGGCGTCCTCCCACACCGCCAGCGGCGCCGGGATGTTGGCGAAGCGCACGTAGAAGTTGAGCCGGTACTTCACCGCCAGGTGCCAGGCCAGCAGCAGCACCGCCAGCGAGACGCAGGCATAAGCCGCGGTCAGCAGGCTGCGTGGCGCGGGGCGCATCGAGACCGGCCAGCGCAGCAGCGAGGGCCGCGGCGCTCCGGGATGCGCGGCGGGCTCGGCCTGCGCCGGCAGGCTGGCCGGCAGCACGTGCACGGGGGCGCGTTGCGCCGGCCGCTGCACCGCGGCATCGGCCACCGCACCGGCGGCCAGGGTCTTGGCGATCGACATGGCGGGTCTCCGGTGGCGGGGTTACTTGATGAGGGCCAGGACCTGGTCGTAGCTCAGCACCTTGCCGCCCACCTTGGCCGCGGTGGCCTCGGCGTCCTTCTTCAGCAGGAAGGGCTCGATGACGAGGTTCTTCGGGTCCTTGTCGGCGACGGCGAAGAAGGCCTTGTCGGCGAAGAGCTTGATGTTCAGGTTCTGGTCGAAGAGGTAGGCGGCGGAGACGGCCTTGCCCTGCCCCTGCGCCTGCTTGACGGCGCCCAGCGTGCACGCCGCGCTGCTGTAGGGCGCAAGCTCCCCGCTCTTGAGCCAGACCTCGCCGGCCTCGATGGACCTGGCCACCGGCTTCCTGCAGTAAGCGTCCTGGCCCGCGACCTCGGTGCCGGCGAAGCTGGCCTTCTGGGCCTCGTAGTCGAGGCCGCGCTCCTTGAAGGCCTGGCGGATGTAGCTGTCGTCGACCCAGGCGGCGACGTCGAAGGTCTTCACGCGGCCCAGGCGCTGCAGCACGCCGGTGTTGTACTTGATGGTGTCGATCCACTTGGGCTTGATCGTCGGGTCCAGCGTGTGGATGCCGGCCGGGCCCAGGAACATGTAGACCACTTCCTTGTCGATCTTGGTCCACTCGGCGATCTTCTCGGCCGCCTCCTTCGGGTTCTTGCGGACCCAGTCGTTGGCGTCCATCACGGCCTGCAGGTAGGCGACGACGAACTCGGGATACTTCTTCGCGAAATCCTCGCGCACCACCACGCCGTGGAAGGTGGGCAGTTTGGTCTCCACGCCGTCGAAGATCTTGCGGGCGAAGCCCTTGTAGGGCAGCAGCTCCATGAAGGGGACGAAGTCGGCGTGGCCGTCGATCTTCTTCTCCTGCAGGTTGGTGGATCCCACCTCAGGGCTCTGCGAGGACAGCTCCCAGAAGTCGTCCTTCCAGCCGCGGTCCTCCATGGCCTTGAGCACCATGCCGTGGGCCGCGGAGCCGAAGGGCACGGACACCTTCTTGCCCTTGAGGTCGGACAGCTGGTAGTACGGCGAATCCTTGTGCACCACCAGCCCGTTGCCGGCGCCGTACTGGTTGTAGCCCAGCACCGCGATGAGCTTGCTCTTCGTGTCGTTGCCGGCCTGGAAGGTGGCGCCGTTCACCAGCAGCGGATAGTCGCCCATCATGCCGATCTGCAGCTTGTCGGCGACCATCGCGTTGGTCACCGGCGGGCCGGAGGTGAAGTTCTGCCACTCGATGCGGAACTTGATGTTGGCGTACCTGCCGGTCTTGGGCAGGTGCTTGTCCAGCAGGCCCAGCTTCTCCAGCACGATGCCGCCGGTGACGGTGTTGGTGGTCGTGTTCTGGGTACCGATGCCGACGACGACCTCTTCCGGTGCGGCGGTGGCGTGCAGGGCGGCGAACAGGGCGGAGGACGTGGCGATCAAACGAAGACTGCGGGGGATCATCTGGGGCACTCCTGGGCTTGGGGGGCGGGGGCTGTTCTGCGGTGGTGCTGCCTGGTCATGACAAGCCGGCAGTACGCACGGTGCATGCCAAGGCGAAGGCGCTAATCGAACACCGGGGACTCCACCCCCAGCACCTTGTGCAGCTTGGGGCTGGTGGTCGTGTACTGCAGGTGGATGCGCTTGTCCGGGAACACATAGGGCGCGGCGGCGAAGGCGGCCAGCGCGGCCTCGTGGAAGCCGGAGAGGATCAGCTTCTTCTTGCCCGGGTAGGTGTTGATGTCGCCCACCGCGAAGATGCCCGGCACGTTGGTGGCGAAGCACTCGGTGTCCACGGCGATCTGCCTGCGGTCCAGTGTCAGGCCCCACTCGGCAATAGGCCCGAGTTTGGGCGACAGGCCGAAGAAGACCAGCAGCCGGTCGCAGGGCATCACGCGCGTGACGCCGTCTCCGCCGGTGACCTTCACCGCACTCATGCTGCCTGCGGTCTCCTCGTACCCGGTGACCTGGCCGACCTCGAACTGCATCTGCATCTCGTCACACAGTGCCTTCATCCGGGCCACCGATGCGGGTGCCGCACGGAAGCCGTCGCGGCGATGCACCAGGATCACGCTCTCGGCGCGGTGCGCGCCATCGGCGGCGAAGTTCAGCGCCCAGTCGAGGGCGGAGTCGCCGCCGCCGACGATCACCAGGTTGCGGCCCGCGAAATGCGCGGGGTTCCTCACGCGGTAGAACAGCTGCGAGCCCTCGAACTTGTCGAGCCCCTCGACCTTCAGCGTGCGCGGCTGGAAGGAGCCCACGCCCGCGGCGATGAAGATGGTGCGCGCGACGAAGCGCTGGTTCCTGGAGGTGCAGACATCGAAGCGCCCGTCCTCGCGCCGCCCGACCTCGGCCACTTCCTGGCCCAGGTGGAAGGTGGCGCCGAAGGGTTCGATCTGCTGCAGCAGGTTGTCGGTCAGCTGCAGCCCCGTGCACACCGGCACCGCGGGGATGTCGTAGATGGGCTTGTCGGGGTACAGCTCCATGCACTGGCCGCCGGGACAGGCCAGCGAATCGATCACGTGGGCCTTGATCTCCAGCAGGCCCAGCTCGAAGACCTGGAACAGGCCGACGGGTCCGGCGCCGACGATCAGCGCATCGCACTCGATGGGCGTGCGCGATTCGCCTTCGGCGGGCGGCTGGCAGACCTCGTAGCGGGTGCGCAGGCCATGTTCGTTCGCCAGCGCGGCGATGGGGGTGGGTCCGTTCATGCTCAAGCCTCCGCGGTGGCGATCAGGAAGGTGCGTTTGGGCGTGGCGTCGCGCCAGGCGTCGGCATCGGGCATGGGCTCCTTGGCCGAGCTGATGACGGGCCACTGCCTGGACAGCTGCGCGTTGAGCCCGAGGAACTCGGCCTGGTCAGGGGGCAGGTCACTGTCGGCATAGATCGCGTTGGCCGGGCACTCCGGCACGCAGACGCCGCAGTCGATGCACTCGTCCGGGTCGATGACGAGGAAGTTCGGTCCTTCGTGGAAGCAGTCCACGGGGCAGACCGAGACGCAATCGGTGTACTTGCAGCGGATGCAGGATTCGGTGACGACGAAGGTCATGTCGTGCTCCTGGTCGGGTTGCAGTGGTGCGCGTCAGGCCGCGAGCCGGCCCAGGGCCAGCCGCGCCAGCTTGCGCACGTCGGGATCGGGATCGTTGGCGGCCTGCTCCAGCGCGGGGCGGGCCTGCGGGTCGCCGACTTCGCCGAGCGCGATGGCCGCTTCCTTGCGCAGGTTGCTGATCTCGTGCACCAGCGCGTCCAGCAACTGCGGCAGCGCGGTGCGTGCCTTCAGCTTGCCCAGTGCGCGGGCGCTGGCCACGCGCACCTGCCAGTAGCTGTCGCCCATGGCCTGCATCAGCGCATTGGCGCAGCCGGCGAGCCTGAGCTTGCCGATGGTGTTGGCGGCCTCCTCGCGCACCTGCCAGGACGCGTCGCCCAGGGCGCGTATCAGCGCCGGACTGGTATCAATGGCCCCCACGCGCTGGGCGCCGCCCCCCGGGTGGGCACCGCTGTCGAAGCCCAGGCCGCCGACCGCGACCTTGCGCACGTCGGCGTCCGGGTCACCAGTGGCCGCCTGCGTCAGCGTGTCCAGTGCGGCGGGGTTCTTGAGGTAGGCCAGCACGCCGATGGCTTCCTTGCGCACGGAAGCCTCCGCGGCCTTGGCGGCGTCCAGCGCGGGCTCGAAGGCGGCCTCGACACGCAGCGCACGCAAGGCACGCAGGGCATCGGCGCGCACCTGGGGATCCGCATCGCCGACCAGGCCGATCAGCAAGGAACCCCACTGCGGCTCCTTCAGCTCCACCAGCGTCTGCGCGACAGCCTGGCGCACCTCGGGGCTCGGGTCCTTGAGCATCGGCACCAGGGCGCCGACGACGGCTTCGGTCTCGATGCCTTCCAGCGCCAGCGCGGCGTCCATGCGCACGCCGGCGTCGGCGTCGGCCAGGGCCGCGGTCAGCAGCTCGATGTAGTCCTCTTCCTCGCTGTAGGGCAGCTCGCGGATCGCGACGCGGCGCACCTCGGGGTCGGCGTCGGCCAGCTGCTGGCGCAGCAGGCTTTCCTGCGTGAAAGGCGAAGGCGACATGCTTGCCTCCTCAGCGCAGCAGGAAGGGGATGCTGACCTCGACCGCACCGGTCGGGCAGTCCTGCTCGCACGGCATGCAGTACCAGCATTCGTCGTACTTCATGTAGGCCGTGCCCTTGACCATGTCGATGGCCAGCACGTCCAGGGGGCAGACGTCCACGCAGACGGTGCAGCCCTTGTGCGCGATGCACTTCTCGGCGTTGACGGTCACGGGGACGCTGGTGGGGGCGAGGGCTTGGGGCATGTCGGTGCTCCTTGGCTTGAAGTTGGTCCGGGGGTTCAGGCGGCGACGGCCGCGGTCTTGCGCACGACGCGCAGGCGGTCGTAGGCCTGCTTCTCGTCCGCGTCCAGCGGGAAGAGGTAGGGCTCGACGGGACGCTTGAGGCTCTCCATGCCGTGCTCGCCCTTGCGCAGGTGGCAGTGGGCAAACCATTCGGCGTCGTTGCGCTCGGGGAAGTCGGCGCGGTAGTGGTAGAGGCCCCAGCGGCTTTCCTTGCGGAAGAGCGAGGCGCGCGCCGCCATCTCGGCGCAGTCGGCGATGTGGCCGACCTCCAGGCAGCGCATCAGCTCGTGCGGGTTGCGTGCGTGCATCTGGCCGAAGGCCTCGCGCACCTGCTGGATGCGCTCCAGGCCCAGCTCCATCTTGCGCGTGACCTTGGGCGGCTGCAGGTAGTCGTTGACCAGGCGGCGCAGCTTGTACTCGACCTGGTTGGACGGCAGGCCGTCGTCGCGCAGCAGCGGGGCCTGCACGCGTGCGCGCTCGCTTTCGATCATCCCGGCGTCGACGTGCTGCTCGCCCTTGGCGGCCACGTAGTCGGCGGAGTTCTCGCCGCAGAACCAGCCGTAGGTGAAGGCGCCCAGCATGTAGTTGTGCGGCACCGCGGCCATGTCGCCGGCTGCGTAGAGGCCGGGCACGGTCGTCTCGCCGCGTTCGTTGACCCACACGCCGGACGCACTGTGGCCGCTGCAGAACCCGATCTCGGAGATGTGCATCTCCACCATCTGCTCGCGATAGTCGGTGCCCCGCCCCTCGTGGAAGCGCCCGCGGCTGGGGCGCTCGTTGGTGTGCAGGATCTCCTCGATGGTCTGGATGGTCTCCTCGGCCAGGTGGTTCATCTTCAGGAACACCGGGCCGTTGCCGCTTTGCAGCTCGTTGTAGAACTCCATCATCATCTGGCCCGACCAGTAGTCGCACTCGATGAAGCGCTCGCCCTTGTTGTTGGCGGTGTAGCTGCCGAAGGGGCCGCTGACATAGGCGCAGGCCGGGCCGTTGTAGTCCTTGATCAGCGGGTTGATCTGGAAGCACTCCAGGTTCGCCAGCTCGGCGCCGGCGTGATAGGCCATGGCATAGCCGTCGCCCGCGTTGGTCGGGTTCTCGTAGGTGCCGAAGAGGTAGCCGGAGGTCGGCAGGCCCAGGCGGCCGGCCGCGCCGCAGCACAGGATCACGGCCTTGGCGCGGATGACGACGAAGTCGCCGCTGCGGCAGTCGAAGCCCATCACGCCGGCAGCCGCGCCGTGCTCGTCCAGCAGCACGCGGGTGGCGATCACGCGGTTGGTCACCTCCACGCGCTGGCGCTTGAGCTGGCGGTAGAGCACCTTCTTCATGTGGTGCCCCTCGGGCATCGGCAGCACGTAGGTGCCGATGTGATGCACCTTGCGCATCGCGTAGTCGCCGGTCTCGTCCTTCTCGAACTTGACGCCCCACTTGTCCAGCTCCTGGATGGTGCGGTAGCTGTTGGCGGCGTAGGCATGCACGGTGGCCTGGTTGACGATGCCGTCGTTGGCGACGGTGATCTCGCGCACGTACTGCTCAGGCGTCGCGTGGCCGGGCACGATGGCGTTGTTCAGGCCGTCCATGCCCATGCTGATGGCGCCGCTGCGCTTGACGTTGGCCTTCTCCAGCAGCATCACGTTGAGCCGGGGGTTGCGCTCCTTGGCCTTGACGGCTGCCATCGGGCCGGCCGTGCCGCCGCCGACGACGAGGACGTCGACGGTGTGTTCGATCGTGTTCATGCGTTTGCTCCGTGGGGGTTGCGGTGCGGATGGCGAGGGGATCAGGACGCGTGGCGTCCGACGCGCATGCGGTACTGGAAGGCGTCGCCGCGGTAGTAGAGGAACTCGTAGTCGACGGGCTTGCCGTCCTGGGTGCTGGTGAGCCGCTCCATCTTCAGGATGGGCGAGCCCTCCTGGACCGCCAGCAGCTGGGCCAGGTTCTCGTCGGCCAGGATGGCCTCGATGCGCAGCTCGGCTTCACCCAGCGGCACGCGCAGCTGGTTCTCCAGGATCGAGAAAATGTCCTGGCGCGCCAGGTCGGCGCGCCGCAGCTTGTCGCCCACCTCCTTGTCGAAGTAGCTGACGTCCAGCGAGATGGGCTCGCGATTGAGCAGGCGCACGCGGCGGATCTCGGTGACGCTGGCACCCTTGGACAGACCCAGGCGCTCGGCCACCGTGGCTTCGGCCTTGACGGTGCGCGCGCTGATCAGGCGGTTGTAGGTCTCGTGGCCGTGACGGCCCATGGCCTCGCCGAAGCCCTCCAGCTGGCCCAGCTCCTGGAAGGCCTTGGGCTTGGAGACGAAGGTGCCCTTGCCGTGGATCTTGAAGATCAGGTTCTCGCTTTGCAGGTCGCCGAGCGCCTGGCGCACGGTGATGCGGCTGACACCGAAGCCGCCCATCAGATCGGCCTCCGAGGGCAGCTGCTGGTGTGGCTGATACGTGCCGTCGAGGATGCGGCGGCGCAGCTCCTCCTTGATCTGCGCGTACATCGGCTGTGGCGAAACGCGCACAACCGGCGCGAGATGTTGTTGCTTGGGCTTCATGTTCGTGCGTCAGGTGTGGGATATGCAGCAGACTTGTGCACCGATCACGTTCTAACTTGTTATGACGAGTTGGTTTGCAAGCGCTGTGCCAGACCCTCGCGCACGGCATTCGGGCAGGCCGCGAAAGGAAAGAGGAAGTCGAGCAAATGCCCCTGGACCACGACACGATCAACTGGCTGGCGCTGGGCGTCAGCCTGCTTTTGCTGGCTGCCTACGAGCTGCTGATCTGGCGCCACGCCAGCCGCCATCCGCCGAGCCTGGCGCGCTCGGCCCATGCCCAGTTGCGTGCCCTGTGGGTGCACGTGATGGGGCGGGAAGCGGGCTCCGAGATCATTGCGGTGCAGACCCTGCGCAACTCGCTGATGTCGGCCACCATCACCGCGTCGACCGCGATGCTGGGCCTGATGGGCACAGTGACGCTGATCGCACCGGCCCTGCTGACCGGCGCCGAACACGGCCTGGCCTGGGGCCCTCACCTGATGTGCCAGCTGCTGCTGATGCTGGCGCTGTTCGCGTCCTACGTGGCCTCGGCGATGGCGGTGCGCTACTACAACCACACCGGCTTCATCGTCACGCTGCCGCCGGGCTGTGAGGAACGGTCGCGCATGCAGCCCGTCGCCGAGCACTACATCAAGCGCGCCGGCATCCTCTACGGCTGGGGCCTGCGCTTCTTCTTCTACGCGGCGCCGCTGGCCGCCGGCCTCGTCAAGCCGCTGGCGTTGCCGGCCTTCACCGTGGCGCTGCTGGGCGTGCTGGTGATCTTCGACCGGCCGGGCAGCGGTGCACCGGGCATGTCGAAATAGCACGCTCGCGGGCCGCGCCGCGGCGGCCACCCGTGTTTTCCTGGGATGCCTGATTAGTTATGCGGCATAACATTCATGCATGCATCACCCGTGCGGCATGAGGACGGCATGAACATCAAGGTCGGCATCGTCGGCGCCGGCATCGGCGGGCTGACGCTCGCGCTGATGCTGCACCAGCGCGGCATCACCTGCGAGGTCTGGGAATCCGCGACCGAACTGCGGCCGCTGGGCGTGGGCATCAACCTGCTGCCGCACGCGGTGCGCGAGCTGGCCGAGCTGCGCATCGACGCGCTGCTGGCCGACATCGCGATCGAGACCTCGGCGCTGGCCTACTACAACCGCCACGGCCAGCCCATCTGGCAGGAGGCGCGTGGGCGCGCCGCGGGGTACGACTGGCCGCAGTTCTCCGTCCACCGCGGGGAGTTCCAGATGCTGCTGGCCAGGATCGTCGAGCGCCGCCTCGGCCCGGACACCGTGCAGACCGGCCTGCGCGCCGAAGGCTGCGAAGCCGCCGCGCGCGGCGTCACCGTCACCCTGCGCGAACGCGACAGCGAAGGCGAAGGCCGCACGCAGCAGCGCACGGTGGACGTGCTGGTCGCCGCCGACGGCATCCACTCCGCCATCCGCCGCCAGACGCACCCGCCCGAGCGCGACCCGCTGCGCTTCGCCGGCCGCATGCTGTGGCGCGCGACGACCGAAGCCGCGCCATACCTGGACGGCCGCACGATGTTCATGGCCGGCCACCAGGACCAGAAGTTCGTCGCCTATCCCATCAGCGAGCCGGCGCGACGCAAGGGACGCTCGCTGGTCAACTGGATCGCCGAGCTGCGTGTGTCGCCCGAGAGCCTGCACGACGACTGGAACCGTGTCGTACCCCGGTCGCTCTTCGACCACGCCTTTGCGGGCTGGCACTGGGACTGGATCGACATCCCCGCGCTGATCGCCGGTGCCGAGGCCGTCTACGAGTTCCCCATGGTGGACAAGGACCCGCTGCCGCGCTGGACCGCCGGCCGCCTGACCCTGCTGGGCGACGCCGCCCATCCGATGTACCCCATCGGCTCCAACGGCAGCGCCCAGGCCATCCTGGACGCGCGCTGCCTGGCGGACTGCCTGGAGCAGGCCGCACACGGCCGGATGACGCCCGAGCACGCGCTGCTGGAGTACGAGGCCGAACGCCTGCCCCGCACCGCGGCCATCGTGCTGCGCAACCGGCTCAACGGCCCCGAGCAGGTGATGCAGCTGGCCCACGAGCGCGCGCCCGGCGGATACAGCGACATCGACGCGGTCATTCCGCGCGCCGAGCTGGAGGGCATCGCGCTGCGCTACAAGCGGCTGGCGGGCTTCGACCGCCAGAGCCTGGGCGGGCGCTGAACCCACGCGCGAAAAGGAGCGGACCATGGGCATCGAGACCTGGGACAACCCGATGGGCACGGCGGGCTTCGAGTTCGTCGAGTTCGCCGCGCCCGATCCGGCGGCGATGGGGCAGGCCTTCGAGCGCATGGGCTTCACCGCCATCGCGCGCCACCGGCACAAGCTGGTGACGCTCTACCGCCAGGGCCGCATCAACTTCATCATCAACGCCGAACCCGACTCCTTCGGCCAGCGCTTCGCCCGGCTGCACGGGCCTTCCGTTTGCGCCATCGCCTTCCGCGTGCAGGACGCAGCCGTGGCGTACAGGCGCGCGCTGGACCTGGGCGCCTGGGGCGTGGACCGCAGCAGCGGCCCGATGGAGCTGAACATCCCGGCCATCAAGGGCGTGGGCGACTCGCTGATCTACCTGGTCGACCGCTGGCGTGGCAAGGACGGCGCGGCGGCAGGCGCCATCGGCAACATCGGCATCTACGACGTGGACTTCGAGCCCCTGCCCGGCGCGCCGGCCGACCCTGTCGGCCACGGCCTGCTGGACATCGACCACCTGACGCACAACGTGCATCGCGGCCGCATGGCCGAGTGGGCCGAGTTCTACCAGCGCCTGTTCAACTTCCGCGAGATCCGCTACTTCGACATCGAGGGCCAGGTCACGGGCGTGAAGTCCAAGGCCATGACCTCGCCCTGCGGCCTGATCCGCATCCCGATCAACGAGGAAGGCAACGAGAAGCCGGGCCAGATCCAGGAGTATCTGGACGCCTACCACGGCGAAGGCATCCAGCACATCGCCCTGGGCAGCTGCGACCTGCACCGCACGGTGGACGCGATGCGCGCGGCGGGCGTGCGCCTGCTGGACACGGTGGACACCTACTACGAGCTGATCGACAGGCGCATCCCGGAGCACGGCCTGTCGATCCCCGAACTGCGGGCGCGCAGGATCCTCGTCGACGGCAGCAAGGAAGCCCTGCTGCTGCAGATCTTCACCGAGAACCAGTTCGGCCCCATCTTCTTCGAGTTCATCCAGCGCCTGGGCAACGACGGCTTCGGCGAGGGCAACTTCAAGGCCCTGTTCGAGTCCATCGAGCTGGACCAGATGCGCCGCGGGGTACTGAGACAATGACCCACCCCCTGCCCGCCCCCGCGCTGGAGCGCATCGCCGACTGCGTGGTCGAGGTCGCCGCGCCGATGGACATCGGCCAGACGCCGGCCGGCCGCCGCCGGCTGATCCCCATCACCGCCGGCACGATGCACGGGCCGCTGCTCTTCGGCCACGTGCTGCCCGGCGGCGCGGACTTCCAGCTGGCGACCTCGGACACCCAGAGCTTCATCCAGGCACGCTACATCCTGCAGACCCGCGAAGGCGAGCAGATCTTCCTGGAGAACACCGGCATGCGCGTCGCGGCGCCGGAGGTCATCGCCCGCATCAATGCGGGACAGGAGGTGGATCCGGCGCTGGTCTACTTCCGCACCACGCCGCGCTTCGAGACCGCCTCGCCGCGGCTGCGCTGGCTGATGGAATCCGTCTTCGTCGGCAGCGGTGCACGCTATCCGGATCGCGTGGAGGTCAGCTTCTTCCGGGTGACCTGATGGCCGCAACGACGCGCCGCCGCACCGCCGCCGAGGGCGAGCACTTCGACCCGCAGGTGCCCGGCATCGACTACGGCGTGCTCGACAGGCTGGTGGGCTACGGCGTGCGGCGCGCCCAGCTGGCGATCCACGAGGACTTCATCGCCGCGCTGGCGCCGTGGAACATCACGCCGCCGCGCTTCTCGGCACTGGTGGTGATCGCGCGCAATCCCGGCTTGAAGCTTTCGCTGCTGGCGCAGATCCTGGGCATCGCGCGCTCCGGCGGCGTGCTGCTGGTGGATGCGCTGCAGGAGATGGGCTACGTCGAGCGCCGGGCCAGCGAGGCCGACCGTCGCGCCTGGGGCCTGGGGCTGACCGAGGCGGGCCGGCGCGAGCTGAAGGCCATCACCGCTGCCGTGTCCGCGCACGACCGGCGCATGAGCCGGATGCTGGACGAGGCCGAGAAGGCCCAGCTCGTCGGCCTGCTCAAGCGCGTGGCCGGCGTGCCCATTTGAGGACGGGAGGCAGGGAATGGACGACACCACGCTCAGCGGCTTCGGCAACCACTTCAGCAGCGAGGCCCTGCCCGGCGCCCTGCCCCAGGGCCGCAACTCGCCGCAACGCTGCCCTTACGGCCTGTATGCGGAGCAACTCTCCGGCAGCGCCTTCACCGCGCCGCGTGCGGCCAACCGCCGCTCCTGGCTCTACCGCATCCGCCCGGCCGCGATGCAGCAGCCCTTCGAGCCACTGGAGCCCGCGCTGCTGACCAACGACTTCGGCGCCGTCCCGCCCTCGCCCGACCCATTGCGCTGGGATCCGCTGCCGCTGCCCGCGGACGGCGCGCCCACGGACTTCATCGAGGGCCTGGCCACCATGGCCGGCAACGGCAGCCCGGATGCGCAGACGGGCTGCGCCATCCACCTCTACGCCGCCAACCGCAGCATGGAGGGCCGCTTCTTCTACGACGCCGATGCCGAGCTGCTGCTGGTGCCGCAGCAAGGCCGCCTGCGGCTGCACACCGAATTCGGCCTGCTGGAGATCGGCCCGCAGGAGATCGCGCTGATCCCGCGCGGCGTGCGTTTGCGCGTCGAGCTGCCCGACGGCCTGGCCCGCGGCTACGCCTGCGAGAACTTCGGCGCGCCGTTGCGCCTGCCGGACCTGGGGCCCATCGGCGCCAACGGCCTGGCCCAGCCGCGCGATTTCATCGCCCCGCAGGCCGCCTACGAGGACCGCGAGGGCGACTTCCGGCTCGTGGCCAAGTTCGCCGGCCGCCTCTGGCAGGCCCGCATCGGCCATTCGCCCTTGGACGTCGTGGCCTGGCACGGCAACCACCTGCCGCTGCGCTACGACCTGCGGCGCTTCAACGCCATCGGCTCGATCAGCTTCGACCATCCGGACCCGTCCATCTTCACCGTACTGCAATCGCCCAGCGACACGCCGGGCGTGGACACGCTGGACTTCGTCGTCTTCCCGCCGCGCATCCTGGCCATGCGCGACACCTTCCGCCCGCCCTGGTTCCACCGCAACGTGGCCAGCGAGTTCATGGGGCTGGTCCACGGCCGCTACGACGCCAAGGCCACGGGCTTCCTGCCCGGCGGCGCCAGCCTGCACAACTGCATGAGCGGCCACGGGCCCGATGCCGAGACCTTCGACAAGGCCAGCACGGCCGACACCAAGCAGCCGCAGGTGATCGAGGACACGATGGCCTTCATGTTCGAGACCCGCTGCATCCTGCGGCCCACCGCCTTCGCGCTGCGGTCGCCCACGCTGCAGCGCGACTACGCGCGGTGCTGGCAGGGCCTGAAGAAGCACTTCGACCCCACCCGCCCATGAACGAGACCCACGACCCCGCGCTCGCGAGCTGGCTGGACAGCGCCAACGCGCCGGGCTGCGACTTCCCGCTCCAGAACCTGCCCTTCGCGGTCTTCCGCCGCGGCGGCAGCGGCGAGAACTGGCGCGGCGGCGTCGCCATCGGCGATGCGGTCGTGGACCTGGCCCGGGTGCATGCGCTGGGGCTGCTCGACGGTCCGGCCGCCGAGGCCGCCGCGGCCGCCTCGCAGCCCACGCTGAACGCCTTGATGGCCCTGGGCCCGCGCCATTGGAGCGCCCTTCGCCTGGCCCTGTCCCGCGCGCTGCGCCGGGGCGCTGCCCAGAGCCTGCGCCCCTGCCTGGTCCTGCAAGGCCAGGCCGAGTACGCGCTGCCCGCGCGCATCGGCGACTACACCGATTTCTACGCCTCGGTGCACCACGCCACGCGGGTGGGCCGGCTGTTGCGCCCGGACCAGCCGCTGCTGCCCAACTACAAGTGGCTGCCCATCGCCTACCACGGGCGCTCGTCCTCCATCTGCATCTCCGGCCAGCCGGTGCGCCGGCCCGTGGGCCAGCGCCTGCCGCCGGGCGCGCAGGTCCCGGTGCTGTCGGCCACCGCGCGGCTGGACTACGAGCTGGAGGTCGGCATCTTCATCGGCCCCGGCAATGCGCTGGGCGAGCCGGTGCACATCGACGCGGCCGAGGACCACGTCTTCGGCCTGTGCCTGCTCAACGACTGGTCGGCGCGTGAGATCCAGGGTTGGGAGTACCAACCGCTGGGGCCCTTCCTGGCCAAGAACTTCGCCACCAGCATCTCGCCGTGGATCGTCACGCTGGAAGCGCTGGAGCCCTATCGGCTGCCCTGGACGCGCGAGGCGGCGGACCCGCAGCCGCTGGCCTACCTCGACAGCCCCGGCCACCGCGCGCGCGGCGCCTTCGACCTGCAGCTGGAAGCCCTGCTGCAGACCCCCGCGATGCGCGGTGCGGGCCGGCCGGCGCAGCGCCTGTCGCGCAGCAACTTCCGCCACAGCTACTGGAGCGTCGCCCAGATGGTGGCCCACCACACGGTCAACGGCTGCAACCTGCAGCCCGGCGACCTGCTGGGCAGCGGCACCCAGTCGGGCCCGGAAGAGTCCGAATCCGGCTCGCTGCTGGAGCTGACCGAAGGCGGCCGCAAGCCGCTGGTGCTGGCAGACGGCGAGCAGCGTGGCTTCCTGGAGGACGGCGACACCCTGGTGCTGCGCGGCTGGTGCGCGCGCGAGGGCGCGGCGCGCATAGGATTCGGGGAAGTCAGCGGCACCGTGCTGCCGGCACGCATGCCGTGACTCCCTCCTGCCCGAGAGCCCGCCCATGCTCAAGCTCCACAGCTACTTCCGCAGTTCGGCAGCCTTCCGCGTGCGCATCGCGCTGCAGCTCAAGGGCCTGCCGCACGAGATCATCCCCGTGCACCTGCTGCACGGCGGCGGCCAGCAGCGCCAGCCCGGCTTCCTCGACCTCAACCCCGCGGGCCTGGTCCCCGTGCTGGAGGCCGGCGGCGAGGCGCTGACGCAGTCGCTGGCCATCATCGAGTACCTCGACGAGACCCATCCGCTGCCGCCCCTGCTGCCTGCCGACCCGCTGGACCGCGCCCGCGTGCGCGCGCTGGCGCTGGAGATCTGCTGCGACATCCATCCGCTGAACAACCTGCGGGTGCTGCGCTTCCTCGCGCACGAGCTGAAGGTCGGCGAGGCAGGGCGCGACGCCTGGTACCGCCATTGGGCGGAGACCGGCCTGGAAGCCATCGAGGCCCGCCTGGCCCGCCGCGCGCAGGCCGGCGACTTCTGCCACGGCGACCGCCCGACGCTGGCCGACTGCTGCCTGGTGCCCCAGGTCTTCAACGCCAGGCGCATGAATTGCCGCACCGAGCATCTGCCCACCGTGCTGGCCATCCACGACCGCTGCATGGCGCTGCCCGAGTTCGTGCGAGCGGCGCCGGCCCAGCAGCCCGACGCCGGCTAGCACGGCGCACGAGGCATCATCGCCACCCCGGCAGGCTGTGCCGGCACTGGAGCACAACGATGCAATGGATGATCTACGGCGCCAACGGCTACACCGGCGAGTTGATCGCGCGCGAGGCGCATGCCCGCGGCCTGCAACCCGTGCTGGCCGGGCGCAGCGCGCAGCGCATCAAGCCGCTGGCCGCCGAGCTGGGCCTGCCCCACCTGGCCTTCGACCTGGCCGACGCAGCCGCCGCCGCGCGCGCGGTGCAGGGTCATGCGCTGGTGCTCAACTGCGCCGGCCCCTTCTCGGCCACCGCGGCGCCGATGATCGAAGCCTGCCTGGCCGCGCGTGCCCATTACCTGGACATCACCGGAGAGATCGACGTCTTCGAGCACGCGCATGCGCAGGACGCACGGGCGAAGGCCGCCGGCATCGTCGTCTGCCCCGGCGTCGGCTTCGACGTGATCCCGACCGACTGCGTGGCGGCGGCGCTGAAGCAGGCGCTGCCGGATGCGACGCATCTGGCGCTGGGCTTCGACACCGACTCGGGGCTGTCCGCCGGCACGGCCAAGACTTCGGTCGAAGGCCTGGGCCTGGGCGGCCGCGCGCGGGTGGACGGCAGGATCGAAAAGGTGCCGCTGGCCTGGCACGTGCGCCGCATCGACTACGGCCGCGGCCTCAAGACCGCCATGAGCATCCCCTGGGGCGACGTCTCCACCGCCTGGTACAGCACGCGCATCCCGAACATCGAGGTCTTCGTGCCCGCGCCCGGCGCGCTGATCACCGGCGCGCGCCTGGCCAACGGGCTGCTCTGGCTGCTGGGCTCCCCGCCCGTGCAGAAGCTGCTCAAGCGCCAGGCCGCCAAGGTCCAGGGCCCGGACGCCGCCGCGCGCGAGCGCATGCCCACCCACGTCTGGGGGCAGGCCCGCAATGCCGCCGGCACGGTGCGCACGGCGCGGCTGCAGACGGCCAACGGCTATGCGCTGACCATCACCGGCTCGCTGGCCGTGGTGGCCGGGCTGCTCGAACGCAGCGCAGAAGGCGGGGCCTACACGCCTTCGCTGCTCTTCGGCCCGCAGCTGGTGGAGCGACTGCCGGGCAGCGGGGCCATCCGCGTCGAGTGACCTACAGGCCCAGCGAGCCGAACACGAGGTTCTGCAGCCAGTCCTCGATCCACTCCTTGGTCGTCGGCAGCACCTCGTGGGGCGACTCCTTCAGGCGCATCGGCGTGCCGCTGCCGTCGATCGGCCACGCTGCGCTGCAGGTAGCGCGAGAGCACGCGCGCCAGGTCCTCGGTGTGGAAGGGCTTGAGCAGATGGTCGTTCATGCCGGCCGCCTGGCAGCGCTCGGCATAGACATTGGGGCCGTTGGCCGTCAGCGCCACGATGGGTACCGGCGCGGCGCCGGTGCGACGCTCGTGCTCGCGGATGCGACGCGTGGCCTCGATGCCGTCCATCTCGGGCATCTCGCAGTCCATGAGGATCAGGTCGGCGCGCTCCTGCTCCAGCCAGGCCAGGGCCTCGACGCCGTTGCCGCAGACCTGGACCTGCATGCCCAGGCGCACCAGCTCGGCTTCGGCCACCAGCGCATTGACGGGGTTGTCCTCCACCAGCAGCACGCGCGGCGCGCCGCCCTCGGGGCCGTCCAGGGCCATCAGGCCGGAGGCCGGGTCGTCGTGCGCCGGCGCACGCGGCACGCCGCCCAGCGGCGGCTCCTGCACCGGCAGCGGCAGGCTGAAGGCGAAGACCGAGCCTTCGCCCAGCGTGCTGCTGCAGCCCAGGTCGCCGCCCATGGCCACGCACAGCTCGCGCGAGATCGTCAGGCCCAGCCCGGTGCCGCCGTAGCTGCGGCGGTAAGTGCCCTCGGCCTGGTGGAAGGCCTCGAAGACCTGGGCCACCTCGCCCGGCGCGATGCCGATGCCCGAATCCTGCACGCTGAAGTCCACGCGTCCCGTGCGCGCCGAACGCGCGGCGCGCAGCGCGACGAAGCCATCGGGCGTGAACTTCACGGCATTGCCCAGCAGGTTGTAGAGCACCTGTCGGATGCGCGTGGGATCACCCAGGACCAGCTCGCCGGCGGGCAGGTCGGCCTCGAAGCGCAGTTCCAGGCCCTTGGCCTGGCAGTTCAGGCGCCAGGTCTCGGCCACCTCGCCCATCAGCGCATGCAGGTCGAAGGGCTCCTCGTGCAACGGCAGGCCGCCGTTTTCCATGCGGGCGTAGTCGAGCACGTCGTTGATGACGCCCACCAGGTGCTCGCCGGAGCTGCGGATCAGCTCCAGCTGGCGGTCCTGCTCGGAATCCCTGGCGCGCTTGCGGGCCATGCGTGCCAGGCCCAGGATGCCGTGCAGCGGCGTGCGCATCTCGTGGCTCATGGTGGCGACGAAGCGGCTGCGCGTCTCCGCCAGCACGCGTGCCTGCTCCAGTGCCGCGGCCTGGGCGCGCGCCACCTGGTCGCTCTGGTGACGCAGGCGCTGCAGCTCCCGGATGCGGCGGTTGTTGCGCCTGGCCTCCACCAGCAGCAGCGCTGCCATGCACAGCAGCAGCAGCAGGCAGGCGACACCCAGGTCGTCGCCGCGCTGGGCAGCGTAGAAGGCGTTGGGCACCAGGATGGGAGGGATGAACAGGCCGGCGGACGGCAGGTCCATCTGCAACATCAGCCCGCCGGCCGCGGACACCGCAACCAGCATGCTCAGCGAGACGATGGCCACCTCGAGGTTGAACAGCGGCGTCAGCGCCCAGCCCATCGCGCTCCAGACCAGCGCATCCAGCAGCACGCTCAGTCGGAAGACACGCATGTGCACCTGGTCCACCGGCAGCCAGCCGCGCAGGGTCGCCAGCGAGTGCAGCAGGCGCCCCACGCTGACGGACAGCCGCCAGGCCAGCCACACCGACAGCGCATGCGCATCGGCACGGCCGTCGAGCACCCACCAGGCGCCCAGCGCACCGAAGATCTCGGCGCACATGGCCACCGGCATCATCTCGTGCACGCCCATGCCGCGGCGACGCTGGAAGACGTCTTCCGCGGCCGTTCCGCGTTCGCGCTTCAGGGCGCTGCGAGCCGATGCGTGGATGGAAACCATGATGGCCGCCAGTGTGCCCAGCCCGCAGGGCGCGCGAGGGTGGGCTGCCCCGCAGAGGACGGCGCGGGGCGTGAAGTCCTGACAGCGGCACACCCCCCGGTCACGGGCCGGCGCTCGAGCCGCGGCCCCGGCCGGCCCCCGGTCGGCCCCCGGTCGGCATCCCGCCGGGGCAGGAAGCGCGAGGGGGTTCGCCTGTTCCCCGCAATGCCGCGGCAGGCGGCAGGTATCGAGATCGTCCATGTGTCCCGCGCGAAACGCCGCGACCGGGTAAGCCGCATGTTGCCGACTGGCTACTTTGCGCACAATGGGCTAGAACAAATACTAGAACCTGTTCCAGGTCGTCGGGTCCCTCCCGCGATTGCGTCCCCACCATTGCATCCCCGCCATGAAACGTGACCTGCAAAGCGAGACCGTCCGCGAGGCCATCCTGGAGGCCGCGCGCACCCTCTTCCTGACGCACGGCTACGAGGACACCACGGTGCGCGACATCTGCGAGCGCGCCGGCATCACCCTGGGCAGCCTCTATCACTTCTTCGGCAACAAGGAAGGCGTCTTCGCCCACCTGGTGCACGACCTGATGGAGACCACCGCCGGCCTCGGCGCCTACGTGGTGGGCGACGAGCCGCCGCCGGTCCAGCTGGGGTTCGAGATGAGCCTGCAGATCCAGCTGATCAGCGACGACCTGCGCGTGGCCGGCCTCTACCACGCGGCCTACAGCTCCTGGCCCATCACCAAGGTCATCCTGGAAGTGGGTGCCGGCAGCATCCGGCGCTTGTCGGCCAGCCGCGGCCGCGGCCTGGGCGAAGAGGAAGCCTATGCGCTGGCCCTCTTCGTCAAGAGCCTGATGTCCGGCATCACGCAGGAGCGCATCGGGGAGGATCGGCTGAGCGTGGAGCAGCGGCTGGATCTCCTGCTCGGTGCGCTCTTCCCCATGCTGGGCCTCAACCGCCCGCAGGCCGAGCGGGCCACGGCACGCATCCGTGAACTGATCCACACCCACCGCACGACGCTGCGCCACCTCGTGCCCTCGGTGGAACCCACCCCCACGGCGGCGACGGCGGCCTGGAAGGCCCGCAAGCGCGCGCAATAGGGCACGGATCCGCGCCTGCGCGGCGCATTTGTAGGAATCAGGCTGACACGGCCCGCCGAAGAACAGGGACTCAAGTCACCGAAACGGGCCGATTGGACCGGGCTGTTCCGATCTTCAGAATTCAACCCATGCCGACACCCCTCGGCACCGAGTCCGAAAACTGAAGCCCTGGAGCCCCGACCGATGAACACCGAACAGATCCTCGCCGAGATCCGCGACACCAACCTGAGCTACCTCACGCTCGCTCAGACCCTGGTCAGCCAGGACCGCGACCAGGCCCTGAGCCGCCTGGGCATCACCGAGGAGACCGCAGACCTGATCTCGGTGCTGTCGCCGGCGCAGATGCGCAAGGTGGCCTCGGGCAACACCGTGCTGTGCCGCATGCGCGTCAACGACGACATGGTCTGGGGCCTGCTGACCGACCACGGCAAGTCCGGCGCCAGCGCCGCCGCCCGCGTGCAGGCCCGCCTGGCCGCCGGGCACGCCGCCGTCGCCGAAGCCTGAGCCGCAGACAGAAGAACGAGGACCGCACCATGCCCTGCAAGAGCCTGTTGACCGAAGCCACGCAGATCCAGCGTGCCATCACCCTGATCCAGCTCGGCGCGCGCCTGCAGGTGCTGGAGTCCGAGACCGACCTGTCCTACGAGCGCCTGCTGCGCCTGTACAAGGAAGTCGCCGGCAAGTCGCCGTCCAAGGGCCAGCTGCCCTTCTCCACCGACTGGTTCATGACCTGGCAG
>SCTQ01000353.1 GCA_004322345.1 Aquabacterium sp. | reverse complement strand
CGCGCCTGTCCTGGGACGCGGAATCCGGTTGGCTCATCCTTGTCTTTTCCCTGAGTGGTCTTGTTTTCCTAAGAGTGAAGATTCAACCATGCCTGTACGGCCACTCCCAGCCACTCGGCTACTCCACCGCTGGTTCCACCCGTTCTGATGCCCAAGACAGCGCCAGCGCGGCGCAAGGCGTCCAGCGGCCGGGCGAGATCCAGGGCCCGCGCGCCGTTCTGCTTGGACAGCTTCTCGCCGTTGTCGCCCAGCACCAGCGGCGTGTGCAGGTAGCGCGGGCGAGGCAGCCCCAGGCATTGCTGCAGCCAGATCTGGCGCGGCGTGTTGTCCGCCAGGTCTTCGCCGCGCACGACGTCGGTGACGCCCTGCTGCGCGTCGTCGACGACGACAGCCAGCTGGTAGGCCCACAGGCCGTCGGCACGCCGCAGCACCACGTCGCCGACTTCCTCGTCAAGTTGCTGCCGCTGCGAGCCCAGGCGGCGGTCCTCCCATTCGACGAGGCCCGGCGGGCCGTCGGGCACGCGCAGCCGCCAAGCCCGCGCCGGCCGCCCGCGCAGGCCGCCGTTCTCCGGACGGCAGGTGCCGGGATAGACCAGCTCGCCATGGCGGCCGCGCGTGCGCCCCGATGTCTGCAGCGCGCGTTCGATGTCGGCGCGCGAGCAGGCGCAGGGATAGGCTCGCCCCTCGGCCACCAGGCGGTCCATCGCGGCCTGGTAGTACACGCCTCGGCGGCTCTGCCAGACGGGCGGCTGGTCCGGATGCAGGCCGCAGTCGGCCAGCTGCTGCAGGATCACCTGGTCGATGCCGGGCACGCAGCGCGGCGTGTCCACGTCCTCGATGCGCACCAGCCACGTGCCGCCGTGGGCACGGGCGTCCAGCCAGCTGGCCAGCGCGGCAACCAGCGAGCCCGCATGCAGCGGCCCCGTCGGCGAGGGCGCGAATCGCCCGACGCAGGGCAGCTCAGCCATGGCGCCGCCTGCGCCAGCGCACGGCCCAACGCGTGAGGGGATCGAAGGCCTCGATCAGCGCCAGGCCGTCGTCGGTCAGCGCATAGCCCTCGTCGGCACGGTGCTCGACGATGCCGGCCTCGCGCAGCTCGGCCAGGCGCTGGTTGAGCACGCTGGGGGAAAGCTCGCCGCAGGCGGCCTGCAACGAGCGGAAGTTCAGCGGGGCATCCCGCAGCTCCCAGATCACGCGCAGCGTCCAGCGCCGGTGGAAGAGATCCAGCGCCTCGTTGATGGCGTCTTTGGCGTAGGCGGCCTGGGCTCGGGTGCTCATGCCTGGAATTCTGCTACTCTTTGCGTAGCAGCTACGATTTTCGTAGCGGCAGAACCGAAAGGAGCCACGATGTCCCAGCCATCCGCCACCGCCGTTCCCCGCATCGCGCCGGCCGCCGCCCCGCTGTCGCCTGCGCTCACGCAACGCCTGTCCCGCCTGCTGCCGCCCGGCCTGCCCGCGCCGCAGCTCTTCCTCACCGTCGCCCGCAACGAGGGCCTGTTCAACTTCATGGTCGACAGCGGCTGGCTGGGCCGAAGCGGCCTGCTGGATCGCCGGCACCTGCCGCGGCCGCTGCGCGAGGCGCTGATCCTGCGCACCTGCACGGCCAGCCGCAACGGCTACGAGTTCAACTTGCACGAGCAGACCATCTCGCGCGCCATGGGCCTGAGCGACGCGCAGATCGAGTCGCTGCGCAACGCGCCTGTCGGCTGGCCGCAGCCCGATGCAGCGGCGTTGTGGACCGACGCGGAGCTGGCCGCGCTGCGCCTGGTCGACGCGCTGGTGAGCCGGCTCGATCTGGACGACGCAGGCTTCGACGAACTGCGCCTGCACCATGGAGAGGCCGAGATCGTCGAGATGACCTTGCTGATCGGCGTCTATACGGGGGTCGCGATGCTGGTGGCCGTTGCACGGCCGGCCTGGGACGACTACCGCCCCTGGCTCGCCAGAAGCTGACCCTGCGCGCCTGGCCGGCCCGGCGTTCGCACCCGCAACCGGGCCGGACGCCCCCTCATTCGCGGGATCGGGCCGTGTCGAAAGTCAGCAGGCTGTGCAGGCGGCCGGTGGTGTTTCAAATCGTTGCACTAGAGTCGCACCCTGGAGGATGGTGCGGGTGACGGGGGTCGGGCCAGACTCCCGGCAGGAAGTCTCGACATGAATGCCTGGCAAATCGCGATCTTGGTAGGCGCCGGCGTACTGGCTTTCTGGGCCGTGGGCGCGAGCCAACGGCTCTTGCGCCTGCGCGCGACCATCCAGTCCTGCTTCCAGCTGGTCGATGCACAACTGCGCCGCCAGGACGACGCGCTCGCCGCACTGGATGCCGTGCTACGCGAGCAGCGGGCCGCCTTGCCGCCCCAGGTCCTCGCTGCCAGCCGCCAGGCCCTGGCCGCGGCTGCCTTGCTCAGGGAGGCCGCTCACCAGAGCGGCCGCGCCCGAGGCTTGACGATGGCCGAGCAAGTGCTGGCCTCCGCGATCGCCACCGCCCGCCCTGGGCTGCAAAGCCAGGCCCAGGACCAGGCCGCGCTGCAGCCGGCGCTCGAGGCGCTGCAGGCCGCGACCCATCAACTGGACCTGGCCCGCGAATCCTTCGACCAGGCCGTGCAGGCCTACAACGCCGCCGTCCACCAGTTCCCGACCCGGCTGCTGGCCGCCCTCTCCGGTTTCGGCCGCGCCGGCCGCCTCCAGCCCCCAGAACACGCTGCCGAGCACGAGCCTCAGCGGGTGCAGTCCTGACCCTCTACCGACGGTTCCAGCCTCGTCCATGCATCGTCCCTCCACCGAACGCGCGGCGCCGCCGGGCACGTGGCAACTGCTGTTGTGGGTGCCCTTCGTGCTGCTGTTGATGGCGCTGGGCGACACCGCCTTGTTCGCCGTGCTCGCCGCCGCGCCGGCCTTCTGGGGCGAGGACTGGAGCCTGCTCGTCTGCGCCGCGGGTCCCGCCGCACTGTTGCTGGCCACGCTGGGCAGCAGCCTGGCCGAGGCGCGCCGGCTGCACCGCGGCGGCGGCGGACGCATCGCGCGCTGGGCCGGCGGGCGCCTGCTGGACGAACCAGCCCTGGCGCGCGAACAGCGCCTGCTGGCCATCGTCGACGACATCGCGTCTCGTGCCGATCTGCCGCGGCCGGAGGTCTACCTGCTGGAGCGCGAGGACATGATCAACAGCTTTGTCTGCGGCTGGAACAACGTGGACGTGTGCATGGTGGTCACGCGCGGCGCGCTCGAGCGCCTGCAGCCCGACGAGCT
>SCTQ01000033.1 GCA_004322345.1 Aquabacterium sp. | reverse complement strand
GGTCTGGGTGCTGACCCACCCGGACCTCGGTGTCCAGGGCGGGCAGCGGTTCCTCCAGCCGAACCAGCTCGCGGCGGGCGTCGCCCAGCGGGCACAACAGCATGCCCACGCCGGCGCCGGCGGCCACGGCGTCGGCCATGCCCAGCAGGCTGTCGACGCGGATGGCGACGCGCTCGGGCGGGACGTTGCGGCGCAGCCAGCGCGCCTGCTCGATATGGGCCAGCGAGTCGTCGGGGCCGACCCAGCGCCAGTCCTCGTGCGTGTGTGTGCGGCCCAGCGACTTCAGGTAGCTGCGTGCCGCATAGGGCGCGGTGCGGATGCGGCCGGCACGGCGGCCCACCAGGTTTTCCGGCGGGCGGTTGCTGCCGCGGATCGCAACGTCGGCCTCGCGCTGGGTCAGGTTGAGGAAGCTGTTGTTCACCGTGACCTGGATCTCCACCTGCGGATGCAGGCGGCCGAAGCGGACCAGGTGGGGCATCAGCATGCTGCCCAGCAGGGTGTCGGTGGTGGTCAGGCGCACGACGCCGCGGATGGCGAGGTCGCCGCTCTTCATGCGGCGCTGCGCGGACTCGATCTGTTCGGCCACGCCGCCCAGGTGCTCGGCCAGCTCCTGGCCGGCGTCGGTGAGCGCGTAGCCCGCGGGGAGGCGGTCGAACAGCCGGGAGCCCAGATGGGCCTCCAGCGAGGCCAGGCGGCGCAGCACGGTGGAATGGTTGACGCCCAGGCGGCGTGCGGCGGCCGAGATCGAGCCCTGGGTGGCGACGGCGAGGAAGAACTGCAGGTCGTCCCAGTTCGAGGCCGGGTGGAAGGCGGTGGGTTTCATGGTGGTCATCTGCGTATGCGGATTCGCATAGATCATCTGCATGGGTGGCGAATTGTTATGCAGGAACGCGGAGCCTACATTCCCCTTCACCGCAACTTCCTCCTCTCCAGGAACCCAACATGAAGCTCTACTACTCCCAGGGCGTCTGCTCCCTGTCCCCCAACATCGTGCTGCGCGAGGCCGGCATCCCCTTCGAGCTGGTCGAGGTCAACTACGCCAGCAAGAAGCTGCCCGACGGCAGTGACTTCCTGCAACTCAACCCGCTGGGCTACGTGCCGCTGCTGGAGCTGGACGACGGCCAGCGCTTCACCGAGGGCCCGGCCATCGTGCAGTACCTGGCCGACCTGAAGCCCGGCAGCAAGCTGGCGCCGGCCGCCGGCACGCTGGAGCGCGTGCGCCTGCAGGAATGGCTGGGCTTCATCAACTCCGAGCTGCACAAGGCCTACTCGACCCTGTTCGACACCAGCCTGCCGGCGGCCGTGAAGGACGCCGTGCGCAAGAAGCTGGAGGGCCGGCTGGACCACGCCGCCGCGAAGCTGGGCGACCGCCCATACGTGCTGGGCGAGCAGTTCAGCGCGGCCGATGCCTACCTCTACACCGTGCTGGGCTGGAGCCGCTTCACCGGCATCGATCTGTCGCGCTGGCCCACGCTGGCCGCTTTCCACGAGCGCGTGAACCAGCGTCCCGCGGTGCGCGAGGCGCTGAAGTCCGAGGGGCTGCTGAAGTGAGCGCCGCGCCCCAGCTGGAGCTGGTCAGCCACAAGCTCTGTCCCTATGTGCAGCGCGCGGCCATCGTGCTGGCCGAGAAGGGCGCGCCTTTCAAGCGCACCGACATCGACCTGGCCGACAAGCCGCAGTGGTTCCGGCAGATCTCGCCGCTGGGCAAGGTGCCGCTGCTGCGCGTGCAACAGCCGGGTTCGGCCGAGGCCGTCGTCTTCGAGTCGGCGGTGATCGTCGAATACCTGGAGGACACGCTGTTGCCGTCACTGCACCCCAAGGACGCGCTGCAGCGCGCCCAGCACCGCGCGTGGATGGAGTTCGGGTCCGCGTTGCTGATGGACATCTGGGGGCTGGAGACCGAGCGCAGCGAGGAGGGCTTCGAGGCGAAGCGCCTGGCGGCGCGCGGCAAGCTGGAACGGCTGGATGCCGCCCTGGGCGCGCGCGAGCGCGGTGGCCCCTACTTCGGCGGCCCGTCCTTCAGCATGGTGGATGCGGTGTTCGCGCCGGCCTTCCGCTACTGGGAGGTCTTCGACCGCATCGCCGACCTGGGCAGCTTCGATGGCCTGGACCGTGTACAGGCCTGGCGCGCCGCGCTCGCGCAGCGCGCCTCGGTGCGCCAGGCGGTGGGCCCGGACTACGCCGACCTGCTGCTGGCCTTCATCCGCGATCAGAAGGGTTGGCTGGCCTCTTCCTCGCGCGCCCTGGCCACCTGAGGCTGCTCGTCCAGCGCCGCAGGCTGGCTCACCGCGGGCACCAGGCCCTCGTCGGCCCAGGCCTGCATCAAGGCCACCCACTTCGCGCAGGCGGCCTTCGCGTGGCGGTGCTTGATGTGGCCGTAGCCCTTGATCTCCTCGGGGATGCGGGCGATGGCCAGGGCCTGCTGCAGCCGCGGCCCGGCGAGACCGCGCAGCACCAGCTCGATGCTGTTGCGGTATTCGACGATCAGCGCGCGTTCCTCGCGGCGCTCCGCGCTGCGGCCGAAGGGGTCGAAAACGCCGCCGCGCAGGAACTTCAGCTTCGCCAGCACGCGCAGGGCGGGCCGCAGCCAGGGGCCGAAGCGGCGCTTGGCAGTGGATTCGCCGCTGCCCAGCGAAGGGGGCGCCAGGTGGTAGTGCAGCTTCAGCTCGCCCTCGAAGTCCGCTGCGATGCGCTGCTCGAAGGCGGGGTCGGTCAGCAGGCGCGCTACCTCGTACTCGTCCTTGTAGGCCATGAGCTTGAACAGGTTGCGCGCCACCGCGTCGGTCAGCGGCCAGCGGTCGCGCCCGGCGTTGATGGCCGACTCGGCTGTGCGCACGCGGGCGATGAAGTCGCGGTAGTCGTAGGCGTAATCCGCATCCTGGTAGGCGGCGAGGAAGGCGGCGCGCTCCTTCACCAGCGTGTCGACGTCGGCGCCCGACAGCTTTGCCCGCGGGCTGAACTGCACCACCTGCTGCGGCAGGATGAGGCGCTCCACCGCGGCCAGGTCCACCGCCGCGTGTCGGCCCCATTCGAAGGCGGCGAGGTTGCGCTCCACCTGCGTGCCGTTGAGTTCGATCGCCCGCGCGATGGCCTCGCGCGCCAGCGGCACCCATCCGCGCTGCCAGGCGTAGCCCAGCAGCAGCGGGTTGGCGTAGAGGCTGTCGCCCAGCAGCTCGGTGGCCAGGCGGTGGGCGTCCAGCCTGCCGATCTGGCCGGGCAGGGCGGCATCGGCGATCAGGTGGTCGCAGTGGGCGGCCGGGAACTGCCAGTTGCCGTCGCGCACGAAGGCTGCGGTCGGCGCGGCATGCGTGTTCAGCACGACGTGGGTGCGGCCTGCGTCCATGGTCACCAGCGTCGCCGGCTGTGCGCTGACGATGGGATCGCAGCCGATCACCAGGTCGCACTCCGCGGTGGCCACGCGCGTGGTGTGGATGGCGTCCTCGTGGTCGGCGATCTGGATGTGGCTCCAGGTGGAGCCGCCCTTTTGCGCCAGGCCCGCGCACTCCTGCGTGATGACGGCCTTGCCCTCCAGGTGGGCGGCCATGCCCAGCAGCTGGCCGATGGTGATGACGCCGGTGCCGCCGATGCCGGCCACCACGATGCCCCAGGCATGGTCGCTGCGGGCCAGCTTCGCTTCGGGCTCGCCCAGCCGCGGCAGCGCCGACAGCAGCGGGCGCTGCGGCGCATCCGCCGGGGCGCGCAGGCTGCCGGAGACGGTGACGAAGCTGGGGCAGAAGCCCTTGAGGCAGGAGTCGTCGTGGTTGCAGCTGTGCTGGTTGATGCGGCGCTTGCGGCCGAATGCCGTCTCGGCCGGCTCCACGCTCAGGCAGTTGGACTGCACCTGGCAGTCGCCGCAGCCTTCGCAGACCAGCTCGTTGATGACGACGTGCTGCTTCACTTCGGGCAGCTTGCCGCGCTTGCGGCGGCGGCGCTTTTCGGTGGCGCAGGTCTGGTCGTAGATGATGGCCGTGCAGCCGCTCACCTCGCGCATCTCGCGCTGCACGGCGTCGAGCTGGTCGCGGTGGTAGATCCTGATGCCGTCGGCCATTGAGGCGTCCACGTGGTCCGCATAGCGGCCGGGGTCGTCGGTCACCACGGCGATGCGGGTGCAGCCTTCGGCCTGCAGCTCGCGCGTCATCTCGGGCACGCGCAGCGTGCCGTCCACCGGCTGGCCGCCGGTCATCGCCACCGCGTCGTTGTAGAGGATCTTGTAGGTGATGTTGACCCTGGCCGCGATGGCCTGGCGGATCGCCAGCAGGCCGGAGTGGAAGTAGGTGCCGTCGCCCAGGTTGACGAAGACGTGGCGCTCGTTCGTGAACGGCGCCTGGCCCACCCAGGGCACGCCTTCGCCGCCCATCTGCGTGAAGGTGCTGGTGGAGCGGTCCATCCAGTTGACCATGTAGTGGCAGCCGATGCCGGCCATCGCGCGCGAGCCCTCGGGCACCTTTGTGGAGGTGTTGTGCGGGCAGCCGCTGCAGAACCACGGCGTGCGTTCGGTGAGCGACGCGTTGGCGGCGGGTTGCTGCGCCTGCTCCTTGGCCTCGATGACGGCCAGGCGATGCTGCACACGTTCGCGCAATGCGCTGTCCATGCGGTCCAGCATCCCCAGCTTCTGCATGCGCTGGGCGATCGCCTTGGCGATGATGGCCGGGTTCAGGTCGGCCTTGGCGCGCAGCAGCCAGTTGGCCGCCGGGTTGGGCATGGACCATTCGCCTCCGGTGTGGTCGCCCTCGCCATCGGCGAACTTGCCCAGCACGTGGGGGCGCACGTCCTCGCGCCAGTTGTACAGCTCCTCCTTGAGCTGGTACTCGATCATCTGGCGCTTCTCCTCGATGACGAGGATCTCCTGCAGCCCCATCGCGAAGGTGCGCGTGATGCTGGCCTCCAGCGGCCAGACCACGCCCACCTTGTGCAGCCGGATGCCCGCGGCCGCGCAGGCGGCGTCGTCCAGGCCCAGGTCGTGCAGCGCCTGGCGCGTGTCGTTGTAGGCCTTGCCGCTGGCGATCAGGCCCAGGCGGGCATGCGGGCTGTCGATGACGGTGCGGTTGAGCTGGTTGGCGCGGATGTAGGCCAGGGCCGCATACCACTTGTAGTCCATCAGCCGCGCTTCCTGCTCCAGCGGCGGGTCGGGCCAGCGGATGTGCAGGCCACCGGGCGGCATCTCGAAGTCCTCGGGCAGCAGGATGCGCACGCGATCGGCCTCGATGGAGACGGTGGTGGAGGACTCGACGACCTCCTGGATGGTCTTCATCGCGGCCCAGATGCCGCAGAAGCGGCTCAGCGCGAAGGCGTGCAGCCCCAGGTCCAGGATCTCCTGCACGTTCGCCGGGAAGAACACCGGCATGCCGCAGGCCTTGAAGATGTGGTCGCTCTGGTGCGCCACCGACGAGCTCTTGGCCACGTGGTCGTCGCCGGCCACCGCCACCACGCCGCCATGGCGCGCGGTGCCGGCCATGCAGGCGTGCTTGAAAACATCGGAGCAGCGGTCCACGCCCGGGCCCTTGCCGTACCACAGGCCGAAGACGCCGTCGAAGCGGCGGTGCTCGGGGTACAGGTCCAGTTGTTGCGTGCCCCAGACTGCGGTGGCAGCGAGTTCCTCGTTGACGCCGGGCTGGAAGACGACATGGTGTGCTGCCAGGTGGTCCTTGGCGTTCCACAGCGCCTGGTCATAGGTGCCCAGCGGCGAGCCGCGGTAGCCGCTGATGAAGCCGGCGGTGTTCAGGCCGGCGGCGGCATCGCGCGACTGCTGCAGCATCGGCAGCCGCACCAGGGCCTGCACGCCGCTCATGAAGGCGCGGCCGTGTTCCAGCGCGTACTTGTCGTCCAACTTCAGCGACGACAGCGCCTTGACCAGGGACTCGGGGAGCGGAGCGTTCATGCGGCCTCCAGGCATCGCCCGTGCGTGCCGCCTCGGCTTGTGGCCTCGCAGCATGCCCAGCCCTAGACTGGGTTCGTCAATCTGTGCCGGGCATGCTGC
>SCTQ01000352.1 GCA_004322345.1 Aquabacterium sp. | reverse complement strand
GCGAGGCCGCCCTCCAGCCCTTCATCCACCACTACAACTGGCATCGACCACACTCAGCCCTTGCCCACCAGCCACCCATGATCCGGATCCCGGCTGTGAACAACGTCCTGCAACTCAACAACTAGGACAGCGAGCGCGCCTGCTGCCCCGCGCCCAGCTCGCGCTGCCACAGCGACTCCACCACGCGATCGATGCCGCGCGCGAGCTGGTAGCGGTAGGTGTTGAAGGGCAGGCCCAGTTCCTCGGCCACCTTCTCCTGCGAGGAACCCGGGTCCAGGTAGGTCAGGCGCAGCGCGTGGAAGAACTTCTCCTCCTTCGGGTGCGCGGCCAGCGCGTGCACCGCCTGCGACAACGCCGCGCGCAGGCCCTCCACGCTGGGCTCGGTGCGCAGGAAGGCGCAGCGCAGCAGCGTGTTGGTCACCAGCCGGTCGGTGCGCGTGTAGTGGCGCAGTGCCTCTCGCACGGCCTCGGCGAAGGCCGTGCGCGACAGGGTCTCCTCGTCGGCGGTGCGAGGGTGGTCGTGGTGATGGTCCGGCTGCGTGCAGGCGATCCAGGCCGGATTGGGTTCGGCGCGCCAGTCGCGGCCATAGCACCCGAAGCGCAGGCCGTCGGCCTCGAAGTCCAGCTCGCGCAGGCGGTGCTGCCAGTGGTAGTCCTTCATGCCGTTGAACAGCGGCATCAGCAGGTCCGGCTCCGGGAAGAACAGCAGCGTCCAGGACAGGCGCACCTGGGTCAGGAACTTGACCAGCATCGCCAGGCTGCCGTGGCTGAAGGTGGGGTTGGGCGGCATGCGGCTGCCTTCGTGCAGGCAGAAGCGGCCGATCAGGCCCTGGTCGCCCGCGCGCATCGGCGCGTGGCGGTGGATGTGCTCCAGCGCCAGGCCCAGCGCCGGGTCGGCCTGCAGGTCCGCCGGCCCGACCAGGGTCAGGTCCAGCGACATGCCGTAGCCGACGAAGCGCCCTTCCTGGTCGCGCGTGATGTGGACGGAGTCGGGCTGCCGGCGCACCCAGTGGCGCGCGATGGCGGCGTTCTGCGCACCCAGCAGGTCGGCCGTCAGCGCGACGAGGGCCTCCTCGTCGCCTTCGCGCAGCTCGTCGCAGTACAGCGCGTCGAAGTCGGCGCTCCAGTCGAAGAAGGGGCCGACCATCGGGTGCTTGCGCAGCAGGAACATCCAGTCGCGGGTGAAGCGGTAGCGCTCGTCGTCGCCCAGGCGGTGGATGCGTGCGTTGAGGTGGCGGACGATGCCGTCGCGCACGGCTTCCACGCGCGGCGCGTCGCGGGCGGTCCAGTCGGCCTCGAAGGCCTCGCGCACCAGGTCGTGGGGCAGCAGGCCGTGCGGGCCTTCCTCGACGAAGGGCAGGCGGCGCAGCCAGTCGTACAGGCCCTCGGCCTGCTGCGGGCTGACGAGGTCGGCCAGCAGCGATTCGCTGGTGCTGCGCGCCAGGATCAGCGCGCCGAAGGCCGTGCGGTGCTCGGGCGTGGGCATGTCCTCGGCGTAGCGTTCCAGCAGCGTGCGCATCAGCGGCAGGCGTTCGCCGGGGGAATCCAGCACCTGGGTGCGGCTGGCGCGCAGCGCATCGGCCAGCAGCGACAACGCCAGCGGATGGCCGTGGGCCAGCTCCACCGCGCGCCGGCGCTGCTCGTGGGGCACGCCGCGCGCATCCAGGTAGGCGCAGGCCTCGTCCGGCGACAGGTGGGCCAGCACGCGCTGGGTGGCCAGTTCGGCCCACCCCGGGTCGCTGCGCCAGCGTGTGTCGGCCGCGGTGCGGCCGGCCAGCACGACGACGGCATCGGCCGGCAGGCGCGGCAGGAACTGGTCGCGCAGCCAGTGCTCCAGCGGCGCGACGGCCTCGAAGGTGTCGACCAGCAGCACCAGGCCGTCGGGCACGGTGTCGTCCAGGCCGCCCAGGGCGTCGAGGAAGCCTTGCTCGAAGCGTTCCGGGATCGGCTCCACGTTGCGTCCGTCCAGGGTGACGACGATGCGCCCGCGGGCCTCCGCCAGCTCGGCGAACTCGCGCAGCAGCGTGGTCTTGCCGATGCCGCCGGGGCCGCGCACGAACATCACCGGGGCGTGGTGGCCGGGCTCCAGCATGCGGGCGAAGGCGGCCAGCTCCTCGCGGCGGCCGATGAAGCGCGCACGCCGCGCGGCGGCCAGGCGGTCGGCCAGCGTGCGCGGCGTGGTGGATGAAGCGTTCGGGTCGTCCGTGTTCACGGTGCGTGCTCAGGCCATGCGGGCCTTCAGTCTGACCGGCATTTTGCTGGGCGTCAGCGCGAAGGCCAGCACCTCCTTGATCTCGGCCGGGTCGCAGGCGAGCTCGATCTCGAAGTGGCGCATCAGCATCGACAGCACGAGGCGGATCTCCACGCCCGCCAGGTGGCGCCCCGGGCACACGCGCGGGCCGGCGCCGAACTGCAGGAAGGCGCGCGGGTTGTGGGCCTGGGCACCACCCGCGCCTTCGTGGCGGTCGCGCGTCCAGCGCTCGGGGTCGTAGCGCTCGGCCTGGGCGAAGTGGCGCGAGTCGCGCAGGGCCGGGCGGTTGATGAAGAACATCCGCGTGCCCTTGGGGATCTCCACGCCGTCGAGCACGACGTCCTGCAGCGGCTCCACCGAGTTGATGGCGGCGATCGGGTGCAGCCGCGTGGCCTCGGTGGTCAGGGCCTCGAAGAGGTCCAGGTGGCGCAGGTCGTCGTGCGTGGGGCAGACGGCCTCGGTACCGAAGATGTCCCGCGCCTGTGCGTGCAGGCGCGACTGCAGCGCCGTGTCCGCGGCCAGGTAGGGCATGGTCCAGGCCAGGCTGGTGGCGGTGGTGTCCTCGCCGGCCAGCAGCAGGGTCAGCACGTTGGCGGCCACGTCGTCGTCGCTGATCTGCGAGTCCGGCTCGTCGCGTACGGCGAGCATGGCTTCCAGCAGGTTGCGCGGGGTTTCGCACGGGTCGTCGCGCATGCGCTGGCGCGCCTTGCCCATCATTTCGCGCACGTAGGCGTGGACCACCTTGAGCCCACGGTCCAGCCTGCGGTCCTTGGGCAGCCGGAAGACGCGCCAGTAGGCGAAGGGATTGGCGATGCGCTGCATGATCATCGGGAAGATCAGCTCCAGGTGGTCCTGGATGACGTCGCCTTCCTGCTCCAGCGTGTTGGGGTCCTGGCCGAAGGCCAGGGCGCAGGTCACGTCCACGGTGTAGCGCTTGAGCTCGCGGCCCATGTCCAGCACCTCGCCGGCCACGGCGGCGCGCAGCAGGCGGCGGTACAGGCGCTCGGTGATGGCGTGCAGCGTGGGGAAGAAGCCGCGGAAGTGGGTGGCGGCCAGCGCCTGCATCACCAGCCGGCGCTGCGGCTTCCAGGCCGCGCCTTCGACGGAGAACAGGCCGTTGCCGCCCATCTCCGACAGCACGTCCTCGATCTCGCGCGTGCGGCGGTAGCGCTCGGGGCGCTCGCGCAGCACGGCCTGCATCAGCTCGGTGTCGGACCACACGGTGATCAACCGCGGGCCGGCCTGCAGGCGATAGGGCGTGCCCAGCTTGCCGGCCCAGTGCTCCAGCTGGTTGTGGAAGTCCTCGGGCTTCAACTGCAGCAGGTTGCCCAGCAGCGGCAGCCCGGGCGGCGCGGGCAGGTCGGCGATGCGGCGTGGCGTGGCCGGCAGGGTCAGCGTGGTGGTCATCGGCGGCTCCTGGAGGTGTCGTGTGTCGCGAGGGGCCCAGGATCGCGACGCCGGCGGGTGCCGAACAGCCGAATGCCTGCCGAAAATCTGCCGAGTCGGGGCTTCAGATGACCTCAGGTCATCGCAGGCTCGACCGCCGCGGTCATTCCGCCGCCTGCGGATAGATGATGACGGACAGGAACCTGATGGGGCACTTCGCCAGCCGCTCCGGCCCGTGGGGCACGCTGCCCTGGAAGGTCAGCGTGTCGCCGGGCTGCAGCAGGTAGGTCTCCTGGCCGCAGCGGTACTCGATCTCGCCTTCGAGCATGTAGATGAACTCGGTGCCCGGGTGCTCGAAGGTGGGGTAGCGCTGCGAGTCGTCGTCCATCGTGATGAGGAAGGGCTCGAAGAGCTTGGTCGGCCCCTGGTCGTAGGCCAGCAACTGGTAGGTGTGGCCGCTCTTGGTGCCGCGGCGGACCACTTCCATGCCCTCGCCCTTCTTGATGTGCTGGGCGCTGCTGGCCGCGGCGTCGTACTTGCGGAACAGCATGGACATCGACACGCCCAGCGCGCGTGCGATGCGCGCCAGCGTGTCCAGCCCGGCCGAGGCCTGGCCGGTCTCGATCTTGGACAGCATGCCGCGGCTGAGGTTGGCCAGCTCGGCCACCTGGGCCAGCGTCAGGCCGTGGCGCTGGCGCAGTTCGCGGATCGCGGATCCGACGGTTTCCTCCAGCGAGGGCGGGTGGTGGTCGCCCGTGGATTCCCCGGCGTTGGGCATGCGGTGGCACTCCTCTTGTATGGCCGGCAGTGTAAGCGTGGGTTCAGGCAAAGTTTCTTTAAAAGAAAACAAGTTGCCCAAAAGGAAACTCGTGGTTATGCTGCGCGCACGCTGATCCAGACCACAAGAACCATCACATCCCGCTCGGTCTCCAGGAGTTCCTCCGCCATGTCTGCCCTCATCTCGGACGCCGCCCCCCGCTTCGCATCGGTGGAAGCGGCCCAGCGCTACCTCACCGACAACGGCGTGCGCCACGTGCTCGCGCAGTTCGTCGACATCCACGGCGTGGCCAAGGCCAAGGCCGTGCCGGTGGCCCACCTCAACTCGGTGCTGACCGACGGCGCGGGCTTCGCCGGCTTCGCGATCTGGGGCGTGGGCATCGAGCCGCACGGCCCGGACTTCATGGCCGTGGGCGACCTGTCCACCATCAGCCTCGTGCCCTGGCAGCCGGGCATGGCGCGCATCGTCTGCGAGGGCAACGTCAACGGCGAGCCCTGGCCCTACGACAGCCGCGTGATGCTGCGCACCCAGTTGGACCGCCTGGCGCAGAAGGGCTGGACGCTGTTCACCGGCCTGGAGCCCGAGTTCTCCCTGCTCAAGCGCACGGCCGAGGGCCGCATCACCCCCTGCGATCCCAGCGACGGCCTGGCCAAGCCCTGCTACGACTACAAGGGCCTGTCGCGCACGCGGGCCTACCTGGAGAAGCTGTCGGACAGCCTGCGCAGCGTGGGCATCGACGTCTACCAGATCGACCACGAGGACGCCAACGGCCAGTTCGAGATCAACTACACCTACACCGACGCGCTGACCTCCTGCGACCACTACGTCTTCTTCAAGATGGCGGCCAGCGAGATCGCCAACGAGATGGGGCTGATCTGCTCCTTCATGCCCAAGCCCTTCGCCCACCTGCCGGGCAACGGGATGCACATGCACCTGTCCATCGGCGACGGCAAGCGCAACCTGTTCTGCGACCCGGGCGACGCGCGCGGCATGGAGCTGTCGCAGCTGGCCTACCACTTCCTCGGCGGCCTGCTGGCGCACGCGCCGGCGCTCACCGCGCTGTGCGCGCCGACGGTGAACTCGTACAAGCGCCTGGTGGTGGGCCGCTCCCTCACGGGCGCGACCTGGGCGCCGGCCTACATCGCCTACGGCGACAACAACCGCTCCAGCATGGTCCGCATCCCCAAGGGCCGGCTGGAGCTGCGCCTGCCCGACGGCTCGGCCAATCCCTACCTGGCCACCGCCGCCGTGGTGGCCGCGGGCCTGGACGGCGTCGAACGCAAGCTGGACCCCGGCGCGCCGCACAACGTGAACCTCTACGAGTGGAGCGACGCCCAGCTCAAGGAGGCCGGCATCGGGCTGCTGCCGCAGAACCTGAATGCCGCGCTGGACGCGCTGGAGGCCGACGAGGTGATCAAGGGCGCGCTCGGCCCGCTGGCCGGCGAGTTCCTGAAGCTCAAGCGCATGGAGTGGGTGGAGTACATGCGCCACGTGTCGGACTGGGAAGTGAAGAGCTACCTGGAATTCTTCTGAAAGCAAGCCATGTGCGGAATCGTCGGACTGTTGTTGAAGAAGCCCCAGCTGCGCAGCCAGCTGGGCGAATTGATGGTGCCCATGCTGATCGGCATGACCGAGCGCGGGCCGGACTCCGCGGGACTCGCCGTGTTCGGCGATCCCCTGCCGGACAGCCAGCGCAAGATCAGCGTGTACTCGGGCCTGACCGAGGCGGCCGCGTCCTATGACTGGGCGGCCCTCGTCGGCGCCCTGAACGAGACGCTGGACGTGGGCGCCAAGGCGCAGGTGAAGGGCAACCACGCGGTGATCACCTTCGAAGGCGAGGCCGCGCCGGTGAAGGCCTTCGTCAAGCAGCACACCCCGCTGCTGCACATCCTGTCCACGGGCCGCAGCATCGACCTGTACAAGGACATCGGCACGCCGGCCGAGGTCGCCCAGCGCTACCGCTTCGGGCAGCTCAGCGGCAGCCACCTCGTCGGGCACACGCGCATGGCCACCGAGTCCGCCGTGACCCCGGACCGCGCCCACCCCTTCACCGCCGGCGAGGACTTCTGCCTCGTGCACAACGGCTCGCTGTCCAACCCCTACGGCGTGCGCCGCATGCTGGAGCCGCGCGGCATCACCTTCGAGACCGACAACGACACCGAGGCCGCCTGCCGCTTCCTGGAGTGGCGCCTGCGCGAGGGCGACGACCTGCACGCCGCGCTGCAAAAGGGCTTCGAGGCGCTGGACGGCTTCTTCACCTTCCTGATGGGCACGTCCACCGAGCTGGCGCTGATCCGCGACCCCTTCGCCTGCAAGCCCGCGGTGGTGGCCGAGACCGACGACTACGTGGCCATCGCCTCCGAGTTCCGCTCGCTGGCCCACCTGCCGGACGTCAAGCACGCCAAGGTGTTCGAGCCCGCGCCCGAAGAGATGTACGTCTGGAAGGCCTGATACCCATGACCACGATGCAATTCGACCTGGCCGGCACGCCGCTGCGCGAGGTCAACCAGTTCCTGCACGGCGCGCCGGCCGAGCTGTCCGGCCTGACCGTGGACATCCTCAACCCGGACGGCGCGCACAACATCGCCGTCGGCCTCAATGCACCGGTGACCGTCAACGTGGTCGGCCACGCCGGCTACTACGCCGCGGGCATGAACCAGCTGGCCACCGTCGTCATCGAGGGCAGCGCCAGCACCGGCGTGGCCGAGAACATGATGAGCGGCAAGGTCCACGTGAAGGGCTTCGCTTCCAACGGCGCCGGCGCCACCGCGCATGGCGGGCTGCTGGTGATCGACGGCGACGCGGGCCTGCGCTGCGGCATCTCGCTCAAGGGCGGCGACATCGTCGTCGGCGGCTCGGTGGGCAGCTTCTCCGGCTTCATGGCCCAGGCCGGGCGCATGGTGATCTGCGGCGACGCGGGGCATGCGCTGGGGGACTCGCTGTACGAGGCGGTGATCTATGTGCGCGGCAAGGTCGCGTCGCTGGGGGCGGATGCGCAGATCGAGCCGCTGGCCGATGCCGACGTCTCGGCGCTGCAGGAGCTGCTGAAGGCCGCCGGCCTCGACCACGATCCGAGGAGCTTCAAGCGCGTCGCGTCGGCCCGCTCGCTGTACCACTGGAACGCCGACGCCGATCAGGAGTATTGACAGGCCCACCCCCTACGCGCTTCGCGCGCCCCCTCAAGGGGGCCACGCCGGTGGACCGGCAAAGCCGGATCCACGGCGTGTGCCGGCAAGCGCAGCGAGCAGTCGCTGTGACAGGAGATATCTGATGAGCAACGAACATCCCATCCATTTCAGCAAGCGCGTGCAGCGCGAAGAGTCCGCCGGCTTCGACCGCAGCGTGCTGGACTACATCCACCGCGCCTCCACCACCGGCCTCTACGAGATCCGCGGCCTCGGTGCCAAGCGCAAGCTGCCGCATTTCGACGACCTGGTCTTCCTGGCCGCCTCGCTGTCGCGCTATCCGCTGGAGGGCTACCGCGAGAAGTGCAGCACCAAGACCGTCCTGGGCACGCGCTTCGCGAAGAAGCCCATCGAGCTGGACATCCCCATCACCATCGCCGGCATGAGCTTCGGTGCGCTGTCGGCCAACGTGAAGGAAGCGCTGGGCCGCGCGGCCACGGCGATGGGCACGTCGACCACCACCGGCGACGGCGGCATGACGTCCGAGGAGCGCGGCTCGTCGAAGACCCTGGTCTACCAGTGCCTGCCCTCGCGCTACGGCTTCAAGCCCGACGACGTGCGCCGCGCGGACGCCATCGAGGTGGTCATCGGCCAGGGCGCCAAGCCGGGCGGTGGAGGCATGCTGCTGGGCCAGAAGGTCAACCCGCGCGTAGCCAAGATGCGCACGCTGCCCCAGGGCGTGGACCAGCGCTCGGCCTGCCGCCATCCGGACTGGACCGGCCCGGACGACCTGGCGATCAAGATCCAGGAGCTGCGCGAGATCACGGACTGGGAGAAGCCCATCTACGTGAAGGTGGGTGCCACCCGCGTCTTCAACGACGTGAAGCTCGCCGTGCACTCCGGCGCCGACGTGGTCGTCGTCGACGGCATGCAGGGCGGCACCGCGGCCACGCAGACCTGTTTCATCGAGCACGTCGGCATCCCCACGCTGGCGGCCGTGCGCCAGGCGGTGGACGCGCTGGAGGACCTGGACATGAAGGGCAAGGTGCAGCTCATCGTCTCCGGCGGCATCCGCAGCGGCGCGGACGTGGCGAAGGCCTTGGCCATGGGCGCCGATGCCGTGGCCATCGGCCAGGGCACGCTGATGGCGCTGGGCTGCAACCGCGACGTCTGGTTCAAGGACGGGCAACCCGTCAGCGCCGAGGCCGACTACGCGGCACTCGGCACCGCGCCCGGCTATTGCCACCACTGCCACACCGGCAAGTGCCCGGTGGGCGTGACCACGCAGGATCCGGTGCTGGAGCAGCGCCTGCAGCCCGAGTGGGGCGCCAGGCACCTGCGCAACTACCTGAAGACGCTGACGATGGAGCTCACCACGCTGGCCCGCGCCTGCGGCAAGCAGGACGTGCATCACCTGGAGCCCGAGGACCTCGTCGCGCTGACCGTGGAAGCCGCGGCGATGGCGCGCATCCCGCTGGCGGGCACCAGCTGGATCCCGGGCCTCACGGGCTGAGGCCGGCCAGGCCGCGGGCGCAGGCCGCGGCGCTGGCCCAGGCCCACTGGAAGTTGTAGCCGCCGAGCCAGCCGGTCACGTCGACCACTTCGCCGATGAAATGGAGGCCGGGCACCCGCCGGCTTTCCATCGTGCGCGAATCGAGCTCGCGCGTATCCACGCCGCCGGCCATCACCTCGGCCTTCTTCCAGCCCTCGGTGCCATCGGGTGTGATCTCCCAGCCCTGCAATGCGGCCGCGACGGCCTGCAGGTCCGCGTCGCGCCAGTCGGGCAGCGGCTTGCCGCCGGGCAACTGGTGCGTATCGATCCAGGCCTGCGCCAGCCGCGCGGGCAGGTGCTCGGTCAGTTCGTTGCCGAACTGGCGCCTGGAGTCGCGCTTGGCGTCCAGCAGCGTGCGGCCCAGGTCCGCGCCGGGCGCCAGGTCGATGCGCAGCGCCTGGCCTTCGCGCCAGTAGCTGGAAATCTGCAGGATGGCCGGGCCGCTGAGGCCGCGGTGGGTGAAGAGCAGGTCTTCCAGGAACTGCGCCGGTGCTGCGCGGCGCCTGCCCTTGCCGGCTGCAGCCTGCGCAGCTTGCGTCGTGATGCTCACCTCCAGCGACAGGCCCGACAGCCCGGCATACGGCGCCCAGGCCTGGGCGTCGAAGGTCAGCGGGACCAGGGCAGGGCGGGGCTCGACGACGGCGTGGCCGAACTGCCTGGCCAGCCGCAGGCCCCAGTCGGTGGCGCCGATCTTGGGCACCGGCAGGCCGCCGGTGGCGACCACCACCGACATGCAGCGCACGGGGCCGCGCTCGGTGTCCAGCTCGAAGCGCGGGCCGCCGCCTTCCACGCGCCGGACCTCGCGCACCGCGCAAGGCTGCCAGCGGGTGACGTCGCCGACATCGCACTCGGCCACCAGCATGCGGATGATCTCCTCGCTGCTGTCGTCGCAGAAGAGCTGGCCGCGGTGCTTCTCATGCCAGGGGATCCGGTAGCGCTGCACCAGGCCGAGGAAATCCTGCGGCGTGTAGCCGGCCAGGGCCGAGCGGCAGTAGTGCGGGTTGGCGGAGAGGAAGTGCTCGTGCGTGGCGCCGATGTTGGTGAAGTTGCAGCGCCCGCCGCCGGAGATGCGGATCTTCTCGGCCAGCTTCGCTGCGTGGTCCACCAGCAGCACGCGCGATCCGGCCTGGCCGATGCGGCCCGCGGCGAACAGGCCGGCGGCACCGGCGCCGACGATGACGACGTCGAATGTCTGCATGGGGCCGCGATTGTCGCGGCAGTCAGAAGGCCGTCATGCCCAGCGGCCGCGTCTCGGTGAAGACGGGCTCGCCGCCCGCGTTCTCGCCGGCGGCCACGGCACGGCTGCGGCCCTGGCGCTTGGCTTCCTCCAGTGCCTGGTCGGCGCGGCGCACGGCGCGGTCCAGCGCCTCGTCGGCCAGCATCTGCACGACGCCGAAGCTCAGGCTCAGGCCCGCGCTGCCGGGGCCGGGCGGACGCTGGGCGTCGACGTGCAGGACGATGCGGTCGGCCACGTGCAGCGCGTCGGCCACGGTGGTCTCGGGCAGCAGCACGATGAACTCGTCGCCGCCCAGGCGGCCCAGCACGTCGCGCGCGCGCAAGGTCTCGCGGGCCGAGCGCGCCACCAGGCGCAGCGCGTCGTCGCCGGCGGCGTGGCCCTGGGTGTCGTTGATGTCCCTGAAGTGGTCCAGGTCGAAGACCATCAGCGTGGACTCGGCCGCGGCGTTGAGCTGCAGGCTCTGCGAGGCCAGGTCGTTGAAGTAGCGGCGGTTGGGCACCTGCGTGAGCATGTCGATGTTGGCCAGCACGCGCAGCTGGCGCTGCGAATCCTGCAGGCCGCGCTCCGTCCGCTCGTTGGTCAGCAGCATCACCAGGTAGAGCGAGAACAGCACGCAGCAGGTGGTCAGCAGCAGCGTCCAGGGCGCGGCCACCGTGTCCATCGAGCCGGCCGGGTCGCCGCCCAGCAGGCCCATCAGCGTGCGTGGCGCGTAGACCACGCCGATCAGCAGCAGCAGACCCAGCAGCCCGCGCAGCGGCGCGCTGTGCCGCCACTCCCGCACGTACAGGCCGACCCAGAAGGCATAGGCATGCACGATCACCATGCCGGCGAAGAAGGCCGTCATCAGCTGCGAGCGCGTGCCGCCGTTGGCCTGCACCGTCCACCAGCCGAGGTAGGACAGCGCGATGACGAGGACGTCGAAGACCGAGTTGGTGGGGAAGGCCGTGCGCACGTAGAAGCGACGTGCGCCGGCCAGCATCATGATCGGCCACTGCAGCAGCAGCAGAATGGACAGCGACTGCCATTGCGGCGCTGCGTCATGCATCAGCTGGAAAGCCATGCCGGCGCAGGCCAGCCACTGCGCTCCGACCCAATACCAGAAGCCGCGGTAGATGCGCTGGGTCAGGCCGACGAAGGTGGTGATGCCCGCAGCCGTGAACATCACGGTGAACAGCGCGGTCAGCAGGGTGGGGATGTGCAGCATGAAGGAGAGGGCGCGCAGCCGGGCTGCTTTGGCAGAATTCTGCGGCACCGGTGCAGGCCGGCATACCCCCGTTTCCGCGGAAACGCGGCTTGTCGCATGTGCACTTGGTTTCACAAATCAGCCCCCAGGGGCAACGGAGCAGATTCATGGCAATGGACGTGGTGGACTACGAAATCAAGGGCGCCGAGATGCAGTTCGTCGAGGTCGAGCTCGACCCCGGCGAGGCTGCGATCGGCGAGGCCGGCAGCATGATGTTCATGGAGGCCGGCGTGCAGATGGACACCGTGTTCGGCGACGGCTCCCAGCAGCAGGGCGGCGGTCTCTTCGGCAAGCTGCTGGGCGCAGGCAAGCGCCTGATCACGGGCGAGTCGCTGTTCACGACCATCTACACCAACCAGGCCGGCAGCAAGAAGCGCGTGGCCTTCGCGGCGCCCTATCCGGGCAAGATCCTGCCGATGGACCTCAAGCAGCTCGGCGGCACGCTGATCTGCCAGAAGGACGCCTTCCTGTGCGCGGCGCGCGGCGTGTCGCTGGGCATCGCGATCCAGCAGAAGCTGGGCGTGGGCTTCTTCGGCGGCGAGGGCTTCATCATGCAGAAGCTGGACGGCGACGGCCTGGCCTTCGTGCATGCCGGCGGCACCGTGGTCCGGCGCGAGCTGAAGGCCGGCGAGACGCTGCTGATCGACACCGGGTGCGTCGTGGCCTACACGCCCGGCGTGGACTTCGAGATCCAGTACGTGGGCAAGATCAAGACGGCTCTGTTCGGCGGAGAGGGCCTGTTCCTGGCCAAGGTCACCGGCCCGGGCCCGGTGTGGTTGCAGAGCCTGCCGTTCTCGCGCCTGGCCTCGCGCATCTTCGCGGCCGCACCGCAGCGCGGCGGCAGCCGCGAGGAGGGCTCTGTGCTGGGGGGCTTCGGCGCCGGCGGGCTGCTGGGCGGCGTGCTGGGCGGCGACGACGAGTAAGGCCCCATAAGGCCACTCGCGCGCGCCGCGGCCGCGGCAGGACGAGTTCGTTATCCTGCCCGGCATGA
>SCTQ01000351.1 GCA_004322345.1 Aquabacterium sp. | reverse complement strand
GCTAGGCGCAGCCAAGGCCGTGTGCCTTCGGCACACAACGAGGCTGCAACGACGCCCAGCGCCTTGCCAGGCTCCAGCGCGCGTCCTCCGGTAGTGTTAACAGGCCCTGGTTGTGCGGAGCGGCGGTGGGGGCCGCCGCGGCGCCCGCGGCCTGGATGTTCCCCTGGGGTCGGTGCCGCGGAGCAAGTGGATGGCGCCCCGGCGCAAGTCCGTCCTATGCCGCGCCGACCGCCGTTCCCAGCTCGGCGTTGCTCCAGGCCTTGCCCCCGATGCCCCACATGCCGTCCACCGCATGCGTCAGGTTGACCCATATCCGCTCGCGCGGCAGCTGACCGCCGCAGGCGGCGTGGACGATCTCGGTGGCCGCGCGCACGTAGGCCTCCTGCACCTCGGGCGAGCCGAAGGCGAAGGAGGGCGTCAGCCATTCGACGATGGCCACCGGCACCGGCTGCAGGCCGGCGAAGGTGCTGCCCTGCGGGACCACCTGCACGTGGCCGATCACGTTGGGTGTCAGGAAGGCATTGCCCTGCAGCCCGTGCAGTTGCAGGAAGGCCTCGGACAGGCGGGCCATCGTGGCGGCCTGCCGGCCTGGGGGCAGCAGGCCGTCGGTGACGATGAGGGTGAGAGGCATGGCGGCTCCTTTGCGTGTGCACGCGCATGCAGGCGTGCGTGGATGGATTCATTTCGGAAGCTGGTCGGCGATGCGCGCGATGCCGGCGCGTGCGCAGGCCTCGTCCTTGTCCCCGCCGGGTGCGCCGCTGACGCCGATGGCGCCCACGTGCAGGCCTTTCACCCTGATGGCGACGGCGCCGGGAATGGGCGCGGCCTCGGGGATGCTGGTGACGGCCTGCAGCACCGCGGGGTTGCGGCCGAGCAGGGCGCCGACTTCGGCGCTCGTCTCCAGCCCGTAGTTGGGCGCGAAGCTGGCGACGCTGTAGGCCTTGCGGAAGGCGAAGCGTCCGGTGTGCGGCGTGCTGCGCTCGCCCTTGAGCTGGACCTGCAGCTGCCCCGCCGCGTCGACCACCGCCACCGATACGCGGTGGCCCGCGGCCTCGCAGGCGTGCACGGCTTCGAGCGCGGCCTGCGTCGCCAGGTCGAGCGGCAGCGTATATTCGCCCGGCGCTGCGCGGGCAGGGTTGCAGGCCAATGCGGCCAGGGCCGCGGTGAAGAGCAATTTCGTGCGTGGTGTGTTCATGTGCGCAGGATGCGATGGCCGCGCCGATCGCGAAACGGCACGCCGCGCAAAGCGCTTTTCCAGGAACTGCAAAGGGCCGCAAGCGCATGGACGATCTCAGCCTGGACCACTTCGCCCTGTTCGTGCAGCTGGCCGCGGCCGCGTCGCTGTCCACCGTGGCGCGCGATCGCAACGTGCCCGTCAGCCGCATCTCGCGCGCGCTCGGCCACATCGAGGCCCAGTCCGGCATGCGGCTGTTCCGCCGCAACACGCAGGGCCTGTCGCTGACCGGCGAGGGCGAGGTCTTCCTGGAGCATGCGCAGCGCTTCCTGGCCGAGCGCAGCGCGCTGGAGGATGGCCTGTCCAGCCGCGGCCACGCCGTCGGCGGCCGCGTGCGCATCAGCATCGCCCACCTGCTGGCCGAGTACGTCGTGATCCCGCGGCTGGCCGCATTGCGTGCGCAGTACCCCGGGCTGGACGTGGACCTGCACATCTCCGACGGCCTGGCCGACATGGCGGTGGACGGCATCGACATCCTGGTGCGCGCAGGCGTGGAGCCGGGTGACTCGATGATGGCCCGCCGGCTGGGCCGGCACGGGCGCGCGCTGTACGCCGCCCCGGCCTACCTGGCCGCACACGGCGAACCCGGCCATCCCGACGAGCTGGACGCCCACAGCCTGATCACCAACCCCACTGCACCCTTGCACAACCGCTGGACCTTCCTGGTCGACGGCCGGCCGGTGACGCGCGTGAAGCGTGGCGGCGTGCAGGCCGACAACAGCGCCGCCGTGGTGTCGCTCGCGCTGGCGGGCGCCGGCATCGCACGCATCAACGATGTGCTGGGGCGCGAGCTGGTGCGACAGGGCCGGCTGGCCCCGGTGCTGGCCGGCGCCTGCCTGCCCGGCGACCACCTCATCCACGCGGCCGTGCTGGGTGAGCGCCGGCGCGCGCCGAAGATGCGGGCCTGCCTGGACTGGCTGAAGGACAGCTTCGCGGGCTTTGCCTGAGGCAGCGGGCGGCGGCCTCCCGCGCCAAACGTCCAAAGCAGCCGATCAATCGACAAGACGCCTGCGGGCCCGCCGCGGGAGGATGCAGCCGTTCGCATCCTTTCCGCCCACAGGAGTCCGTCCATGGCCATCCACGCCACCGCCGTCCCCGGCCCCAAGCTGCTCACCCCGCAGGACCACACGCTGATCCTGATCGACTTCCAGTCGCAGATGGCCTTCGCGACGCATTCGATCAACGCCGTCGCGCTGCGCAACAACGCGGCGCTGGTGGCGCATGCGGCGGCCGGCTTCGGCGCCTCCACCATCCTCACCACGGTGGCGGAGAAGAGCTTCTCCGGCCCGATGTTCAGCGAGATCACCGACGCCTTCCCCGGCCAGGCCCTGCTGGACCGCACCTCGATGAACACCTGGGAGGACGAGGCCGTCATCGCCCAGGTCAACAAGATCGGCAAGCAGCGCATCGTGCTGGCCGGCCTGTGGACGGGCGTGTGCATCGTCGGCCCGGCGCTGTCGGCGCTGGCCCAGGGCTTCGAGGTCTACGTGATCGCCGATGCCTGCGGCGACGTGTCCGATGAAGCCCACCAGCGCGCGATGGACCGCATGGTGCAGGCCGGCGCGCAGCCCATGACCTCGCTGCAATACCTGTTGGAGCTGCAGCGCGACTGGGCGCGTACGGGAAGCTACGAGATGACCACCGGTGTCGCGAAGAAATTCGGCGGTGCCTACGGCCTCGGCATCACCTACGCAAAAACGATGTTCGGCGCCCACGAGGGCTGAGGCAGATGCAGCCATGAAGCCCTACCTCGTGTCCTTTGCCGTCGGCTTGCTGGTCGGCGTGATCTACGCGCTCTTCCAGGTGCGCTCGCCGGCGCCGCCGGTGATCGCGCTGGTGGGGCTGCTGGGCATCCTGCTGGGCGAGCAGCTGCCGCCGCTGGTCAAGGGCCTGGTGGCGCCGTCGTCGCCGGCGGTGTCCTGGCTGCAGCACCACGTGAAGCCGCACGTCTTCGGCGAACTGCCGGGCAGGAAGGAGAACCCGCGTGGCTGACACCCCCGAGCTGATCCTGCACGGCGGCCGCTTCACCACGCTGGACCGCGCCCGGCCCGTGGCCAGCGCCGTCGCCATCGCGGGCGGGCGCTTCACCCAGGTCGGCCGCGACGAGGAGATCCTGCCGCTGGCCGGCCCACGCACGCAGCGCATCGACCTGCAAGGCCGCAGCGTGCTGCCCGGCCTGATCGACAACCACCTGCACCTCATCCGCGGCGGACTGAACTTCAACCTGGAGCTGCGCTGGGACGGCGTGCGCAGCCTGGCCGATGCGATGGCCATGCTCAGGCGCCAGGTGGACATCACGCCCGCGCCGCAATGGGTGCGCGTGGTGGGCGGCTTCACCGAGCATCAGTTCGCCGAGAAGCGCCTGCCGACGATCGACGAGCTGAACGCGGTGGCGCCCGACACGCCCGTCTTCATCCTGCACCTGTACGACCGCGCGCTGCTCAACGGCGCCGCGCTGCGCGCCGTGGGCTACACCGGCGACACGCCCGCGCCGCCCGGCGGCGAGATCGTGCGCGACGCCGCCGGCAACCCCAGCGGCCTGCTGCTGGCCAAGCCCAACGCGTCCATCCTCTACGCCACGCTGGCCAAGGGCCCCAAGCTGCCGCCGGAATACCAGGTGAACTCCACGCGCCACTTCATGCGCGAGCTGAACCGCCTGGGCGTCACCGGCGCCATCGACGCCGGCGGCGGCTTCCAGAACTATCCCGAGGACTACCAGGTCATCCAGCAGCTGGCCGATGCGGGCCAGCTCACCATCCGCCTGGCCTACAACCTCTTCACCCAGAAGCCGAAGCAGGAGAAGCAGGACTTCCTCAACTGGACCGCGGGCTCCAAGTACAAGCAGGGCGACGACTACTTCCGCCACAACGGCGCGGGCGAGATGCTGGTCTTCTCCGCCGCCGACTTCGAGGACTTCCGCCAGCCGCGGCCCGACATGCCGCAGGAGATGGAAGGCGAGCTGGAAGAGGTGGTGCGCATCCTGGCGCAGAACCGCTGGCCCTGGCGCCTGCACGCCACCTACGACGAGACCATCGCCCGCGCGCTGGACGTCTTCGAGCGCGTGAACGAGGACATCCCGCTGGCCGGCCTGCACTGGTTCTTCGACCACGCGGAGACCATCTCCGAGCGCTCCGTCGACCGCATCGCCGCGCTCGGCGGCGGCGTGGCCGTGCAGCACCGCATGGCCTACCAGGGTGAGTACTTCGTCGAGCGCTACGGCAGCGCCGCCGCCCAGGCCACGCCGCCGGTGGCGCGCATGCTGGAAAAAGGCGTGAAGGTCTCGGCCGGCACGGACGCGACGCGCGTGGCCTCCTACAACCCGTGGGTGTCGCTGTCGTGGCTCGTCACCGGCAGGACGGTGGGCGGCCTGCAGCTCTACCCGCAGCGCAACTGCCTGGACCGCGAGACGGCGCTGCGCATGTGGACCGAGCACGTCACCTGGTTCTCGAACGAGGAGGGCAGCAAGGGCCGTATCCAGGCTGGCCAGCTGGCCGACCTGATCGTGCCGGACCGCGACTTCTTCGCCTGCCCGGAGTCGGAGATCGCCGATACCACCTCGCTGCTGACCATCGTCGGCGGCAAGGTGGTGTGGGGCGCGGGCGCCTTCGCCCGCCACGACGAAGGCGGCCCGCCGCCGGCCATGCCGGACTGGTCACCCGTGCGCCGCTACGGCGGCTACGCCGCCTGGGGCCCGGAGGGCAAGCCGCTGCAAAGCGCACTGCGCCATGCCGCCGCGGCGGCCTGCGGCTGCGCCAGCCTGTGCGGCCTGCACGGGCACGAGCACGCGACGGCTTGGAGCAGCACGCTGCCGGTGTCCGACCTGAAGGGCTTCTGGGGCGCGCTGGGCTGCGCCTGCTGGGCGGTGTGATGCGGGCGATGCGTTGGCTCTGCCTGCTGCTGCTGTGCGCCGCCTACCTGCAAGGCGGCCTGGACAAGGCAGTCGACTTCCCCGGCGCGGTGGCGGAGATGCGCCACTTCGGCCTCGCGCCCGCCGCGCCGATCGCGCTGGCGGTGATCGTGCTGGAGCTGGGCGCCTCGGCGCTCATCCTCAGCGGCCGCCTGCGCTGGGCCGGCGCGCTGGTGCTGGCCGGCTTCACGCTGGCCGCCACCTTCGTCGCGCTGCGCTTCTGGGAGCTGCCGGCCGGCGGCCGGCTGATGGCGGCCAACGCCTTCTTCGAGCACCTGGGCCTGGCCGGCGGCTTCCTGCTGGTGGCGTGGACGGACCTGCAGGAGCGCCGCCATGGCTGACACGCACACCGCCGCGGCCCAGGCCGGCGGCAGCCCCTTCGCCCCGCTGCGCCTGCCGGTCTTCGCCGTGCTGTGGGGCGCCACGGTGCTGGGCAACATCGGCAGCTTCATGCGCGACATCGCCAGCGCCTGGCTGGTGACGGACTTGTCGGCCAGCCCCACGGCGGTGGCGCTGATCCAGACGGCCGCGACGCTGCCGGTCTTCCTGCTGGCCATCCCCGCCGGCGTGCTGTCGGACATCCTGGACCGGCGCCGCTTTCTCATCGGCGTGCAGCTGATGCTCGCCGCCGTCAGCGCCACCTTGCTGCTGCTGTCGTGGACGCATGCGCTGACGGTGGAGCATCTGATCGCGCTGACCTTTGCCGGCGGCGTGGGCGCGGCGTTGATGGGGCCGACCTGGCAGTCCATCGTGCCGGAGCTGGTGCCGCGATCGGACCTCAAGGAGGCCGTGGCGCTGAACTCGCTGGGCATCAACATCTCGCGCGCCGTCGGCCCCGCGCTGGGCGGCGTGGTGCTGGCGGGCTTCGGTGCGGCGGCCACCTACGGGCTGGACGTGGCCAGCTACGTCTTCGTCATCGCTGCGCTGCTGTGGTGGAAGCGGCCGGCCGCGGCGGACGACGGCCTGCCCGAGAGCTTCCTGGGCGCCTTCCGCGCGGGCCTGCGCTACGCCCGCGCCAGCCGGCCGCTGCACATCGTGCTGCTGCGCGCAGCGGTGTTCTTCGTCTTCGCCAGTGCCGTGTGGGCGCTGCTGCCGCTGGTGGCGCGGCAGATGCTGGGTGGCACGGCCGGCTTCTACGGGCTGCTGATGGGCGCGGTGGGGGCGGGCGCCATCGCCGGGGCCCTGCTGCTGCCCTGGCTGCGCACGCGGCTGGACGCCGATGGCCTGGTGCTGCTGGCCTCGCTGCTGACGGCGGGCGTGCTGGGCGGCCTGGTCTTCGCACCGCCGCAGTGGCTGGCCGTGCTGCTGCTGCTGGTGCTGGGCGTGGGCTGGATCGTCGCGCTGACCACGCTCAACGGCGTGGCCCAGGCCGTGCTGCCCAACTGGGTGCGCGGGCGCGGGCTGGCCGTCTACCTCACTGTCTTCAACGGCGCGATGGCCGCCGGCAGCCTGGGCTGGGGCCTGGTGGCCCAGCGCGCGGGCGTGGCCGGCACCCTTGCCGCCGCGGCCGCCGGCCTGCTGGCCGTGGCGCTGGTGTTCCACCGCTTCCGCCTGCCCACCGGCGAGGACGACCTGCAGGCATCGAACCATTGGCCCGAGCCGCTGCTGGCCGAACCCGTGGCCCACGACCGCGGGCCCGTGATGGTGCAGATCGAGTACCGCGTCCGTGCACCGGACCGCGGCGCCTTCCTCGCCGTGATGAAGCGCCTGTCCCTGGCGCGGCGGCGCGACGGCGCCTATGCCTGGGGCCTGCACGAACACACCGCCGAGCCCGAGCGCATCCTGGAGTGGTTCCTCGTCGAGTCCTGGGCCGAACACTTGCGTCAGCACCACCGCGTGTCCCACGCCGATGCCGGCCTGCAGGCCGAGGCCGTGCGCTTCCATGCTGGCCCGGACAAGCCCGAGGTGCATCACTTCCTAGCCATCCAACCCTGAAAGGAACCGACACATGGCCGACAAGAAGCCCCGAGCCAAGGCAGCCAAGCCCCTGGACCGCGACGCCGCCCGCAAGCGCCGCCTGGCCCCGCTGCGCACGCCCAACGCCCTGGGCGAGGACGCCGTGCGCGACATCAGCGCCGAGCTGAACGCGCTGCTGGCCGACACCCTGGCGCTGTACCTGAAGACCAAGAACTTCCACTGGCACATGTGGGGCCCGTCCTTCCGCGACTACCACCTGCTGCTGGACGAGCAGGGCGACCAGATTTACGCCACCGTGGATCCCATCGCCGAACGCGTGCGCAAGCTCGGCGGCACTACGCTGCGCTCCACCGGCCACGCGGCGCGGCTGCAGCGCCTGGCCGACAACGACGCGGACTTCGTGACCCCGCAGGACATGCTGGCCGAGCTGCGCGAGGACAACCAGCGCCTGGCCGGCTACATGCGGGCCACGCACGCGCTGTGCGACGAATACGGCGACGTGGCCACGGCCAGCCTGCTGGAGGTGTGGATCGACGAGGCGGAGCGGCGCACGTGGTTCCTCTTCGAGTCGGCGCGCACGGCCTGAGGGCATGCGCCGATGCCCAGCGAGCGGGACCCGCCGGCCGGGGGCTATGGCGCCGGGCTGGCGCGCTGCTTCGGCCTGGCCGGCGCCCCGGCGCTGGTGACCCAGCTGGCACCGGGCGCGACCTTCGCGGTCACGCGCCTGGATTGCCCGCGCGCGCAGGCCGGGCGGCGGCACGCCATCCCCATCGAGGACGCCTTCCTCGTGACCCTGCACCTGCGCGCCGCGCGGCGGCTGGAGCTGTGGCTGCGCGGCCAGCCGGTGCCGCTGCGGCCGATGCGCCCGGGGTCCATGTTGATCCTGGACCTGCGCGGGGACGTGGTGCTGCGCCTGGGCGGGGCGTGGGATGTGCTGGGCTTCTATGTGCCGCGCGCGCTGCTCGGCGTGATCGGGCTGGGCACGGTGGGCGCGCTAGCCAGCGAAGGCGGCGTGATCGATCCCGTGCTGGGGCACCTGGGGGCGGCTGCGCTGGGGCTGCTGGAGCGGCCGAGGCGGCCGACGGCGGCGGTGTTGCGGCACCTGGCGACGGCGACGTGTGCGCATCTGGTCCATCGCTACGGCGCGCGGGAAGCCGAGGAGGCCGGCGACGCGTGAGTGACGGGCTATGAGGCCCGCCAACTGCAAACCCAGGGGAGGTCTGGGCGATGCGTACGGTGCGGTCGTGCCGGCTGCAGGTCCTGAGTTGCTGAGTTGTATGAGTTGGGGTCAGGTCTTGCTTCTTGCCGTATATGAGTTGGGGTCAGGTCTTGCTTCTTGCCGCAAAAGGCAAGACCTGACCCCGAACCCGCCGAGCCTGGCGCGGATGGCGTAGGGGCAGCGGCGGAACGAGTACAGGATCGGCGTGCCGCTCGGGGGAGGACTGGAGAGCATCGCGCGCGATTCTGAACCAGGCGTGAGGGTGCGTTGGGGTCAGGTCTTGCCTCTTGCTGCACACTCCCGGGCCATGCCCCCCGCCAAATCAGCCAATCCTCCCGAGCTCTCCGCGACCTTGTTCAAGAGCGCCAGGGCCTTCGAGACCTGGCTGAAGAAGCATCACTCCACCTCCGACGGTCTATGGCTCAAGATCGCCAAGCGGGGCGCCAATGAACCCGGCGTCACCTATGCCGAGGCGGTGGAAATCGCGCTCTGCTGGGGCTGGATCGATGGTCAGAAGAAGGGGCTCGACGACCAGCACTTTCTTCAGCGTTTCACGCCCCGGCGCGTGCGGAGCACTTGGTCGAAGATCAACGTCGACAAGGTGGCGGCGCTGATCGAGTCCGGCCGCATGCAGGCGCCGGGCCTCGCGCAGGTCGAGGCCGCCAAGGCCGACGGGCGCTGGGCCCAGGCCTACGACGGAGCGCGCACGTCCGCGGTGCCCGAGGACCTGTCGGCGGCGCTGCAAGCGCAGCCCAAGGCCGCGGCTTTCTTTGCAACGATCAATGCGGCCAACCGCTACGCTGTCCTGTGGCGCATACAGACGGCCGTGAAGGCCGAGACGCGCGCCAAGCGCATCGCCCAGCTGGTCGACATGCTGGCGCGCGGCGAGACGATTCACAGCTCATGACCGACTCCCCATACACGACCCTACCGCCATGGCCCAACGCCTATCCGGCCAGCGGCGCCAGCGCCACCCTGAAGCTCCTCAACGAGGATTTCATCGTGACCGAGCTGCCGCTGCAGCTGCCCTGCGGCGAGGGTGAACACATCTGGCTGGATGTCGAGAAGAACGGAGCCAACACCGCCTTCGTCGCCCAGCAACTGGCCGAGGCCGCCGGCGTGCAGGAAAGGGACGTGGGTTATGCCGGCCTCAAGGACCGCTACGCCATCACCCGCCAGTGGTTCAGCATTTATCTGCCGAAGGGCGAGACGCCCGACCTGACCCTGCTCCAGCACCCGGAATTCAAGGTGCTGAGCCAAAGCCGCCACGTGAAGAAGCTGCGGCCCGGTGACCTGCAGGGCAACCGGTTCCGCATCGTCCTGCGCGACGTCGCGGGCGGCCCTGAAGTCACGAACGCCATCGAGGCCAACCTCAAGGCCATCGCATCACAGGGCGTGCCCAACTACTTCGGCGCCCAGCGTTTCGGCTTCGAGGGCGGCAACGTCGAGCAGGGCCGCGCCATGCTGGCGCGCGAGATCCGCGTGCGCAATCCGAAGAAGAAGGGCATCTACCTGTCGGCGGTGCGCTCCTTCGTCTTCAATGAAGTGCTGGCGCTGCGGATCCGGCAGGGGCTCTGGGGCAAGACCCTGCCCGGTGACGTGATGGACGAGGCCGGCCGGCCCACCGGGCCGCTGTGGGGGCGGGGACGCGTGATCACCACCGACCAAGCGAAGGAACTGGAAGACGGAGTGGCTCAACGTCATGCCATCTTGTGCGACGGCATGGAGCACGCCGGTCTGGACCAGGAGCGCCGCGCCCTGGTCGCGAGCCCGGCGGACCTGTCATGGGAATGGCCGCAAGACAACCAATTGGTGCTCACGTTCTCCTTGCCTGCCGGGATCTACGCCACTTCCGTGCTGAACGAGATCCTCCGCACCACGGAGCCGGACAGGCACACGGAGAACACGGAGACCGAGCCCGCAGCTGTCGAATGAAATAGAAAGGGCCGCACGTGGCGGCCCTTGTCGTTGCCGCTCCGGGGCTGTCGTCGCCACGGCTGGCGGGAAGCACACGGGTCGGGATTCGACGTGGATCCGTCCGGGTGTCGCCGTTTGCATCGACGATACAGAAATCTGTATCATCGTTGTATGAAGACCACCCTGAATCTCAACGATCAGCTCCTCGCCGATGCCAAGGCGAGGGCGGCCCAGGAGCGCACGAGCCTGACTCGCCTGATCGAGGAAGGGCTGCAACTGCGGCTGCGCGCGAAGGCCGATTCCGCAAGACGCCGCCGGGCCCGCCTGCCGGTCTTCAAGGGGCGGGGCGGCCTGGTGGCAGGCGTCAATCCGCTGAGCAACAAGGATCTGCTCGAGGCACTGGGCGATGACGCCTGACGTCAACGTGCTGGTCGCTGCCTCGCGCACCGATCATCCGCATCATGCCGTGGCGCGCAGCTGGCTGGAGGACGCAGTCGACGCGTCCGGGGCCGGCGCGGCCCTGACATTGATGCCGATGGTGCTGGCCAGCTTCCTGCGCTTGGTCACCAGCCCGAAGATTTTCCGGATGCCGACCCCGATCGACGATGCCGTTTCATTTGTCGATGCGCTGCTGGCTGCACCCGGCGTGCAGTTGGCCGCCTTGGGGCCGGAGTGGCCGAGGCTGCGGCAGCTCTGCCTCGACAAGCAGCTGGGTGGCAACGACCTGCCGGATGCCTGGTTGTCGGCAGCCGTGGCGCATCTGGGCGAGCACCTGGTCAGTTTCGACCGGGATTTCAGGAAGCTGCTCGCGCGTGGCCAGTTCACGCTGCTTGCACCCGAGTAGCTTGGGAAGAGGCCGCAGCCGCGGCCCTCGTCCTTGCGGGTGGTGTGGGTCAGCCCTTGATGAACGCCAGCAAGTCCGCGTTCAGCTGGTCCGCATGCGTCACCGACAACCCATGCGACGCCCCCGGGTACACCTTCAACACCGACCCCTTCACCAACTGCGCCGCGCGCTTCGCGGTGTTCTCGATCGGCACGATCTGGTCGTCGTCGCCATGCACGATCAAGGTCGGCACGTCGATGCGCTTCAGGTCCTCGGTGAAGTCGGTCTCGGAGAACTGCTTGATGCAGTCGATCTGCCCCTTGTGGCTGCCCAGCATGCCCAGATCGGAAGAGCGTCG
>SCTQ01000350.1 GCA_004322345.1 Aquabacterium sp. | reverse complement strand
TGCTGGGCACCTTCGGCGTGATGGCGGCCGCGGGCTTCTCCATCAACATGCTGACGATGTTCGGCCTGGTGCTGGCCATCGGCCTGCTGGTGGACGACGCCATCGTGGTGGTGGAGAACGTCGAGCGCGTGATGAGCGAGGAGGGGCTGTCGCCCAAGGAGGCCACGCGCAAGTCCATGGGCCAGATCACCGGCGCGCTGATCGGCATCGCGCTGGTGCTGTCCGCGGTGTTCGTGCCGATGGCTTTCTTCGGCGGCTCCACCGGGGTGATCTACCGCCAGTTCTCGATCACGATCGTCTCCGCGATGGTGCTGTCCGTGCTGGTGGCGATGGTGCTGACCCCGGCGCTGTGCGCGACGCTGCTCAGGCCCGTCGGCAAGGGCCATGACATGCACGCGAAGAAGGGCTTCTTCGGCTGGTTCAACCGCAGCTTCGACCGCGGCAGCAACGGCTACCAGGGCATCGTCGGCCGCATGCTGGCCAGGCGCGGTCGCTGGCTGGTGGTCTACGGGCTGATCGTCGCCGGCATGGCCGTGCTCTTCTTGCGCCTGCCCACTTCCTTCCTGCCCGACGAAGACCAGGGCATCGTCTTCACCCAGATCCAGTTGCCCGCCGGCGCGACGCAGGAGCGCACGCTGGAGGTGGTCAAGCAGGTCGAGCGGCACTTCATGGAGGACGAGAAGGACAACGTGCAGTCGCTGTTCACCGTGGCCGGCTTCAGTTTCGCCGGCAGCGGCGAGAACATGGCCATCGGCTTCGTGCGCCTGAAGGACTGGAGCGAGCGCCCGGGTGCGGCACGTGCCGTGTCGGCCGTGGCCGGCCGCGCGATGGCCGCCTTCTCCAGGCTGCGCGACGCGACGGTCTTCGCCTTCGCCCCGCCCGCGGTGATGGAGCTGGGCAACGCCACGGGCTTCGACTTCTACCTGCAGGACAACGCCGGCCTGGGCCACGCGGCCCTGGTGCAGGCCCGCACCCAGCTGCTGGGCATGGCCGCCCAGGACCCCGTGCTGGCCGCCGTGCGCCCCAACGGGCTGGAGGACTCGCCCCAGCTGCGCATCGACGTCGACCAGGCCAAGGCGGGCGCGCAAGGCGTGTCGGTCTCCGACATCAACGCGATGCTGTCGGCCGCCTGGGGCAGCTCCTACGTCAACGACTTCATCGACCGCGGACGCGTGAAGAAGGTCTACATCCAGGCCGACGCGAAGTTCCGCTCGATGCCCGAGGACCTGAACACCTGGCGCGTGCGCAACGGCAACGGCGACATGGTGCCCTTCGCCTCCTTCGCCACCGCGAAGTGGGAGACCGGCGCGCCCAAGCTGGAGCGCTACAACGGCGTGTCCGCGCTGGAGGTGCAGGGCCAGGCCGCGCCGGGCCACAGCTCGGGCGAGGCCATGGCCGCGATCGAGCGCATCGCCGCCAGGCTGCCCGCGGGCATCGACCTGTCGTGGACGGGCCTGTCCTACCAGGAGCGCATGTCCGGCTCGCAGGCGCCGATGCTGTATGCGATCTCGCTGCTCGTCGTCTTCCTGTGTCTGGCCGCGTTGTACGAGAGCTGGTCCATTCCCTTCGCGGTGATGCTGGTCGTGCCGCTGGGCGTGATCGGCGCGCTGCTGGCCGCCAGCCTGCGCGGCATGTCCAACGACGTGTACTTCCAGGTCGGCCTGTTGACCACCATCGGCCTGTCGGCGAAGAACGCGATCCTGATCGTCGAGTTCGCCAAGGAGCGCATGGAGCACGGGCTGGGCCTGGTGGAGGCGACGCTGGACGCCGTGCGCCTGCGCCTGCGCCCGATCCTGATGACCTCGCTGGCCTTCGCACTCGGCGTGCTGCCGCTGGCCATCGCCACGGGCGCCGGCTCCGGCAGCCAGAACGCGATCGGCACCGGCGTGCTGGGCGGCATGTTGTCGGCCACCGTGCTGGGGCTGTTCCTGGTGCCGGTGTTCTTCGTCGCGGTGCGCAAGGTGTTCCCGGCCAAGGCGCCGCAACGCACCGAGGCGGCCGCGCCCGTGCAGCCCTTCCCGCCGCTGATGCCGCCGGCCCCGGCCGAAGGCCTCTGAACTGAATCGCAGGAGAACGAAGATGTCTTCCACCCCCTCCACCCGCCGCGGCCTGTTGCCGCTGGCCCTGGCCGCCGCGCTGACGGCTGCCGGTTGCAGCACTCTGGCACCGACCTACGAGCGCCCGCAGGCGCCGGTGTCCTCGGCCTGGCCCGAAGGCGGGGCGGCCTCCACCGCAGCGGCCACCCGCCAGGCCGGCGAGATCGGCTGGCGCGAGTTCTTCGCCGATGCGAAGCTGCGCAGCGTCATCGAGCTGGCATTGAAGAACAACCGCGACCTGCGCGTGGCCGCGCTCAACATCGAGCGCAGCCAGGCCCGGTACCGCATCCAGCGCGCGGAGCTCTTCCCCAGCATCCAGGCCTCGGGCGGGCAGAGCGCGCAGCGCACGCCGTCGGACGTGTCGGGCTCGTCGCAGAACATCACCCGCAGCTACAGCGCCACGCTGGGCTTCAGTGCCTACGAGCTGGACCTCTTCGGCCGCGTGCGCAGCCTGCAGGAGCAGGCGCTGCAGAGCTACTTCGCCACCGAGGAGGCCGCGCGCAGCACGCAGATCAGCCTGGTGGCCCAGGTGGCGACCGCCTGGCTGACCCTGGGCGCCGACCAGCAGCGCCTGGCCCTGGCGCAGGAGACGCTGGCCAGCCAGGAGGCGTCCTACAAGCTGACCAGCCGCAGCCACGAGCTGGGCGTGGCTTCGCAGCTGGACCTGAGCCAGGCCAGGACCTCGGTGGAGTCGGCCCGCGCCGATGCCGCGTCCTATGCCACGCAAGTGGCCCAGGACCGCAACGCGCTGGTGCTGCTGGTGGGCGCCGCGGTGCCGGTCGAGCTGCTGCCCGCAGCCGGCCAGCCGCTGCAGGCCGCGACCGCCGAGCTGCCCGCCGGCGTCCCCGCCCAGGTGCTGACCCGGCGCCCCGACGTGCGCCAGGCCGAGCGCACGCTGCAGGCCGCCAACGCCAGCATCGGCGCGGCGCGTGCGGCCTTCTTCCCCAGCATCTCGCTGACGGCCACGGCCGGCACGGCCAGCGCCGAGTTGTCGGGCCTGTTCGGCAACGGCAGCAGCATGTGGACCTTCGTGCCGCAGATCAGCCTGCCCATCTTCAACGCCGGCTCCAACCGCGCCAACCTGAAGGTGGCCGAGCTGGACCGCGACATCGACGTGGCCAGCTACGAGAAGGCCATCCAGACCGCGTTCAGGGAAGTGGCCGATGCCCTGGCCCAGCGTGCCCACGTGGGCGAGCAGCTCGCCGCGCAGCAGGCGCTGGCCGATGCGGCGGGCTCCGCCTACCAGCTGTCCGACGCGCGCTACCGCAAGGGCGTGGACGACTACCTCAGCGTGCTGGATGCGCAGCGCACGCTGTACTCGGCGCAGCAGGGGCTGATCACCGTGCGGCTGTCGCAGCAGGTGAACCTCGTGACCTTGTACAAGGCACTGGGCGGCGGGCTGGACACGAACCAGGCCACGCCCGTGGCGTCGGCACAATAGCCGCCGCCCGATCCGACCCCCGCATCACCGACCACACGCCATGACCGAGCGAGCCAGACGATCCCCCCGCGCCCGGGAAGCCGCCGCCGAACGCACCGCCTCCCGCCGCCAGCAGGTGCTGGACGCGGCGGCCGCGTGCTTCACCAGGAGCGGCTTCCACGGCGCCAGCATGGCCGAGATCGCCAAGGCCGCCGACATCAGCGCCGGCCACATCTACAACCTGTTCGAGAACAAGGAAGACATCATCTCGGCCATCGTCCAGCAGGAGCAGGACGAGATGCACGCGGTGGTCGGCGACATCGAGCAGCAGCCCGACGTGATGCGCGCGATGGTCGAGCGCGCGATCGAGGGCGTGCACAACACCACCGACCCCGAACGCGCCGGCCTGCGCCTGGAAGTGGTGGCCGAGGCCAGCCGCAACGCCCGCATGGCCGAGATCGTGCAGGCGGCCGACGCCCAGGGCCGCGAGCGCCTGCGCGCGATGATGCTCAAGGCCTGGGGGCCGAACGCCAGGCGCCACTCCAAGGCCGACGTCGATGCGCGCATCGACGCGCTGTCGGCGATCTTCGACGGGCTGACGGTGCGCACGGTGCGGCATCCGCAGATGGACAAGGACCGGGTGGCGAAGGTGGTGGGGAGGATGATCAGGGCGTTGATGGAGGACTGAACGTTCCTTCGCGCGCTGCGCCGTGCATGCGGACGTTGGCGCGAGCACAGCCCCGGCGCCGCCGGCCGCCGGGGCTGTGCGGGAGCGGTGGGGCGGTTCGGTAGACAAGAAGAAGCAGCCACCGCGCCGTAGTGTTCTCGTCATGCTATTTCTTGTAGGGCCTGGTGACTGGGAAGAGCACGACGTGCACGGGTCCAGCTTTCATCTCGCGAATCGACTGGAGCAACTCAGCCGCCAGATCACGTCTCGCTTCGTAGGCGGCCAGCTCAGCGCTGGACAGGGGTTCGTTGAGTGCCTTGCATAGCCCCTCCAGCTTGAGTCCCGTCTCATGGGCCACCTGCGCTATCCCCTTGGCTCGCACGACATCGCGTAGCGCCCTGGCAATGCCGACGACGTCTTCAGGCGCCTCGGTAAGCCATGCATCGAGATATGCCGCCACTTCTTCCGGGGTTCGCAGTTGCTCCGCCACGTCACAGGTATGGCTCTTGGTCATGGTCGCCGCTCCTGATGTTTCAGGGCAAGTTGCGAGCATGTGGGGGAGCCCTGAACGGAAAGAATAGGAGTCGGCGTTGATGGGCGAGACGCCCTGATTGGTGTGGCGGATCTGCCGCCACACCAAGCCCCTCATGACCTTCTCATCGAAGCCTCGACCGCCTTCACGAATTCATGAGCAGGCAGGTCGAGTGCCTCTGCGATCTTCAGGATGACCCGCAGCGAAGGGGACTTCAGCCCTCGCTCGAGCTGGCTGACGTAGGACACGTGTATCCCTGCCCGATGTCCCAGCTCTTCCTGGGACAGACCGCGCGCCACCCTTGCATGCGCGATCTCCCTGCCGAATAGAGTTTCTGCCGTTTCCACCCCAGCATGGTGGAAGGGGTGGCACTATAGTACCAGAGACAATAGTGTCAGTCCCACGATGCCGACGTGCTCAGGGGCCACATGCGTCTTCATGACGGCTTTCTCGAGCCAGCAGGCACTGTCCGATGTCCACACCCGCTCGCTGCCGCCCCATGCAGGATCTGCTCGCGATCCTGCCCGCCTTGCCGCTGGGCGCGGATGGCAAGCCAGACTACGCCGCGGCGGATACGGACTTGCTGCGCCAACTCTGCGAACACGCGGAGGACTGCATGCGCGTGGCGCAATCTGGCCTGCAGGGCATCGGCACCCTCCTTGTACATGCTGTACATGCGGCACCGGAGACCCCTTGCTATTTGCGTTCTTGGGCATCGGCCGCCGCTGGACGGCCAAAAATGG
>SCTQ01000349.1 GCA_004322345.1 Aquabacterium sp. | reverse complement strand
CTGAACGCGAGCTACCTCGACGGCTTTCGCTCCTGCACCGCCGTGCCCTGCACGGCGGGCAGCGCGGCCAACACGACGCCGGTGCCGCCGGGCAGCCGCATTCCGGGCACCGCGCGGCGCACGGCGTATGCGGAGCTGGCCTGGCAGCCCGTGCGCGGCCTGCAGACGGCGCTGGAGCTGCGCCACAGCAGCCGCATCTACGCGGACGACCTCAACACCCAGGCCGCGGCCGGCTGGAGCACCTGGGCCTGGCGAGCGGCATGGGAGCGGCCGCTGGGCGGCTGGATGCTCACGGGGCTGCTGCGCGTCGACAACCTGGCGGACAGGCGCTACGTGGGCTCGGTCATCGTCAACGAGGCCAACCGCCGGTACTTCGAGCCGGCCGCAGGGCGGAACTGGATGCTGGGGATGCAGGCGGGCCGGCGCTTCTAGCCCAGTCGCAACGACACCTCGACGTCCTCGGAGAAGCCCGTCGACAGGTAGCCCGCCGCCGGCGAACGCACGCGCGCCAGGTACTCCGGGCTGTAGTCGGCGTTGTCCGCGACGACGATGGCACCGGGGCGCAGCCGGCTTTCCAGCAGGTCCAGGATCTCGGGATAGAGCGCCTTGGCGCCGTCCAGCAGGACGAGGTCGATGCTGTCCGGCAGGCCGCTGCCCAAGGTCTGCAAGGCATCGCCTGCGCGGATCTCCACCAGGTCGGCCAGGCCGCCGGCCTCCAGGTTCTCCTGGGCGCGCGCCACCTTGGACGGCTCGAACTCGCTGGTGATCAGCCGCCCGCCACCGTTGTCCCGCAGGGCCGCGGCCAGGTGCAGGGTGGAGATGCCGAAGGACGTGCCGAACTCGACGATGCTGCGCGCGCCGCTGTTGCGCGCCAGCATGTAGAGCAGGGTGCCCGTCTCGGGCGAGACGGGCAGGGGGAAGTCCTTCAGGCGCGCATAGAGGTCCAGGTAGTCGGTGCGGCTGCGCATCAGGCGCGTGCGCTCGGCCTCGGGGACATCGGCGAAGACGGGGCTGGCCGCGGGCGAGGCGGCGTCGGCTTCCTCGAACAGGCGGGCCAGCAGGGGCGCCAGGGGCGCGGAGGTGAGGGTGCTCATGCGAGGTTTCGTGTGAAGTGGAAGAGTCCTCATAATGCGACGAATCATTCAGGTTCCATAGTCGCATTCCCGAGACCCGCCATGCCCTCCTCACGACGCGCCCCGATCTCCCAGCGCAAGCAGCCTCAGCAGGCGCGCTCCACCGAGCTCGTCGGCGCGATCCTGCAGGCGGCTGTTCAGGTTCTGTCCAAGGAAGGCGCGCCGCGCTTCACCACGGCACGCGTGGCCGAGCGCGCCGGCGTCAGCGTCGGCTCGGTCTACCAGTACTTCCCGAACAAGGCGGCCATCCTGTTCCGGCTGCAGAGCGACGAATGGCGCCAGACCACCGAGATGCTGTGCCGCATCCTGGAGGACCGCAGCCACGAGCCGCTGCAGCGGCTGCGCCGGCTGGTCCACGCCTTCGTGCGCTCCGAGTGCGACGAGGCCGAGATGCGCGTGGCCCTGGCCGATGCCGCGCCGCTGTACCGCGACGCACCCGAGGCGCAGCAGGCGCGCAAGTCGGCCGACCGCACCGTCGCCGCCTTCCTGCGGGAGGTGCTGCCCAAGGCGACGCCCGCGGCGCGCGCGCTGGCAGGCGACCTGATCCGCACCACGCTGGCGACCGTGGGCAAGGACTTCTCCGAGCAGCCGCGCACGGTGCGCGAGATCAAGGCCTATTCGGATGCGATGGCCGACATGTTCTGCGCCTACCTGTTGAGCCTGCGCAGCGGGGATACTCGCTGCGCCGCATAGCCGTCCCACCTGCGAGGTACCCATGACCGTCAGCGCCGCCCTGGCCCGCCGCCGTTCCGTCCGCGATTTCGAGGACCGCCCGGTTCCCGTCGACCTGCTCAAGGACATCCTGGCCCAGGCCCTGCGCGCGCCGTCCGGTGGCAACCTCCAGCCCTGGCAGCTGCACCTGGTGCTGGGCGACCGCATGGACCAGTTGAAGGCCCTGATGCAGCAGCGCGTGCAGGAGCACCCGGGCGGCGAGGAGACCGACTACGACATCTACCCGCGCGGCCTCAAGTCGCCCTACCGCGAGCGCCGCCACGACGTCGGCGAGCGGCTCTACGCCGCCCTGGGCATCCCGCGCGAGGACAAGCTGGGCCGCATGCTGCAGTTCTCCCGGAACTTCCAGTTCTTCGGCGCGCCGGCGGGCCTGTTCGTGGCCATCGACCGCAGCATGGGCCGGCCGCAGTGGTCGGACCTGGGCATGCTGATGCTGTCGGTCATGCTGCTGCTGGAGGAGGCGGGCGTGGCGAGTTGCGCGCAGGAATGCTGGGCGGTCTACCCGAAGACGGTCGGCGGCTTCCTCGGCCTGCCGCAGGAGCAGATGCTGTTCGCCGGCATGGCCATCGGCTATGCCAAGGCGGCGCCGGTCAACGACTGGCCGGTGCCGCGTGCACCGCTGGACGAGGTGCTGCGCGTCCATGGGGCCTGAAGCGATGAGGTTCTCCCGCCGCGCCCAGGAGATCACGCCCTTCCTCGCGATGGAGTTCGGCAAGCAGGCCGCGCTCATCGAGGCCCGCGGCCACCACGTCGTCCAGCTCAACCTGGGCGAGCCGGACTTCGGCGCGCCCCCGGCCGTGCTGGCCGCACTGGAGCGGCTGTCACGCGGCACGCGCCTGCCCTACACCTCCGCCCTGGGCCTGGCCGAGCTGCGCGAGGCCATCGCCGGCTTCTACCGCCACGCACACGGCGTGGAGGTGGATGCAGGGCGCATCGTCGTCACCGCCGGGGCCTCGGCCGCGCTGCTGCTGGTCACCGCCGCACTGGTGGATCCCGGCGACCATGTGCTGGTGGGTGACCCGTCCTACCCCTGCAACCGGCGCTTCCTCAGCGGCTTCGGTGCGCAGGTGGAGCTGATCCCCACGGATGCAGCCAGCCGCTTCCAGCTCGACCTGGCCGCCGTGCAGCGCCATTGGCGCGAGGACACGCGCGGGCTGCTGGTCGCCACGCCGTCCAATCCCACCGGCACCTCGGTGCCGCCTGAAGAACTCGCCGCGATCTGCCGCTGGGCGCACGAGCACGACGCCTGGCGCATCGTCGACGAGATCTACCTGAACCTTGCCGACGGCCACGCGCCCACCGTGCTGGCCGGCGACCCCGGCGCCATCGTCGTCAACAGCTTTTCCAAGTACTTCGGCATGACGGGCTGGCGCCTGGGCTGGTGCGTGCTGCCGCCGCAGATGGTGCCGGTGATGGAGAGACTGGCGCAGAACTACTACATCTGCCCGTCCACCATCGCCCAGCATGCGGCGCTGGCCTGCTTCCAGCCGGGGTCGCTGGCCGTGTGCGAGCAGCGCAGGGCCGAGTTCCAGGCGCGCCGCGCGCTGGTGCTGGAGGGCCTGGCCGGGCTGCCGCTGGACGTGCCCGTGGCGCCGGACGGCGCGTTCTACGTCTACTTCGACGTCACCCGCACCGGGCTGGACGCGATGCAGTTCTGCCGCCGGCTGCTGGACGAGGCCCACGTGGCGCTGACGCCGGGGCACGACTTCGGCGTCGCGGGCGCGCAGCGCTACGTGCGGCTGTCCTGCGCGGCGTCGCGCGAGGAGCTGTCCGAAGGGCTGCGCCGCCTCTCGGCGTTCATCTCCCGCCTGCCGTGACGCCGAGCCGCGCGAGGCCGCAGCCGGCCCGCTGCTAGCGCGACGCGCGCTGCGCGGCCCAGCGCCGGTAGCGCCGCGTGCGGCAGGCCGCCGCTGCCTGCTGCAGCACCAGGGCACGCAGCGGCGAGACCTGCGGATCGGGCTGGCGGTCGCGGCTGAGCCGGCCCAGCTGGAACTTGACCACGGCCATGTTGGCCAGCGAGGCCAGGGCCTTGTTTCTCCAGGTGATGGGCAGCAGCGCCGGCGCGCTGTCCCGGCCTTGTTTCCAGTCGCGCGGCAGATGGGGATCGATGGCCAGGGCCGTGGCGATGCCCACCATGTCCACGCCGCTGCGCACCACCTCCTCGGCCACCGGCCGGCGGCGGATGCCGCCGGTGACCATCACCGGCATGCTGGCCACCTTGCGGATGTCGCGGGCGAACTCGGCGAAGTAGGCCTCGCGCGCCAGCGTGCGGCCGTCGCGCGCCTGGCCCTGCATGGCCGGTGCCTCGTAGCTGCCGCCGGACAGCTCGATCAGGTCCACGGACTGGCCTTCGAGCATGCGCACCACCTCGCGGGCATCCTCGGCGCTGAAGCCGCCGCGCTGGAAGTCCGCGGAGTTGAGCTTGACGGCCACCGCAAAGCCGGGCGAGACCACCGCACGCACGGCACGCACGATCTCCAGCAGCAGGCGCGCACGGTTGCGCAGCGGGCCGCCCCATTCGTCCGTGCGCTGGTTGCTCAGCGGCGACAGGAACTGGCTCAGCAGGTAGCCATGTGCCGCGTGGATCTCCACGCCGGTGAACCCGGCCTGCTCGCCCAGCTGCGCGGTACGGGCGAAACGCCGGATCACGTCGGCGATGACCTCCGGCGTCATCGCCTGCGGCGTGCTGAAGTGCCTGGACAACTTGCCAAGGTCCAGCGGCACCGCCGAGGGCGCCCAGGTCGGCTGGCCCAGGTTGGCCTGCATCTGGCGGCCGGGATGGTTGATCTGCAGCCAGAACTGCGCGCCCCGGGAGCGGCCGATGCGCGCCCATTGCCTGAACTTGCCGAGCTGCCGGTCGTCTTCCAGCACCACGCCGCCGGGCCCGGTCATCGCACGGCCGTCGACCATCACGTTGCCGGTGATCAGCAGCCCGGCGCCACCGTCGGCCCAGGCCTGGTAGAGGCGCATCAGCGCTTCGGAAGGCGCCTGGTCGGCGTCGGCCATGTTCTCTTCCATCGCGGCCTTGGCGATGCGGTTGGGGAGGGTCGAGCCGTTGGGGAGGGTCAGTCTGTCGAACACGTTCATGGGGGACCTCGTTGAAGCGTGGGACGACTCTAAGGTTGAAGCAAACTTCAAGGTCAAGGCCTTGCGGGCATCGAATGCAAGCCGGTTGCGAGAAGGATCCGGCATGCGGCGCAAGGCTTGACCTTGAACATCACTTCAACCTTAAAGTCCGCCGGTCGCAGCATTGGCAGCAGGGCATCGCATGACAGTCCAACACGCTATCGTTCGCCCAGCGCCTGCTGCCGCGCGACGTCGCGCTGCAGCGCGGCGGCGGGCCGCCGAGTCAGCTCCTCGACGGGCTGGGTGCTTCCACCACCCTGCGCATGGACGTGGTCGAGGATGCGCAGCCCGTCCTCGACCTGCCACAAAGCCGAAGGCATTGGACCCCACATGACCGCACCAGCCCACGACCTCGTCGTCTTCGGCGCCACCAGCTTCGTCGGCCAGATCCTGACGCGCTACCTGGCGGAACATGTCCCGGCCCAAGGTGGGGCCCTGCGCTGGGCCATTGCGGGCCGGTCCGCATCCAGGCTCGACGAGCTCAAGCGTTCGCTGGGCGCGGCGGGGCAGGCCCTGCCGGTCATCTTGGCCGACGCCGCCAACGACGCCCAGCTGCAGGCGCTGTGTGCGCAGACCCGTGTGGTGGTGTCGACCGTCGGCCCCTATGCGCTGTACGGCGAGCCGCTGGTGCGGGCCTGCGCGGACAGCGGCACCGACTACTGCGACCTCACCGGCGAGGCCCAGTGGATCCGGCGCATGGTGGGCAAGTACGAGGCCGCCGCGCAGCGCTCGGGCGCGCGCATCGTGCACTGCTGCGGCTTCGATTCCATCCCGTCCGACATGGGCGTGCAGTTCCTGCAGCGGCAGGCGATGAAGCAATGGGGCGCGCCGGCCACTCAGGTGAAGATGCGCGTGAAGACGCTCAAGGGCGGCGCATCCGGCGGCACGGTGGCCAGCATGATCAACGTCGTGCGCGAAGCCGCAGCCGACCCGGCCCTGCGCCGCGAACTGCTGAACCCGTATTCGCTGTGCCCCGAAGGGCATGGCTTCACCGCACGCCAGCATTACGTCGGCGGGGCCGAGTTCGACCCCGACTTCGGCGCCTGGATCGCGCCCTTCGTGATGGCCGCGATCAACGAGCGCGTGGTGCACCGCTCCAACGCGCTGTCCGGCAAGGCCTATGGCGCGGGGTTCACCTATGACGAGGGGATCCTCGTCGGGCCGGGCATCAAGGGCCGCCTGACCGCGATGGGCATCGTGGGCGGGCTGGGGGCCTTCATGCTGGGCATCGTCTTGCCGCCCGTGCGCGGCCTGCTGGAGCGCTTCGTCCTGCCCAAGCCCGGCGAAGGGCCCAGCCCCGAGGCCCAGCTGGCCGGCCGCTACGACCTGCGCTTCTTCGGCCGAGGCGCCCAGGGCCAGGTCCTGCGCGTGAAGGTCACGGGCGACCGCGATCCCGGCTACGGCTCCACCGGCAAGATGCTGGGCCAGGCCGCCGCCAGCCTGGCGCTGGACCATGCCAAGGACGGCACGGGGGCAGGGCGCGGCGGCGGCTTCTGGACGCCGGCGACGATGTTCGACGAACGCCTCGTCGAACGGCTGACGCAGCACGCGGGGCTGCGCTTCGAGGTGCTTCCATGAAGATCGGCGAACTCGCGCAACGCACGGGCCTGGCGCCCTCGCGCATCCGCTTCTACGAGCGCATCGGCCTGCTCAAGTCGGTCGAGCGGGAGCCCAACGGCTACCGGACCTATCCGTCCGATGCGGTCCTGATGCTGAACCTGATCTCGGCCGCGCAGCAGGCCGGCTTCAGCCTCGACGAGCTGCGCGCGCTGCTGCCGCCCGACCTGGCGGAATGGGAGCACGGCGCGCTGGTCGGCACGCTGCGCAAGAAGGTGCAGGACATCGAGGCCATGCAGGCGCGGCTGGCGCAGGGCAGGGCGCACATCCTGGCGCTGATCGGCGAGATCGAGGCGAAGCCGCCGGAGATCGACTGCGCGACGAACGCGAAACGCGTGCTGTCCAAGGTGGGGCAGGCCGTCGGCAAGGAAGCCGGCCCGGCCAGGGGCGGCCGCCGCCGCACCGCCAGGAGCCGCTGAGCGCTCACCGGCCCTGCGGCGCCCCGGGGACCGCACGGCGGGGCCAGGCGTGATCGCCGCTCGCCTGCGTCCGGCAGGCCTGCCCGCCGGGCTGGCGATCGCATCGACCTGTGGAACGTGGCGCCGGTGCTCCAGGGAGCCCTTGCGCAGCGAGGGCCTCGCCGCCGCCAGCGGCGAGGTCAGCCTTTGGCCACCGTGACGTCCGCTGGCGCGTCTGGTGGGCGCGGGGTGGGATCGCCGCCGCCGGCCGCCTGCAGCAATGCCTGGGCCAGCGTCTCGTACAGCGGCCGCGCCAGCATGCGCGACAGCAGGCTGGCGAGCATGGCTGAAGCCATCAGGCTGAGCACCATGGCGTGGCCATCCACCATCTCCATGACGATGATGAAGGCGGTCAGCGGAGCCTGGGTCACCGCGGCCAGGAAGGCAGCCATGCCCATGGCGATGAGTGCCGGAGCAATGTCCTCGCCCATCAGCGCAGCAACGTTGTGGCCCACGCCCGCTCCGATCGACAGCGAGGGCGCGAAGATGCCGCCGGGCACGCCGGACCACGTGGACAGCCAGGTCGCGACGAACTTGAGCGTCACGTAGAACATCGGGACGTCGGCCTGCCCCTGCAGCATGTGCTTGACCGCTTCCGACCCGGCGCCGAAGGTCGCCCCTCCGGTGACCAGGCCGATGATGGCGATCACCACGGCGAGCACGCCGGCGAAGCGCACGGGAAACCGGGCTCGCAGCCGCTGGACGCGGCTGGCCGTGCTGGTCAACGAGGCGGCCAGCAGCTTGGCGAAGATGCCGCCCAGCACGCCGCAGGCCACCGTCACGCACAGCCCCGGCAGCAGCGCGGACCAGCCCAGCCGCGGCACCTGGATGCGGCCGAAGTAGCTGAGGTTGCCGAACGCCGAGACACCGATCAGGCCCGCCAGCACGATGGCGGCGATGATCAGGCCGCTGGAGCGGGACTCCAGCTTGCGCGACAGTTCCTCGATCGCGAACACCACGCCTGCCAGTGGCGCGTTGAAGGCAGCGGCGATGCCGGCCGCGCCGCCGGCGACCAGCAGTCCATGGGCGGACAGCCCGGAGCGCGGGCCGAACCAGCGGTGCCCGTGCTGCATCACGCCCGCGGCCACCTGCACCGACGGTCCCTCGCGGCCGATGGACAGGCCGGCCAGGAATCCGCCGCTGGCCAGCACGGTCTTGGCAAGGGACAACCACAGGGAGACGAAGCGTGTGCGGTGTGCGGCCGCCTCCGGATCCAGGGCTGCCATCACCTGCGGGATGCCCGACCCCGCGGCTGCGGGGGCCCAGCGCCGGGTGGCCCAGACCACGGCCATCGTCACCGCAGGCATCCAGACCAAGACGGCCCAGCCTCCCCGCCAGTGAAGGATGCGCTCGAACAGACCGAACGCGTGCTCGGCCAGCAAGGTGAAGGCCACCACGCCCAGCCCCGCAGCAGCCGCGTAGGCCAGCACCACGGTCCGCTCCATCCACAGCCGGCCGTCGAGTTCGCGGCGCACGGCGTGGAACGGATCGGGGTCTTGAAGCATTGTCTTGGTCAGCGTGGCGATGCGAACGGTCGGGGCGGGAAAGGGCCTGCGGATCCTCCAGCGAACTTCGTGCCCGTCTCCGGGCTTTCGAGCGTCGGCCCGGGTGGATCGGGCATTGCCGTCGGGCTGCACCGTGCAGGCAGCAGCCCGTAGTGTGGCGCACCACACTAAGTCCACTGAAACGGAGGAATCGCACATCCGATTCCTCCGTTTCAGTGGACTAGGTGATCGAAACGTGATCTCCGCTCAACGTCCGCGGGAGACCTGATCGAGAGACTGCCGGGCATGGTGATCGTGCAGGAATGGACCTGTGCGGCGCCAGTCCGCAGCGGCGCATCCGCGCCGCGGTTCACCTCATCAGGAGATTCGCCATGTCCCGTTCCAACGCTTCCCGTTCCTCCCGTCCCGTGCTCACGCTGGCCGCTGCGCTGGCGCTGCAGGCCGCCGCCAGCCTGGCCTGGGCCGGCACCACCACCGACGTCGAGCAGGCCGATGCCGTGTCCTTCGGGGCACGCGCCGGGCACGATGCCGCTGCCGCGCGTTATTACCGCCCGCGCGCCGAAGCCGCCCGCGCCGAGGCAGCGATGCCGGCCGACGCCGCCGAAGTCCGCGCCAGCCGCGCCGCGCTGGCGGCCAACTACTTCCGCCCGCAGGCCACGCCGGCATCCGCCGCGCTGACGCGCGAGCAGGTGCAGACCGAGGTCGCGCGTGCGCGCGCCGCCGGCCAGCTGCCTCATCCCTACCGCCCGCCCTTCGACGAGAACGACCCGCTGCGCGAAACCTCGCCGGCCGGCATGGCCCAGGGCCTGCAGCCGCAGGACACGAGCGTCAACTGAGCGTCAGAGATCCGGGCCTGGCGCGGCACGCTCCAGCTGCGTCAGGACCCGGATGCGTTCGATCTCCGCCGCTGCACGCGACAGGAAGATGCGGTAGATCGAATCGACCAGCACCTCGTCGCCCAGCGGTTGCCTGTGCAGGAAGGCCAGGTGCCCCAGCACCTGCCCGGCACTGGAGACGATGGGCAGCCCCAGGTAGCCCTCGAAGCCGGCTTCGGCCGGGTAGAGGCGCCCGATGCCTTCCGGGTGGAAGCAGATGCGCCCGCCCTGGACGACCTCCTCGCACGGCGTGCCGGACAGGCCGTATTCGAAGTTGTCCTGGTGGCCGTCGTCGGCCCATACCGCCAGCGTGCGCAGGCGCGTCGCCGGCTGGTCGGCGCACTCGGTCACGAAGGCCATGCTGACTTCCAGCGCGCGCGCGAAGTGCTGCACCAGGGTCTCGAAGAAGCGTTCGCCGAAGGCGCCCGAGGTGCCGTGGGCCACGGCGTCCAGCACAGTCTCCATGCGCTTGAGGCGTGTCACGTCCGTGTCCAGCCCGACCATGCGATAGGGCGCGCCGCTCGCGCGCCGGATCGCGGTGCCGCGCGAGAGCACCCAGCGCACGCGGCCGTCCTGGTGCAGCAGGCGCATCTCGTGGTCGAAACGCGTCTCGCACGATGCCAGGTGCGCCTGCAGCGCGGCCTCCAGCGCCGCGCGATCATCAGGGTGCACGCAGGACAGCCACTCCGCACGCGGGCTGCTGCCCGTGCCGCCGGGATCACGGCCGAGCATGCTCTTCCAGCGCGGCGACAGCTCGACGCGGTCGCTGGCGATGTCCCATTCCCACAGGCCGTCCTGGCTGCCGCGCAGCGCGCAGAGATAGCGCTCCTCCGCGGCCTGCAGTTCGGCCACCGCGGCGTCGCGTGCCTCCGTCAGCGCGCCGCGTTCGGCGCATTGCCGTGCCGCCTCGCTTTCCAGCTCCGCGATGCGCGAGGCGTCGGCGCTGCGCATGCGCCCGGACGCACGCCACAGCGTCGCGAGCCCGACGGCCGCGCAGACGGCCGCCAGCCCAACCGTGGCGACACTCGGCCGCACCAGGGCCGGCACGAAGCCGACCACGCACAGCGCGATCACGTAGCCCGCGAGCATGGTCGGGTTCATGGATGGGCGGCAGCCGCGCCGGCGAGCTGCAGGTCGAAGTCGAAGCTGGTGCCGCTGCCCGGCGTGCTGTGCACCAGCAGCTCGCCGCCGTGCAGCTGGACCATCTTGCGGCAGATCGCCAGACCCAGTCCGAGATGGGTGCCTTCGCCGCGGTCGGTACGGTCGCCGCGGTAGTAGCGGTCGAAGACATGCGGCAGGTCCTCGGCCGCGATGCCGGCGCCGCTGTCGCGCACCCGCATGCGTGCGCGTTCGCCCGCACCGCTGAGCTCGATGCGCACCTCGCCGCCGGCCGGCGTGTGGCGCAGCGCGTTTTCCACCAGGTTCTCCAGCACGCGCTCGACCATGCCGATGTCGGCACGCACGGCCAGCCGCGGGTCCGCGCAGTCCGCCACGAGGCGCACGGCACGGCGGCTGGCATCGAGGGAGAACTTCTGGGCGATGTCGTGGGCCAGCTCGGCCGGCGGGAATTCCTCCAGCTGCGGCTGCACCTCGCCGGCGTCCAGCTTGGTCAGCTCGAACAAGTCCGCCACCAGGCGCGCGAGGCGCTCGCAATGGCGCGTGGCGGTCTCCAGGTAGCTGCGCTGCTCGGCCGGGTCCATGCGGCCGTGCTGGATCAGCAGCATCTCCAGGTAGCCCTGCATGGACGTCAGCGGCGTGCGCAGGTCGTGCGAGACGTTGGCCAGCAGCTCGCGCCTGCGCAGCGCCGCGCGGTCCAGCTCGCCGACCTGGCAGGCGATGCGGCCGGACATCATCTCGACGTGGGCCGCCAGCCGCTCGATCTCGTCGCCGTCGGCATCGGCACCGGGCAGCTTCAGCGGCGTGCGGAAATCGCCCTGCCGGTAGCTCGTCACCGCGTCGGCCAGGGCCTTGATGCGGCGGGTGAAGAGCTGGAAGACGGCCAGGGCCGCCAGCATCGCGAAGGCCACGCTGCCGGAGACGACGAAGCCCGACAGCTGCAGCACATGCTCCGGGTCCAGCATGGCCTGGGTCAGCAGCAGCAGCACGCTGCAGATGACCATGAAGGCCGCGGTGACGAGGACGGCCAGCTTGCTCGAAAGGGACTTCAGCATCGTGTGTACTGCTTCGATGAGGGCGCGCCCATCAGCGCGGGTCGGCGAACTTGTAGCCCACGCCCCAGACCGTCTGGATGTAGGCCGGGTTGGCCGGGTCGCGTTCGATCTTGTTGCGCAGGCGGTTGATGTGGGAATTGACGGTGTGCTCGTAGCCGCTGTGGCTGTAGCCCCAGACCTGGTCCAGCAGCTGGGTGCGCGTGAAGACACGGCCCGGCGCGCGCGCGAAGTGGGCCAGCAGCTCGAACTCCTTGGCCGTCAGCTCCACCGCTGCCCCGGCGACGAAGGCTTCGCGGCGCTGCAGGTCCAGGCGCAGGTCGCCCGCCTCGATGCGTTCCTGCGCGGCGTCCCCGGCCGGTGCGGCCAGCAGATCGATGCGGCGCAGGATGGCCTTCACGCGAGCCGCCAGCTCCAGCAGGCTGAAGGGCTTGGTCAGGTAGTCGTCTGCACCCAGCTCCAGGCCCAGCACGCGGTCCAGTTCCGCGGACTTCGCCGTCAGCATCAGGATGGGCGTGTAGCGCTGGGCGCTGCGCAGGCGCTTGCAGATCTGAAGGCCGTCCAGGCGCGGCAGCATGAGGTCCAGGATCAGCAGGTCGTAGTTGCCTGCTTCGGCCTCGGCCAGGCCGCTGACGCCGTCGGCGACGAGGGTCGGCTCGCAACCCAGCTCGGCCAGTTGCATGGTGACCAGGCGGCCGATGTCCGGGTCGTCCTCGACCACGAGCACGCGACGGGTCATGCGTCCTCCGCAAGGGACCAGCCGCAGAACAGTCCGCGCTGCAGGTGGCGCAGCAGCGTGCCGACGAGGTCGAAGCCGGGGTCGGCCCCCAGCGCCACGGCGGTGGCCTGCGACAGGTCCCCGCCCGCCGCGAGCGCGCGCAGCCAGGCAGACTCGGCGCGCGCCAGCAGGTGGAATTCGACGTCGAGCTCGTGCTGCACGACCAGCAGCTCCACACCACCGTCGCCCAGCGAGATCGCGGCGCCTTCCCGCGCGTCTGGCTGGTTGGCCTGCCAGATCGCCAGCACCGGGTAGGCCGAACGGACGAACCGTGCTCCCGGCTGCAACTGCAGGACCAGCCGCGGCTGGTCCTGCGGCGGCACGGCCGCCAGGTCCTGCGGCGCCAGCGGCGGCCGCGTGCGCGCGTGCCAGGCAAGGTGATAGGCCCACTCCAGCGCCGCCACGTCGCCCAGGTAGGGCAGGGTGGCGGCCGAATCCAGCGTGGCGACGAAGCCCGGCAGCGCATGGCCGAAAGCCTGCAGCGTGGCCGCATGCGGCGGATGCGCGCCGAGGTAGAGCCGGGCCAGGTGGTCGAAGTAGTCCTCGCCGACGAGCCGGTCCAGCACCGGATAGACCGCCCGCAGCGCCGCGGTCAGCCCCTGCACGAAGCTGTTGCGGTAGACCTGCAGCCGCTGTTCGCCGCCCGGGCGCGTGCCGGTGCGCAGCAGGCCGGCGGGCGCGGTGCCCCGGCCCAGCAGGACGTCCATCACCGCGGTTTGCGTGTCATGCAGCCCAGGCATGCGGGGCCTCCTGTGTTCTTCCCGGACGCGCGGGGCGGCGCGGGCTGTCATCGAGCAGGGCCTGGGCATGGGCAGCCTCGGCCAGCAGCGTATCCAGCGGCGGCAGGTCGGCGTCCCATTCGATCAGCGTGGGGCGCGGCCCGATCAGCGCGAGCGCGCAAGCGTAGAGCGCCCAGACCGCCTCGTCCACCGGGCGGCTGTGGGTGTCGATCAGCAGTTCGGCGCTGCTGCCGTCGTCCAGCTCGATGCGCCTGGCGACATGGCCGGCCAGGTGGTACTCGGCCACCGCATCGGCGGGCACGCCCTGCAGGTATCCGAGCGGATCGAAACCGTGGTTGCGGGCGCTGACATGGACGTTGTTGACGTCCAGCAGCAGGCCGCAGCCGCTGCGCCGCGCGACGGCCGAGAGGAACTCCGGCTCGGGGATCGTGGAATGTGCGAACTCGACGTAGCTGGAGACGTTCTCCAGCAGGAGGCGGCGGCCCAGCCGGTCCTGCACCTGCTGCACGCGCGCCACCACGTGGTCCAGGGCTTCCTCGGTATACGGCAATGGCAGCAGGTCATTGGCATGGATGCCGCCCACCGATGACCAGCACAGGTGCTCGGACACCAGGATCGGGTCCAGCGCCTCGACCAGCGCGGCCAGCTCGTCCAGGTGGGCGCGGTCCAGCGGGTCGGCCGAGCCGATGGACAGTCCCACGCCATGCAGGCTCAGCGGCCAGCACGCGCGGATGCGCAGCAGTTGCTCCCAGCCCCGTCCGCCGCGGCCGAAGTGGTTCTCGCTGTGGGTCTCCAGGAAGGCCAGCGGCGGGCGGCGCTCCAGCAGTTGCGCCGCATGGGGCGAGCGCAGGCCGATGCCGGCGCCGGTGGCTGTCGCGTGTCGTGGCATCAGGCGCTCTCCTGGGTGGGTCTGGGGAAAATTCTAGGAAGCGGGGGCGGCCGCCGGCCGTCCGTGATCAAAAAGTGAAGATTGGCCGGACGCGCCGCAGCGCCTGCGGCAGCACCAGCGCTGCGGCGATGACCAGGCACATGGTCCCGAAGCCCACCCAGGCGTAGCCGCGCAGCAGCGGCATGCCCACGAGGATCATTCCGTCGTTCGATCCCGGTATCAGCAGGCTGCCCCAGCCCATCAGCAGGCCGCCGGCCAGGCAGCGCAGCAGCTGGCCGGGCGAAGGCGCCACGCCGCGCAGGCGGCCCGCGGTCCAGCCGCCGAGCACCCCGCCGGCGTACAGCACCAGCAGCAGGATCAGCTGTGTCGCCAGCGAGGTCGCCATGCCGTGCGCCGCGGCGGCCAGCGTGTCGGTATAGGCCCAGGTGCCGGCCAGCAGCATCAGCACGACGAAGGTGATGCCGATGACGCAGGTCGCCGCGTGCGGCTCCCACACCGCCGCCGCGAGCCGGCGTACCCAGCCGGTGCGGCCTTCGATCCGGGTGAGGTGCCAGGCCGGACGCAGCAGGCGCCATGCGGCCCAGGCGGCGAAGGCCAGCGCAAGGAGGGCCGAGGCCTGCAGCACCGGCGAGACCTGCGCGAGCGGCCGTGGCCGCGGCGCCGGGAACCAGCCCACGCTCAGGCAGCCCAGGTAGAAGCCCAGCGGCGTCGCCGCGTAGGCCCATTCGCCGTTGCCCAGCCGCGCGATGGCGCCGAAGACGCAGGCCCGGTTGATCCAGGCCCCCAGGCCGAGCAGCGCGCCGCCGGCCACCGTCCAGGCGCTGACCGCATAGGCCGCAGGCAGGTGCGGCAGCAGGTGCAGGGCCTGCGCCAGCACCAGGCCGCCAGCCACCCACAGCGCCGCCTCGGCCATGCCCAGCAGGCGCCGCGCGCTGCGCTTCTGGACCAGCTCCTCCACCGCCGCGACGGTGCAGGTGCCGCCGCGCTGGATGGCGTAGCCCATCAGGCCGGCGCAGGCGGCGGCCAGCACGAAGGCGAGGCTGGCGGGCATCAGGTCCATGGCTGGCGCCTGCGGCTCAGAGGTGCTCGATGACGCCTTCGATCGGGTCGGCGACCGCGGTCTTCCACGGCGCCCGCTCGAGCATGCGCAGCGTGTCCGCATAGCCGGCCTGGCGCCGCGCGCGCACGCCTGCGGGCGTGAAGTCGATGTCCTTGGTGTGGTCCTCGCCCTCCACGCGCGGCGCCAGCAGGTGGGCCACGTGCATGGTCGTGCCGCAGCCCCAGGAGGCCAGCTCGCGCACCTTGGGCTCGTCACGCCGGGACGCCGGGATCTGCTGGTGCAGTTCCCGGATCACGTGGCGCAGGCGGTGGATCTGCTTCTGCCGCAGGATGTGGTTGTCGGCCCGGCTGGCGAACTGGATGTCCTTCTGGCGGCCCATGACCTGCCAGATCGACTCCGGCTCCGGCCCCGTCTGGTGCCAGACATTGACCGCGAAGATCAGCGAGTCGCGACGCGGCATGTCGTCCAGCACGGCCTCGATGGGCGTGTTGGAGTAGATGCCGCCATCCCAGTAGGGCTGGCCGTCGATGCGCACCGCGCCGAAAGCGGGCGGCAGCGCGCCGGAGGCCATCACGTGCTCGGCGCGCAGGGCCTCGTGGCGGTTGTCGAAATAGCGCATCTGCCCGCTGCAGACATTGACCGCACCCACCGTCAGCCGCGTGCGGCTGTGGGGCAGGTAGCCGAAGTCCACCAGCCGGCCCAGCGTCTCGCGCAGCGGCGCGGTGCTGTAGTAGGCCGCCTGCTCCACGCCCAGCGCGGCGCGCGAGCCGTGCAGCGCGCCCGCGTTGGGCACGAAGAAGGCCGGCACGCCGCGCGTGACGGTATGCGCGTTGGCCAGCGCATTGCCCAGGCCCAGCCAGCTGCTCCACCAGCGGTCGAAGCCGGCGTGCGCCTGCTGCTCGATGCGCGACCAGAAGGCTTCGATGCGCTCCATGCGCCGCGCCGGTTCGTTGCCGGCGATCAGCGCCGCGTTGATCGCGCCGATCGACGTGCCGATCACCCAGTCGGGCTCGATGCCGGCTTCGTGCAGCGCCTGGTAGACGCCCACCTGGTAGGCGCCCAGCGCACCGCCGCCCTGCAGCACCAGCACCACCTGGCCCGGCAGGCCGGGCTGGCCGATGCGCAGGTCGGGCGCGGGGACCTGGGTTTGCACGTCGCGCTCTCGCTTCAGCGTACGGGTTCGCGTGGCCATCGCCTGCTCCTCAGTGCTGGGTCCAGCCGCCGTCCATCGGGATCGCCGTGGCGGTCATCGAGGCGGCTGCATCCGATGCCAGGAAGACTGCCAGGGCGGCCAGCTCCTCCACCTGCACGAACTGCTTGCGCGCCTGGTGCGACAGCAGCACCTCGCGCACGACCTGCTCCGGCGGTATGCCGTGGGCCCTGGCCTGGTCGGCGATCTGCTTGTCAACCAGCGGCGTCTTCACGTAGCCGGGGCAGATGGTGTTGGCCGTGATGCCGTGCTCCGCCAGTTCCACCGCGATGGTGCGCGTCAGCCCCACCATGCCGTGCTTGGCCGCGACGTAGGCGGACTTGAAGGGCGAGGCCGTCAGCCCGTGGGCCGAGGCGACGTTGATGATGCGACCGAAGCCGCGCGCCTTCATCTGCGGCACCACGGCCTTGATGAGGTGGAAGGCGGAGGACAGGTTGATCGCCAGCACGGCGTCCCATTTCTCCTCCGGGAACTCCTCGACCGGCGCCACGTGCTGGATGCCGGCGTTGTTGACGACGATGTCCACGTGGCCGAAGCCCTCGATGGCGGCCTGCGCCATCGCACGCACCTGCGCCGGCTGGCTCATGTCGGCTGCGCTGTAGAGCACGCGCACGCCGTGCTCGCGCTCCAGCTGGGCACGGGTGAACTCGATCTCGTCGGCGTTGCCGAAACCGTTGAGCATGACGTCGGCGCCTTGCCGGGCAAAGGCCTGGGCGATGCCCAGCCCGATGCCGCTGGTGGACCCGGTGACGATGGCGGACTTGCGCTTGAGCATGGTGGCTCTCCTGTGGGGTGTCGGGTGTGGGGAAGGGTGGGTCAGCGTGCGGGACGGGACTGCGGCTGCGTCTCGCGCAGGTCCGTGTCCGGCGCGTCGATGGCGTCGGTGCGCGTGAAGCGCAGGTGGGTGATGTCGGCGGCGAAGAACATGCTCCAGGTCCATTCCAGCCAGATGCGGACCTTGCGGCCCAGCGTGGGCATCAGCAGCAGGTAGTAGGCACGCCACAGGAGCCAGGCCGGCAGCCCGGCCAGGCGCAGGCCGAAGACCTGGGCCACGCCCTTGAGGTGCCCCGTGGTGGCCATCATCCCGCGCGAGCGGTGGGCGAAGGCACGCGTCGGCCGCCCCGCTATGCGTGCCAGGACGTTGCCGGCCAGCGCACGCGCCTGGGCCACGGCGAACTGCGCGGTAGGCGGCGCGAGTGCGTCCCCGTTGTGCACCAGCGCGCAGTCGCCGATGGCCCAGACATCGTCCGCACCGGCCACCGACAGGTCGGCCAGGGTCTCGATGCGGCCGCGCTGCTTGTCCAGCGCGAGCCTGTCCGCCAACGGGTTGGCGCGGGTGCCGATGGTGCAGACGACGGTCGCGCTGTCCACCCGCATGCCGCCGGCCAGGTCGACGCCATCGGCATCGACGGCGGCAGCACGCGCCATCAGCCGCACTTCCACGCCGCGTTGCGCAAGTGATCGGCGCGCGGCCTCGCCCAGGCTGGCGGGCAGCTCGGGCAGCAGGCGCTCGATGTCCTGCAACAGCGTGACCTTGAGTTCTTGCGGCTGCACCCGCGGGTAGTAGCGTCGCGCGCTCTGCAGGAAGTCGGCCAGACCGCCGGCAACCTCCACGCCGGAAAAGCCGCCGCCGATCACGACGAAGTGGCCGAGCCGGCGCCGCTGCACCGGGTCGTCCTCCAGCTCGATGCGGGCCACGCGCTGCAGCACGCGGTTGCGGATGTGCAGCGCGTCGCCCACCAGCTTCAGCGGCAGGGCGTGTTCGGCCATGCCCGGCACGAGAGCCGTGTTGGCGCGCGTGCCGAAGGCCAGCACCAGATGGTCGTACGCGATCTTCTGCACGCCGGCCAGCGTGGTCGCCAGCAGGCGGCGGTGCTCCAGGTCCACGTCGGTG
>SCTQ01000348.1 GCA_004322345.1 Aquabacterium sp. | reverse complement strand
CCGCGCTACGTGGCGCGCCAGGAACTGTCGCATGTGCTGATGAAGGTGGAGACGCACAACCACCCCACGGCCATCTCCCCGCATCCGGGCGCCTCCACCGGCGCCGGCGGCGAGATCCGCGACGAGGGCGCCACCGGCCGCGGCTCGCGCCCGAAGGCCGGCCTGACCGGCTTCTCGGTCTCGAACCTCAACCTGCCCGGCACGAGCGAGGCCTGGGAGGCGCTGGCCTACGGCAAGCCGGAGCACATCGCCAGCCCGCTGCAGATCATGATCGACGGCCCGCTGGGCGGCGCTGCCTTCAACAACGAGTTCGGCCGGCCCAACCTGGGCGGCTACTTCCGCGTCTACGAGCAGACGGTGGACGGCCAGCGCCGCGGCTACCACAAGCCCATCATGATCGCCGGCGGCCTGGGCCAGATCAGCGCCAGCCAGACGAAGAAGGTCGCCTTCCCGGCCGGCACGCTGCTGATCCAGCTGGGCGGGCCGGGCATGCGCATCGGCATGGGCGGCAGCGCGGCGAGCTCGATGGCCGCCGGCGCCAACACGGCCGAGCTGGACTTCGACTCCGTGCAGCGCGGCAACCCCGAGATCCAGCGCCGCGCGCAGGAGGTCATCAACCACTGCTGGGGCCTGGGCGAGGCCAATCCCATCCTGGCCATCCACGACGTGGGCGCCGGCGGCATCTCCAACGCCTTCCCCGAGCTGGTGGACGGCGCCGGCCGCGGCGCGCGCTTCGACCTCTCCAAGGTGCCGCTGGAAGAAGGCGGCCTCGCACCCAAGGAAATCTGGTGCAACGAGAGCCAGGAGCGCTACGTGCTGGCCATCTCGCCGGACACGCTGCCTATCTTCGACGCCATGTGCCAGCGCGAGCGCTGCCCCTATGCCGTGATCGGCACCGCCACCGAGGAGCTGCGCCTGGTGCTGGCCGACGGCGAGCAGGGCCAGGGCAGTCACGGCACGCCCATCGACATGCCGATGGACGTGCTGCTGGGCAAGCCGCCGCGCATGCACCGTGACGTCCAGCGTGTCGAGCGCACGCTGCAGCCCGCTGATCTGACGGGCCTGAGCCTGGACAAGCTGGCCTTCGACGTGCTGCGCCACCCCACCGTGGCCAGCAAGCGTTTCCTGATCACCATCGGTGACCGTGCCGTCGGTGGCCTCAGCCACCGCGACCAGATGGTCGGCCCCTGGCAGGTGCCGGTGGCCGACTGCGCCATCACGCTGGCCGACTACTCCGGCCTGCGTGGCGAGGCGATGAGCATGGGCGAGCGCACGCCGCTGGCGGTTGCCAACGCGCCCGCGGCCGGCCGCATGGCCGTGGCCGAAGCCATCACCAACCTGCTGGCCGCGCCCATCGAGCTGCCGCGCGTCAAGCTGTCCTGCAACTGGATGGCTGCCTGCGGCGAGCCGGGCGAGGACGCTGCGCTCTACGACACCGTCAAGGCCGTGGGCATGGAGCTGTGCCCGGCGCTGGGCATCTCGGTGCCGGTGGGCAAGGATTCCCTGTCCATGCGCACGCGCTGGAGCGAGGGCGGGGAAGGCAAGCAGGTCACCGCGCCGGTGTCGCTGATCGTCACCGCCTTCGCCACGCTGGAGGACATCCGCGGCGCACTGACGCCCCAGCTGCGCGCCGAGGGCGACACCACGCTGATCCTGATCGACCTGGGCCGCGGCCGCAACCGCCTGGCCGGCTCGGTGCTCACGCAGGTCACCAACCAGTACGGCGATGCCGTGCCGGACCTGGACGACCCGGAGCTGCTGAAGAACCTGGTGGCCGCCATCAGCAACCTGCGCACGCAGGGCAAGCTGCTGGCCTACCACGACCGTTCCGATGGCGGCCTGTGGGCGGCGGTGTGCGAGATGGCCTTCGCCGGCCACGTCGGCGTGTCCCTCAACGTGGACATCCTGGTCACCGAAGGCGACGGCATCGAGGACAGCCGCGCGGAATACGGCGATTCCAAGAACTGGGCCAGGCAGGTGGGCGAGCGCCGCAACGAGCTGACGCTCAAGGCCCTGTTCAACGAGGAACTGGGCGCCGTCATCCAGGTGCCGACCAACGTGCGCAACGAGGTGATCCAGACCCTGCGCGAGTACGGCCTGTCCAAGTACAGCCACTTCATCGGCAAGCCCAACGACCGCGGCGTGGTGGAGGTCTGGCGCGACGCCAAGTCCGTCTTCAGCGCGCCGCTGGCCGACCTGCACCAGGCCTGGGACGATGTCTCCTGGCGCATCGCGAGGCTGCGTGACAACCCCGCCTGTGCCGACAGCGAGCACGCTGCCGCCGGCGCCCAGGACGACCCCGGCCTGCACCTGCAGCTGAGTTTCGACCCCGCCGAGAACGTCGCGGCGCCCTTCCTGAACCTGACCAAACCCAAGGTCGCCATCCTGCGCGAGCAGGGCGTCAACTCCCACCTGGAGATGGCCTACGCGATGGCCGCCGCCGGCTTCGAGGCCTACGACGTGCACATGAGCGACCTGCAATCCGGCCGCGCCCGCCTGGACCAGTTCCAGGGCGCGGTGGCCTGCGGCGGCTTCAGCTACGGCGACACGCTGGGCGCCGGCGAAGGCTGGGCGCGTTCGGTGCTGTTCAACCCCAAGCTGGCCGAGGCCTTCGCGGCCTTCTTCAACCGCGCCGACACCTTCACGCTGGGCGTGTGCAACGGCTGCCAGATGCTGGCCGCGCTCAGCCCCATCATCCCCGGCGCCCAGGACTGGCCCAAGTTCACCCGCAACAAGAGCGAGCAGTTCGAGGCCCGCCTGAGCCTGGTCGAGGTGCTGAAGAGCCCGTCCATCTTCCTGGGCGGCATGGAAGGCAGCCGCATCCCCATCGTCGTCAGCCACGGCGAAGGCTTCGCGGACTTCTCCCAGCGCGGCAACGCGAAGGCCGTGCACGCGGCCATGCGCTACGTGGACAACAAGGGCCAGCCCACCGAGGCCTATCCGGCCAACCCCAACGGCAGCCCCGGCGGCCTGACCGCGGTGACCACGGCCGACGGCCGCTTCACTGCGCTGATGCCGCACCCCGAGCGTGTCTTCCGCAACGCCCAGATGAGCTGGACCAGCGGCGAGATCACCGAGTTCAGCCCCTGGCAGCGGATGTTCCGCAACGCGCGGCGCTGGGTCGGCTGAGCGGATTCAGCAAGGCTGGGCGCCGTCGATCGGCGCCTGGCTCAGCACCGCCTCGATCATCGCCTCCACATCGTCGGTGAAGCTGTCGAGCTGGCCGTCCATGGCCAGGTGGCTCAGGCCGTGCACCACGCTCCAGGCCAGCATGGCCCGTTGCAGTGCGCGTGGGTCATCCGGTTGCAGGCCGGAGGTGCTGGCCACCAGGTTCTGCAGGCCGGCGAAGGCCTGCAGGCTGGCCTGGTCCAGGTCTGCATCCCGATGACCTGAAGCGAAGCGGCCGAACATCAGGCGGAAGAGTCCCGGGTTGGCGCGCGCGAACCGCACGTAGGCCAGGCCCGCGGCGCGGAAGGCCTCGCCGGGCCAGGCTTCCTGCATCGCTGCCTGGCCCAGCGAGGCGGCAAAGCGGCGGAAGCCCTCGGCAGCCAGGGCGACGAGCAGCGCTTCCTTGTCGGCGAAGTGGCGGTAGGCGGCATTCGAGGACACGCCGACCTGGCGCGCCAGCTCGCGCAGGCTGAGTTCGCTGTTGCCGCTGGACTCCAGCGCGGCCAGGCCGGCTTCCACCAGTGCGGCGCGCAGGTTGCCATGGTGGTAGCTGGGGGCCTCGGCCACGGGTTTGTTCGAGGCGGTTTTCTTCGTCGGCATGTTGACAGTGATTACATCACGCCTTAATGTTGGCGCCGCACACATTATCGCCAGGAGCTACCCCCATGTCGCAAGCCCCGTCGCAGCCCCGCATCGCCGAGCGGGCCGCCGCCTGGCTCGGCCGCCAGCTGCAGAAGCGCGTGCCGTATGCCGAGCACAACCCTTTCCTCGAAGGCCCGTTCGCGCCCGTGCAGCAGGAAGTCACCGAGACCACGCTGAAGGTCACCGGCACGCTGCCGCCCGAGCTCGACGGCATCTACGCCCGCATCGGCCCCAATCCGCTGGAGGTGCCCAACCCTGCTGCGTATCACTGGTTCATGGGTGACGGCATGGTCCACGGCGTGCGCCTGTCCGGCGGCAGGGCGCTGTGGTACCGCAACCGCTGGATCGGCAGCGACACCCTGCGCCAGGCCCAGGGACGCAAGCGCCTGCCGGGGCCGCGCCAGGGCGTGTCGGACGTGGTCAACACCAATGTCTACGGCCATGCCGGGCGCATCTGGGCCAGCACCGAGGCCGGCGTGCTGCCGGTGCAGTTGGACGGCGAACTGGAGTCCCTGCGCCACGGCCTGTTCGACAGCCCCGATGCCCTGGCCTATACGGCGCACCCGCATCTCGACCCGCAGACCGGCGAGTTGCATGCCGTCTGCTACGACGCGGTGCAGCCCAACAAGCTGCGCTACCTGGTCGTCGACGCCAAGGGCGCCTTGACGCGGCGCGTGGACATCCCCGTGCAGCACGGCCCCATGGTCCACGACTGCGCGATCTCGCGCCGCTATGTCGTCGTGCTGGACCTGCCGGTGACGTTCCAGCTGTCCGAGGTGATGCGCGGCAGCGGGCTGCCCTATGCCTGGAACCCGAAGCATCCGGCGCGCGTGGGCCTGCTGCCGCGCGACGGCACGGCCGAGGACATCCGCTGGTGCGCCCTGGATCCCTGCTATGTCTTCCACACCTGCAACGCCTTCGACTTGGAGGACGGCCGCGTGGTGATGGACGTCGTGGTCCACGACCGCATGTTCGACCAGTCGCGCCAGGGTCCCGAGCTGGACCGCCAGCAGGTGACGCTGGAGCGCTGGACCATGGACCCGCAGCGCGCCAGCGTCGCGCGCGAGGTGCTGGCCGCCGGCCGCCAGGAGTTCCCGCGCTGCGACGAGCGCCTGAGCACCGAGCCTTATCGCTACGCCTACACGGTCGAGTCCGATCCCACGCGCGACAGCGCCCGGCTGCTGCGCTACGACTTCGCCGCGCGCACGCAGCGCATCCACGACTACGGGAAGGGTCGCGTCAGCGGCGAGGCCGTCTTCGTGCCGCGCAGCGCGCAAGGCGCCGAGGACGACGGCTGGCTGGTCAGCCTGGTCTACGACCGCGCCACCGATTGCAGCGACCTGGTGGTCGTCAACGCGCAGGACTTCGGCGGCGAGCCGCAGGCCGTCGTCCACCTGCCGGTGCGCGTGCCCATGGGCTTCCACGGGAACTGGGTGCCCCTCGTCTGAAGAGGACGCCAGCCGATCCCCCGGCGGGCGGGGTACTTGAGCGTCATGCAGGTGCGGGCTTGATCGTGCATGGTGCTTCACGTACCCTCGCGCCCGCCTCAGGTGTCCTTGGAGCCGTCCGGCTTGCAAGGGTGAAACGGGAAGACCGGTGAGCATCAGCCAGACCGATGCGATGCCGGCGCTGCCCCCGCAACGGTAGGCGAGCTCCAGCGGTCCATCCACGCCACTGTGCATTGCATGCATGGGAAGGCCGGGCCGTGTTCCCCGCGCGGAACAGCTCGCGAGCCCGGAGACCGGCCTGGGGTATCGACCGGGCGTTGCGGTGGGCAGCGAAGCGGGCGTGATCCGCGTGCGGCCTTCGCTGGCCGGCGCCACCATCGTCTTCGCTTTCAGTCCACCGCCGGCCCGGCGGTCCTTCCAAAGCCGTCGCGGGGCGCGCACGGCCACGACTGAAAGCATCGCCATGTTCCTGAAGACCTCCCTGGCCGGCGCAGCCCTGCTGCTGGCCGCCACCGCCCATGCCGGCCCCTACGCGCCCGCGGCCGGCAAGGCGGGCTCCACCGCCATCGCCGCCACCAGCGCCGGCATCACCAACTGGGCCACCGGCTACCTCAACTACCAGCCCGGCACCAACGTCACGGCCAGCTTCCAGACCCCGGCCAAGGCCCTGGGCGCGGCCACCGGCTCCACCACCGACGTGGTCGTGCTGGGCGACAACGGCCGCATCACGCTGACCTTCTCCGGTGCGATCTACAACGGCGCAGGCGCCGACTTCGCGGTGTTCGAGAACAGCTTCAGCGACACCTTCCTGGAGCTGGCCTGGGTGGAGGTGTCCTCCGACGGCACGAACTTCTTCCGCTTCCCCGGCACCTCGCTGACCGCCTCGCCGGTGGGCTCCTTCAACAACATCGACCCGACCAACATCGACGGCCTGGCCGGCAAGTACCGCGCGGGCTGGGGCACGCCCTTCGATCTGTCCACGCTGGCCGGCACCGCCGGGCTGGACGTCGACAACGTGCAGTACGTGCGCCTCGTCGACATCAAGGGCGACGGCAGCGTGCTCGACAGTGCCGGCCACGCGATCTACGACCCGTACCCGACGTCGGCCAGCGGCGGCTTCGACCTGGAGGCCGTGGGCGTGCTGCACTGGCGCGCGCCGAGCGACGTCGCCGTGGTGCCGGAGCCTTCGACGCTGTCGGGCATGCTGCTGGGTGCCCTGGGCCTGCTCGCGCTCGAGCGCCGCCGCCGCGCGGCACGCGCCGCGGCCCTGGCCATCGGCGCCGTGGCCGCAGCGGGCGGCGCCCAGGCGGCCGTGGTCAGCGACTTCGAGCAGCCGATGCTGGCCGCCGACAGCGCGTTCGCGCCCGGTGCCGACACCAGCTTCACCAGCGGTGCGGCCAGCTTCGCCTACGACTACAGCGACTGGGGCGGCGGCTTCTGGAGCTGGAGCGGCTGGACCTACTCCAACCGGACCGACGCCACCACGCCCGGCTACGACAACCAGTACAGCGCCTGGGCCGGCTCCGGCGCGGGCGGCTCGGCCCAGTACGCCGTGGCCTACCTGGGCGACGCGCAGATCAGCCTCAGCGCACCGGCCGTGGTGCAGGGGGTCTCGCTGACCAACACCACCTATACCGCGCTGTCGCTGCTGCAGGGCGACGCCTTCGCCAAGAAGTTCGGCGGCGCCTCGGGCAACGACGCGGACTGGCTGAAGCTGACCATCACCGGCATCGACACCGGCGGCGCCGCGCTGGGCTCGGTGGACTTCTACCTGGCCGACTACCGCTTTGCCGACAACAACCTGGACTACGTCGTGCGCGACTGGACCTTCGTCGACCTGAGCTCGCTGGGCACGGTCGCCGGCCTGCGCTTCGCGCTGAGCTCCAGCGACATCGGCGACTTCGGCATGAACACGCCGGCCTACTTCGCGCTGGATGACCTGAGCGTCAACGCCGTGCCCGAGCCCTCGGCCCTGTGGCTGGCCGGCGTGGGTGCCCTGGCCGTGGCGGCTGCCCGCCGTCGTCGCGCATGAGCGCGCCGGGCCGCTTCCAAGCGCGAATCCCGAAGCGCTTGGCGCGGAGGGTCGTCCGGTGAGGCTGCGCGTGCCCTTGAAGCTTGCAGCCTGCGCGGCCGCGGCGGCGGCGCTGTGCGGCGTGGACGCCCGCGCGGTCACGGAGCTGGACGAGACGGTGGTCACCGCGTCCAGCCTCGACGGCCGCCTGGGCGACGTGCCGCACGGCATCTCGGTGATCCGCGCCGAGGACATCGCACGCTCCACCGCGTCCAATCTGCCGGACTTGCTGTCGCGCGAGGCGGGCATCAACCTGCGCAGCTACTACGGCGGGCGCAGCAACGCCGGCATCGACATCCGCGGCATGGGCGAGACGGCCGCCAGCAATGTGCTGGTGCTGCTGGATGGCGTGCCGCTCAACGAGATCGACATGTCCGGCGCCGACCTCGGCTCCATCGACCTGTCGCAGGTCGAGCGCATCGAGATCCTGCGCGGCGGCGGCGCCGTGCGCTGGGGCAACGGCGCGGTCGGCGGCGTGGTCAACATCCTCACGCGCGCCCCGGCCCACGAAGGCGTGGCCGGCAGCGTCGGCCTGACGCTGGGCTCCTACGGGCAGCGCTCGCTGCGCGGGCGGGCCTCGGTGGCGAACAGGGAATGGTCGCTGGCGGTGGCCGCGAGCAACTTTGCCAGCAACGGCTGGCGCGAGAACTCGGGCGAGCGCGGCCGCGATGCCTCGTTCAACCTGGCGTGGACGCCCGAGGGCCTGGGCCCGCTGGACGAGGTCTTCCTGCGCGGCTCCCACCACCGCGACCGCTACGGCATGCCGGGGCCGGTGTCGCTGGAGGACTTCCGCGCCGGCGATGCCGAGCGTCGGCGCGCGTCCTATCCCCATGACCACAGCGGCTCGGACACCTCGCGCCTGACCTTCGGCACGAAGGCGGACTTCGGCGCGGCGGGGCGGCTGCAGTGGCAGCTCACCGGGCGCGAGCGCAGCAACCGCTACTTCTTCGGCTACGACCCCGGCCAGCCCGCCATCCGGCAAGGCGGGTTGATCGACGCGTCGCGCCACGAGTGGGACCTGCGGCATACCGTGGACTTCCAGCTGCTGGGCGGCAGGCAGCAGTTCAGCGCCGGCACCTTCGGCCGCCATGGCAGCCTGACCCGCCAGGACGGCGGGCTGGAGCTGCCCGGCTCCTTCGTCACGCGCAAGCGCGGCCAGGTGGACGAGGGCGGCTGGTTCGCCGAGACGAACTGGGTCTTCGGGCCGCTGCAGCTGCAAGGCGGCGTGCGGCGCAGCCGCTTCGACTCCCGCCTGGCGCAGGACAGCTATGCGTCCACCGCGTGGCAGCAGGACAGCGACGACAGGGGCAACTGGGTGGGGCGCGCGGCCGAGCTGGGTGCGACCCTCAAGCTGGCGAAGGAGCACACCCTCTTCGCCAGCCTCAGCCGCCACTTCCGCGGCCCCAACATCGACGAGCTGGCCTTCGCCTCCGACGACCTGCACCCCCAGCAGGGCCGCACCACGGAAGCCGGCTGGCGCTTCGAGCCGGGCCCGCGCGTGCAGCTGTCGCTGACGGGCTTCGAGATCGTCAACCGCGACGAGATCTACTACGGCATCGACCCGGCCACGCTGATGTCCTACAACCGCAACTACCAGAGCCGCACGCGGCGCACGGGCGGCGAGGCGGGCCTGAAGCTGGTGCCGCTGAAGGATGTGGTGCTGCGCCTGAGCGCCGGCTACGTGAAGCCGCGTTTCGTCGGCGACGACAGCGGCGACATCCCGCTGGTGCCGCGCACGACGCTGACGGCCGAGCTCGACTGGGCCGTGCGCGAGGACATGGGCCTGTTGTTCTCGGTGCGCCGCACCGGCAGCCGCCGAGACGGCCTGGACGACGGCACGATGGTGCGCCTGCCGGCCTACACCGTCTGCGACCTGGGGTGGCGCTGGAAGTGGAAGCAGGCGGACTTCAGCGCCGGCATCCGCAACCTGTTCGACCGCAGCTACTCGACGCTGGGCTACTTCCAGACCTACTACCCGATGCCCGGCCGCAACTGGACGGCTTCGGCCAGCTGGAAGTTCTAGTGTGGTGTGCCACGCAGATCTGTACTTTTGCCGAGCCGTATCGGGCCGCAGGCTAGGCGCGTGCGCAGGCCCGTACCGGGCGGTACGGGCCTGTGGACGCAACGACGCATGCGGCCCGATACGGCTCG
>SCTQ01000347.1 GCA_004322345.1 Aquabacterium sp. | reverse complement strand
TGTGCATGGGCCTGCACGCGCGCCGGCTTCGCATGGGCCTGGCCGTGATGGTGGCCGTGGTGATGCCCGTGCTCGTCCCCCTCGGCATGGTTGTGCCCCAGGATCAGCGCGCAGGCCAGGTTGACGACCAGTCCCAGCACGGCCACCGCGATGGCCTCCTGGTAGTGGATGTCTTGGGGCGAGATCAGCCGCTCGACCGAGCCGCCGACCATCAGCGCGGCCACGCCCAGCAGCAGCAGCGCGCTGGTGAAGCCGGCCAGCACCTCGATCTTCCAGGTGCCGAAGGCGAAGCGCGCGTCCTGCGCGTAGCGGCGCGCGGCCCAGTAGGCCAGGCTGCTCAGGCCGATGGCGGCGGCGTGCGAGCTCATGTGCCAGCCGTCGGCCAGCAGGGCCATGGAGTTGAACCACCAGCCGGCGGCGATCTCCACGAACATCGTTGCCAGCGTGATCAGCATCACCAGCCGCGTGCGCCGCTCGGCAGCCTGGTCGCCGGTGTGGAAGGCGTGCGGTTGCGTGCAGGCGCGCGCCTGTGCAGGCGGCGTGATGCGGTCGATGCGGTCCATGCGTCCCATGTCTTCAGCCCAGCACTCGATGGGCCAGCGCGGGCAGCTGGGTCCGCACACCGTGCAGCCGCGCGGCGTCGATCTGCGCCACGGCCAGGCCCTCGCCTTCGTCCTCCACCACGTCCAGCACCTCGCCCCAGGGATCGACGACCATCGCGTGGCCCCAGGTGCGGCGGCCGCTCTCGTGCAGGCCGCCCTGGGCCGGCGCCATCACGTAGCACTGGTTCTCCACCGCGCGGGCACGCAGCAGCAGCTCCCAGTGCGCGCGGCCCGTGGTGTCGGTGAAGGCCGCCGGCACGCTGATGAGGTCGCAGGGGCCGCCGTTGGCGGGATCCATCAGGCGACGGTACAGCTCGGGGAACCGCAGGTCGTAGCAGACGCTCAGGCCCACGCGCACCGGCTGGCCGCCGCGTGCGATGGCGGTGAAGGCCGAGGGCTGGGTGCCGGCCTGCAGCACGGCGGCCTCGTCGTAGCGGCGCTGGCCGTCGTCGAAGCGGAAGAGGTGGATCTTGTCGTAGCGCGCGGCACGCTGCCCCTGCGGGTCGTAGACCAGGGTGGTGTTCAGCACGTGGTCCGCGTCGCCGTCTATTGCCAGCGGCAGCGTGCCGCCCAGCAGCCAGATGCCGTGCTCGCGCGCGGCCGCGGCCAGCGTGGCCTGGATGGGGCCGTCGCCCTCGCGTTCGGCGACGGCCAGCTTGTCGCCGTCGCGCAGGCCCATCAGGCAGAAGTACTCGGGCAGGGCGACCAGCTCGCAGCCCGCGGCGGCGGCCTGGGCGACCAGCGCGCGGGCGCGCTGCAGGTTCTCGTCCACGCGCGGCGTGGAGACCATCTGGACGGCGGCGATCTTCATGGGCCCTACTGTTCCACAGATCCGGCCCCGGTTCCGCCGCGCGGCGGCATGGCGCCGCCGGGTGCGTCCCCCGCGGGCTGCGACCCGGCGGCCGGTGGCGTGGTGCGGGCCACGCGTTCCACCTTGGGGTCGCCCCAGGCGCCGGTGATGCGGTACTCGCGTGTATTCGCCTCGGACAGCGGCTTGCGCAGCAGGTACTGCGCGACGAATGTGCCCAGCCCGGCGACGGGGTTGATCGCCGCGTAGGCCAGCGAGGCCGCGCCGGCGTTGATCTCGGGCACGGCCCACACGCGCAGGTCTTGCGTCTCGTGCACCAGGTCGGCCTCGCCCTCCATCAGGATCAGCGCCTGCACGCCGCGCACGCGCAGGTTGCGCGTGGCCGCGCGGCCGCTGGCCACCGACAGGTCGCCGTCGATGCGGTCGAACGCGAAGCCCTCGGAGAACAGGTCGCGGAAGTCCAGCGTCAGCCGCCGCGGCAGCGACTGCAGGGTCAGCACGCCCAGCAGCCGTGCGGCGCCGGGCTCCACCTTCAGGAACTGGCCGGACTCGATGCCGATGTTGAGCTTGCCCTCCAGCGCCACGCTGCTGGGTTGCAGTGGCGGCCCGGACCAGCCCAGCTGGCCCTTGATGCGTCCCTTGCCGGCGCGCAGGGTCTGCGGCTGTCCCAGGCGGGCCAGCAGGTTGCCGCTGTTGAGCAGGTCCAGCGTGAAGTCCAGCTGGGTGCGCGGGCGCCCGCTGCTGTCGGCCGGCCCGTAGGTGCCGGTGGCCACGAGCCGAGCGTCTGCGTTGGAGAGGGCCAGCTTGCCCAGGCGCCACGTGTGCGGCGCATGGGGAGCGTCGGTGCTGCGCTCGGCCAGCACCTCCAGGCGGCCGAGCTTGCGGCCGTCGTATTCGAAGTCGTCGGCGGCGATGTCCAGCGCGGGCGTGCCGAAGCCGTCGTCTTCCTCGGCCGACGTGGCCTGGGCAGCCTTCGCCGCATCGGGCGTTTCGTCGTCGTCGGGCAGCGCGAGCCGCGCGAAGCGTGCCTTCACGCGTGCCAGGCCGCTGCCTTCGCCGGCCACCCAGCCCAGCTCGATGCGGCCGTCCTTGATCTGGTCGGCGTCGGCGCGCAGGTCCCAGCTGCCCGGGCTGCGCAGCACCTGCACGGCGGTGTTGTCGAAGCGGCGGCCGTTGAAGCGCAGCTCGCGGGCCCGCAGGTCGATGCGCTGGGGCAGGTAGCTGCCGTCGTGCTCGGCGGCCTCCGCAGCGCTGGCGGCGACCGGATAGGTCGTCGCCGTGCCGGACGGTGCCTTCAGCACCTCCAGCCAGGCGTCGACGTCCAGGCTGGCGAGGTTGCCGCGGGCTTCGATGCCTGCGGCCGTGGGCAGGCGCGCCGGCTGCTGCAGCCCGATGCCGCCGCGCAGCACGCGGGAGGCGGGGCCGGAGACGTCGCGCAGGTAGTTGGCCTGCAGCAGGTTGCCCAGCTCCAGGCGCAGCACGTCGCGGCCCGCCGCTTCGGTGGCCGTGGCGGCCACCGGCTTGAGCTGCAGGCGCAGCGGCAGCGCCTGGTCGGCGCGCTTGTTCAGCGGCGCGGGCAGGTCGGCGACCAGGCCGGCCAGGGTGCTGGTGATGGTCCACTCCGTCTGGCCGCGGGTGAAGCCCAGGTCCACGCGCGCCGGGGTCTGGCCCGACAGGCGCGCGGCCAGGCGCGCGACCGTGGGGCTGGTTTCGCCTTCGGAGGCCAGCAGCTCGGCATAGCGCCGCAGCCCGTCGCCGGTGACACTGCCGGTGGCGACGAAACGCAGGGTGCCGCCGTCCGTGGTCTCGCCCGCGCGGGCGGCCGGCGCGGGCTGCGAGGCGGCCGCGGCTGCCGTCACGCTCCCGCCCTCGATGCGCGCCGGCCCGCCCAGCGCCTGCGCGGTGGCCTGCACCTGGACGGCCTTGTCGGTGAAGCTGACCTTGCCGCGCGCGTTGGACAGCGGCGGGCTGTCCGGCGTCAGCCGCAGGTTGTTGCCGGCCAGCTGCAGCGTGCCGCGCAAGGTGGCCGCGCGGGTGTCGTACAGCGGCAGGTCGACCGTCAGGTCCAGCTCGGCCGCGCCGTCACCGCTGGTCTTGGCCAGCGCATGCGAGATCCATTCGTCGATCGGCGTGGCCTGCACGTAGCGCAGCATGTCGGACAAGGGGCCGCGCCCCTTGCCCTGCACCTCCAGCACCGAGTGGTGGTCCAGGTTGGCGATCTGGCCGTTGACCTGGACCAGCTCGAAGCGCCCGCTGCCCACCGTGCCCAGCCTGGCGCGGGCATTGCGGATGAGCATGCTCTGGCCCTCGAAGATCAGCTCGCCTTCGAGGTCGGTGAAGATGGGCCAGTTCTGCCCGTTCTCGTGGGGCGAGTAGGCGAAGCGCGCCTGCTTCACCTGGCCCGAGACGCGGAACAGCCCCTTCGACGTGCCCGGCGGGAAGGGCACGTCCCACAGGTCGCCGTCGAGCTGCACCTTGAGGTCGGAGACGCTGCCCTCGCGCACCGCCTTGGCCACGTAGTCGCGTGCGTCGGCAGCGATGCCCAGCGGCAGGTAGCGCGCGATGGAGGTGGCGCGCACGCTGTCCAGCTTCGCCTCCAGCGTCAGCCGGCCGGGGAAGCGCGCGCCGCGGCCGCTGCCCTCGCCCGGGCCGGTCTGCCATTTCGCCCGCGTGACGTTGCCGCGCAGGTCGGCATTGGCGAAGCTGGCGCGCTCGATCTCCAGCTCGACCTGCGGCGGCTTGCCGCTGCGTGGCGTGACGTGCCAGCGAGCCTGGGCGTCGAGCTGGCCGAAGGCCAGCTTCGGATCGGCGAAGACGCCGGGGAAGTCCAGGCTGCCGTCGCGGATGGTGACCTGGGCGCGGCCGCCGTTCTCGTCGGCCTCGAAGGCGATGCGGGCGCCGGACAGGCCGGGGTGCTCGGTGCGCGCGGGTGTGGAGGCGGCCTCGGCCGGCACGGGCTGCGCGCCGGATGCCGCGACGGTGGGGGCGGGCGCAGCGGCCACGGCGTCGACCGCGAAGCCGTGCAGCGTGCCGCGCGCCTTGTAGTGGTCCATGGCGGCGAAGCTGCCGGTGAAGTTCAGCTCCAGGTCCTCGGCCTGGCCGCGCGGGTCCAGGCTCTGCAACTCGCTGCGCAGGCGCGGCGGCAGCGGCAGGCGCTCGGCCAGCAGGGCCAGGGTGCGCAGGTCCAGGCGCTGGGCGGTGAGCTTGCCGCCGTCGATGGCATGCAGGGGCAGCAGCGGCAGCGGCGAGACGGCGGAGGCTGCCGCCGATGCCGCATCGGCCCGGGCCGCGGGCAGGGCCGCCGGCTGGGTGCGGCCTTTCCAACTCAGGCTCATGTCGCCGCGCGGCCAGGACCAGCCCTCGTCGGTGACGAAGCCGAAGCCCTGGGCGCTGATGCGTGCCTCGGCGTGCTGGCCGTCCAGTGCCAGCACCTCGCCGGCAAGGCGGCCGGAGAGCTGGCGGATGCGCAGCGGCTGCAGATCGGGGGCCAGCTGGGTGCGCACGTCGCGCAGGTCCAGATCGGCCGAGACGCCCTGCACGCGGCCCTGCTGCCATTGCACGCCGGCCTGCACGCTGCCGCGTCCGCTGTCCAGTGCGAAGGGCAGGTCCAGGTAGGGCCGCCAGGCGGAGACGTTGGCGCCTGTCCATGAGGCCTGCACGCTGCCGCGCCAGGTGCGCCATTCGCCGGGGCTCGTCAGGCGCACGGGGGATTCGTCGTCGTCCTCGTCGTGGGCGCGGGCATGACCGAGTGCGCGGTCCAGCAGCCGGCTGACCACCAGCGGCTGGCTGAAACGGCCCTGCAGGGTGATCGCCTCGCCCCACTCGGCGGGCGGGCGGGCGGACAAGGTCCACTGGTGGCCGCGGCCGGTCAGCTCGGGGCCGTTGCGCAGCGACAGCTCGACGGCGTCGAGCTGCAGCGGCGGCGCGTTGCGCGTCTCGTCCACCCAGCGCAGGCTGCCGCGGTGGATGAGGATGCGCGGCTGGCTGAACAACCAGTCGGCGCCCGCACCGTCGTCGCCCTTGGCCGAAGGGTTGCCCAGCAGCACGCCGGCCACGTAGATGCGCCCGGCGCGGTCGCGCCGCACGTCCAGCCGCGGTGAGTCGACCACCAGCCGGTCCAGGCGCAGCTCGCCGCGCCACAGCGTGCCCGGCCACAGCGAGCGCAGCGACAGCCTCGCCTGCACCATGGGCAGCGTCAGCGTGGGGCGGCCCTGGGCGTCGAGCAGCGAGAGATCGTGGATGGTGACCGAAGGCAGCAGCCCGTCGCGCTGCCCCTGGAGCCGGCCCACCTTGACCTTCACCCCCAGCGCGCGTGTGGCATGGCGTTCCACCGCAGGCCGCCACTGATCCAGGCGCGGCACAATCGCCCACTGCAGGACGACCCATCCCAGTGCGAGCAGCCCGCCCAGCACCAGAGCCGTCCAGGCCCCCAGGCGCAAGCCGCGGGACCACCACGAGCGGCGGCCCGTCGAGGCGGCTGCGGTTGTGGCGGGTTGGGCGGAGCCGGCTTCGGCCGGCATGTCAGGTGAGGTATCGGAGTTGGACGAACGCATGAATCACGCCGCGTTGCCTGGCAATACTGGCCCAGGCTGCGCCGCTGCAGTATCGATGACGCTGCAGCGGCACCAGGGGTCGATCACAGATCTTTGCAAATCGGCTCAGCCGGTCGCGCCCGCCGCGACCCATGCCGTGGCGAAGGCGCGCATTGTCCGCTGGCGGCGCATGGCCGCACCTGTCCCTGTGCACGTATGAGTCTTCCGGCCTCCGATTTCCTGCCCCCGGAACAACCGGGCGAGCTGCCGGCCACCGCCGACCACAGCCGCTACGTGCGGCGCATCCGCCGCCGCTATCCGGCCGAGCTGCCCCTGCTGGCCGCGGGCGCCCCGCGCCGCGAGCACATCGATGCCCTGATGGACCAGCTGCTCGCCGGCGGCCGCGACCTGGCCAGCGCCCTGCGCGTGGCGCGCCAGATCGTGATGGAGCGCCTGGTGGTGCTGGATGCCGAGCAGGACGCACCGCTGGCCACCGTCACCACCGCGATGACCGAGCTGGCCGAGGCCGCACTGGAGCGTGCCCTGGCGGCGGCGCAGGCCGACCTGGACCAGCGCTTCGGCGCGCCGCTGTCGCCCACCACGGGGCAGCGCGTGCAGCTGTGGATCGTCGGCATGGGCAAGCTCGGCGGGCGCGAGCTCAACGTGTCCTCCGACATCGACCTGGTCTACGTCTACGAAGAGGACGGCGAGACCGCCGGCCGCGCCGACGGCGGCGGCAAGGTCTCGGTGCACGAGTACTTCGCGCAGCTGGTGCGCGTGCTCTACAACCTGATCGGCGAGACCACCGAGGACGGCTTCGTCTTCCGCGTGGACCTGGCGCTGCGCCCCAACGGCAACCCCGGCCCGCCGGTGGTGAGTCTGGCGATGCTGGAGGAGTACTTCCTCGTCCAGGGCCGTGAATGGGAGCGCTTCGCCTGGCTGAAGAGCCGCGTCGTCGCGCCGCGTGCGGCAGTCACCAGCGGCCGCGCGCTGGCCCTGCGCGACGTGGTGCGGCCCTTCGTCTTCCGCCGCTACCTGGACTACGGCGTCTTCGAGGCCCTGCGCCAGCTGCACCGCAAGATCCGCGACGAGGCCAACCGCCGCGCCGCCGGCCGCCCGCAGCGCGCGAACGACGTGAAGCTGTCGCGCGGCGGCATCCGCGAGATCGAGTTCACCGTGCAGCTGCTGCAGGTGGTGCGTGGCGGCCAGTTCCCCGAGATCCGCACGCGCTCCACGCTGAAGGCGCTGGACCGCCTGGCCTCGCGCGGCCTGCTGGCGCCGGAGACCGCGCGCAAGCTGGGGGAGGCCTATGTCTTCCTGCGCCGCGTCGAGCACCGCATCCAGTACCTGGACGACCAGCAGACCCACGTGCTGCCCACCGAGGACGCCGACCTGCACTGGATCGCCCAGACCATGCGCCTGCCGTGCATGGCCGACGCCTGCCAGCTGCTGGACGAGCTCTACAGCCACCGCGAGTTCGTCGCCAACGAGTTCGACTCCCTGCTGCACGACGGCCGCGGCGGTGCGCCCGGGCCCGGCAACAACTGCCGCGGCTGCGGCACCGAGCCCATGCCGGTGGACAGCGAGGCCTTCCTCGCGCTCTTCCCCGGCGAGCTGGGCCAGCGCGTGCGCAGCTTCGTCGGCCGCGAGCGCGTGACGGTCCTGCGCGACGAGGCCAAGCTGCGCCTGGGCAAGCTGCTGGGGCGTGCGGCGAGCATCGCCCACGAACCCGGCGCGCTGGACCCCGGCGCCGGCCAGGCCGCGCAGGCCCAGGTGGGCGGCAGCATCGCGCTGGACAAGCCGGCCGGCAGCTGCAACCTGCCCGACGCCGCAGCCGCACCCAATCCGCGCGCCGTGCTGGCGGTGAGCCGCTTCATCGACTGGCTGGAGCCGCTGCTGCGCCGCGACAGCTACCTCGCCCTGCTGGCCGAGCGCCCGCAGGTGCTGCGCCGCCTGCTGCGCCTGCTGACGCTGGCGCGCTGGCCGATGCGCTACCTGATGCAGCACCCCGGCGTGATCGACGAGCTCGCCGACCCGCGCCTGCTGCATGACCGCTTCGACCGCAACGTCTTCCTGTCGGAGCTGGAGGAGCGCCACCGCGCCTGGGAACGCTCGGGCCAGGCCGACGAGGAATCGCTGCTGGACACCCTGCGCCGCGCCCACCACGCCGAGGTCTTCCGCACGCTGGTGCGCGACGTCGAGGGCGAGCTCAGCGTCGAGCAGGTGGCCGACGACCTGTCCGCCCTGGCCGACTCCGTGCTGCAAGCCGCCATCAACTGGTCCTGGCCGCACCTGCGCCAGCGCCACCGCGAGGACACGCCACGCCTGGCCGTCATCGCCTACGGCAAGCTCGGCGGCAAGGAACTGGGCTACGGCAGCGACCTGGACGTGGTCTTCGTCTTCGACGACGAGGACGAGCGCGCACCCGAGGCCTATGCCGCCTTCGTGCGCAAGCTCATCACCTGGCTGACGCTGCGCACCTCGGCCGGCGACCTCTACGACATCGACACGGCGCTGCGGCCCAACGGCAACTCGGGGCTGCTGGTGACCTCGCTTTCGGCCTTCGAGAGCTATCAGCGCGGCCGCGGCAGCAACACGGCCTGGACCTGGGAGCACCAGGCCATCACGCGTGCGCGCTGGTGCGCCGGGCACGAGGACCTCGTGCCGCGCATCGAGGCCGTGCGCCGCGACGTGCTGGGCGCGCGGCGCGATGCCGCGGCGCTGCGCGAGGAGATCCTCGCCATGCGCGAGAAGATGCGCGCCGGCAACCCGGTGCCGGCCACGCAGTTCGACCTCAAGCACAGCACCGGCGGCATGATCGACGCCGAGTTCGCGGTGCAGTGGCTGGTGCTGGCCCACAGCTGCGACCATGCGGAGCTGCTGGACAACGTCGGCAACATCGCACTGCTGATCCGCGCGGAAGCCGCAGGCCTGCTGCCTGCCGGCGTGGGCCACGCAGCGGCCGACGCCTACCGCGAGATGCGCCGCGCCCAGCACCGCGCGCGCCTGGACGAGACCGGCACGCGCATCCCCGCGGCGGAACTGGGCGCCCTGTCGCCGCACCGCGCCGCCGTGCAGGCCTTGTGGCAGGCGGTGTTCGCGCATTGAAGGCGGGCGCGGCCTGGGGGGCTGCCGCCCTGCTGATGCTGCTGCCCGCGCTGGCCCTGGGCTGGACCGATCCCGACCATCCCGATGCCTTGCATGCCGCGCTGATCTGGCAGCGCGCGCATGCGCTGGACCAGCCCTGGCGCCTCCTGACCGCGGCCTGGGTGCATGGCAGCGTGCTGCACCTGGGCGTCAACCTGCTGGGCGGCGTGATCGTCGCGGCGCTGGGCCTGGCGGCCGGCTGCGATGCGCGTGCGGCCCGTGCCTGGCTGCTGGCCTGGCCGCTGACGCACGCGCTCTTGCTGGTCGATGCGCGGCTGACGTGGTACCTGGGCGCGTCCGGCGTGCTGCATGCCGGCGTCGCGGTGGCTGCGGTAGGCCTGCTGCGGACGCCGCGGCGGCTGGTCGGCGCGGCGCTGCTGCTGGGGCTGCTGGCGAAGATCGTCTCGGAGAGCCCCTGGTGGGCCAGCTCGGTGCCCGCGCCGATGCTGGGCGTGGCGGTTGCGCCGCTGGCCCATGCCGCCGGGGCGGTGGCCGGCGCGGCCTGCGCGCTGGCCTGCGCGCGGCCACGGCGCTGAATCAGCTCCCGCCCGGGACGCGGAAGATGAAGCAGGAGCCGCCGCCGGGGCGGTCCTCGTAGTGCACCGTGCCGCCGTGGTGCTGGGCGATCTGCCGCACCAGGCTCAGGCCCAGGCCGACACCGCCGGCGCGTTCCGCATGGCCGGGCAGGCGGTAGAAGGGCTCGAAGATGCGCTCGTGCATGCCGGCCGGCACGCCGGGCCCGCGGTCGCACATGCGCAGGACGATGTCCTTGCCTTCGCGTGCGGCGTGCAGCTCCAGCACCTCGTCGGCGTCGCGGCCGGCGGGCAGGCCGTAGCGGCGCGCGTTCTCCAGCAGGTTGCGCAGCGCGCGGCGCAGCAGGCGCTCGTTGCCGTTGAGCAGCAGGGCATTGGTCGCCTGCGCGCTGTCGGCCAGCTCCAGCCGGGCGCCGACGCGGGAGGCTTCCTCGGCCGCCACGCCCAGCAGGTCGACCACGGTGTGCTCCTGCGGGGTCTGCGCGTCCAGGCGGCTGGCCAGCAGCACTTCCTCCACCAGCTCGTCGAGCTCGCGGATGTCGCGCTCGATCTCCTCGCGCAGCTCGGTGCGACGCTGCGGGCTGGCGCCTTCCATCAGCTCCAGCGCCATCTTCAGCCGCGCCAGCGGCGAACGCAGCTCGTGGCTGGCATTGGCCAGCAGCGAGCGGTGGGCGCGCACCAGTTCCTCGATGCGCTGCGCGGCGACGTTGAAGCTGCCGGCGACGGCGGCCACCTCGTCGTTGCCGTCGACCTCGACCCGGTGCCCCAGCTCGCCGGCGCCGAAGCGGCTCACGCCGCGCTGCAGGGATTCCAGCCGCCGCGTCAGGCGGCGCACCACCGGATAGGCGCCGGCGGCGATCGCGAAGAAGAGCACCAGCAGGGTGACGATCAGGCCGCTGCCGCCCAGGGCCCAGGGCGGGGCCATGAACCAGGGCGGGCCGTTCATCGGGCCCATGCCGGGGCCGGGCGGGCCGTCGCGGTCGCGCTGCATGAAGGGCGGGCGGTCGCCGGGCGGTCCGCCGCGATCGTCACGTCCCTCGATGCGCACGCGCGGCCCGATGCCGCCGCCGATGTTGGCCCCCGGCGGCTGTCGGCGCGCCATCCACAGCACGCGGCCGTCGGTCAGCTGCATGCGCGCCAGGCCCTGGGGCAGTTCACCGTCCTCGCCACGCTGGGCCAGCAGCGGCTCGATCTGCGGCGAGGCGGCGATGCGCTTGCCCTGCTTGTTGTCCAGCGCCAGCGGCAATCGCAGCCGATGCGACCAGGCCAGCAGCGCGGAACTCTGTTCCTCCTCGGGGGCCGCGGTGTCGGGCAGGCTGTTCTGCAGCAGCACGGCCCAGGCCGAGGCGCGCTCCGCCCAGGCGGCCTGGGTGCGGATGCGTTCACCCTCGATGTGGCGCTGCGCCATCCAGCCGGCCACGAGCGCGAAGGCCGCCAGGAAGGCGACCACCGTGAGATAGATGCGCAGGTAGAGCGACTTCATCGCGCCGCCCCCTCAGCGGCCACGCCTGCGGTCACGCATCGGGCGCGGCATCCTGCTTGCGCGCGAAGACGTAGCCCACGCCGCGCACGGTGAGGATGCGCTTGGGCGCCTTCGGGTCGTCCTCGACCGCGGCGCGGATGCGCGAGATGTGCACATCGATGGAACGGTCGAAGGCCTCCAGCGGATGGCCCTTGAGCGCGTCCATGATCTGGTCGCGCGTGAGCACGCGGCCGGCGCTCTGCGACAGCACGCGCAGCAGGTCGAACTGGTAGGCCGTCATGTCGCAGGCCTTGCCGTCCAGGCGCGCCTGGCGCTGCGCCAGGTCGATCTCCAGGCGGCCGAAGCGCAGCACCTCGTCGTCTGCGGCCACCGGTTGCGAGCGGCGCAGCAGCGCGCGGATGCGGGCGAGCAGCTCGCGCGCCTCGAAGGGCTTGGCCAGGTAGTCGTCGGCGCCCAGCTCCAGGCCGATCACGCGGTCGGTCGCGTCACCGCGGGCGGTCAGCATCAGCAGCGGCAGGTTGCGCGTGCGCGCCTGGCTGCGCAGCTCGCGGCACAGGTCCAGGCCGTCGCCGTCGGGCAGCATCAGGTCCAGCACCAGGGCGTCGAAGCTGTCCTGTGCCAGGGCCTGGCGGCCGTCGGCCAGGGAGCCTGCGACGTGGATCTCATAGCCGCTGGCGCGCAGGTAGTCGCCGACCATGGAGGTCAGGCGCTGGTCATCGTCGATCAGGAGGACGCGCGAAGGCACGGATGTGATGCTGTGGGGCGCCAGCGTGGCGGCCGGGGTTTGCAGGTTGGGCAGGGTGCCGGTCATGGTGCCTCCGTCTTGTGCGGTCTTGCGGGAAATCTGGCGGTACGACGGGGAGGCCACCCGGCGCCGCGAAGGATAGAGCATCGCGGCGCTGCGGGCGGCTGGGGTCGATCAGGACTGCTGGGCGTCCGGCTCGGGCGGCGGGCCCTTGCGCTTCGCACGCTCCTCGAAGCGGGCCTGGCGTTCCTTGACCAGCTCGGCCAGCTTCACGCGCTGTGCGGGCGTGAGCACGCGGCTGACGTCCAGGGTGGCCTGCAGCATGCGGCGCGAGGCCATGTCGTGCTGGGCCAGCGTGCGCTGGCGCCAGGCCTCGACTGCGCTCTCGTCGACCTGAGGCTGGGTGAAGAGCTTCAGGCCCTCGTCGCGCAGCGCGCGGCCGCTTTCGTGCTGCTTGCGCAGGTCGTCGCCGGCGGCGCGCGCGATCTCGTGGATCTGCTTCTTCTGCGCGTCGGTGGCGTCGATCTTGGCCAGCATGCGGTCCAGGTGCGGGCCGGGCGGCAGACCGAAGGCGATCGGCAGGAAGCCGGGGCCCCCGGGGGCCGGGCGGTGATGGCCGTGGCGTTCCCAGCGCTCGCCCTGGCCCTGCGCGTCGGAGGCGCCGGCGGGCGCGTCCGGGCGGCGGTTCTCGGCCATGGCCGTGACGGAGATCGCGCCCGCGGCGGTCAAGGCCAGAGCTGCCGCGGCGCGGCGCAGCGCGCGGCTGCGGCCTGCGGGCTGCAGGGCGAGCGGAAGGTCGAACTTGTTGTCCATCGAGGGGCTCCTTTCGTGAGCATCAGCGTGGAAGGATGCTCGGACGAGCCGGTTGCCCGCGGATGGCCTCGGGGTAAAGAACTGTGAATGGCGGCGCTCCCGCGGTCGAATGCCGCGTCCTCGGATCTGCCCTGCAGACCCTAGTTCTAGGCGTTGGCCCCCAACCGGAATGCTCTGACCATGCTTCGACACACACCACGGCGGCACGCGGCGCAGGCCGCATCTCCGCCAACCACGGGAGAGGCCGGCATGGGTGCGTTCTTGGGCAGCGTGGCGGCAGGGGTGCTCAGCGGGATGCTGGTCTTCGTCGTGCTGCGCTCGATCTGGGGCGAGGCAGGCATGGGCGAGTTGACGAATGCGATCGGCATCGCCGCAGTGTTGGGCGCGATCGCCACCGCCGTCGTCGCGCGCGCTTGGGCGCGCTGGCAGGAGCGTGGAGGCTCGTCTGGCGACTGAGTCCTCAATCCTTGCGTGAACGTGCAGCAGCTGCTGCTGCCGCCGCCGCATCCGGCTCGAAGCGGATCACGAGGCGGTCGTCGATGCCGCCCTCGGGCAGGTCGACGCTGACCAGGATCAGGGGAGGGGTCGGAAAAGCGAAACGGGCCGCGTGGGCCCGTTCGTTTCGTATCGCTGGCGGAAAGGGAGTCCTCGGATATCGAACTAAAACCCGAAGCCGCCAGAAGCCAAAACGGGCATTTTCATAGGGGGAGGCCAAAAACGCTTGCCGCCACCTGAAGCCGCCGATAGCATCTAATCGCTCCCACGATGGTGGGATGCTAGGCGGGACCATTTGTAACCGACCCGAAAAGTTCGAAGTTGCCCTCTATGGGGGGTTGGTTGGCTAGTTTTGGCGGAGAACTGCATGCCACGTGTTGCGCGGGAGCTGACTGCACTGCAGGTCAACAGACTGACCCAGCCGGGCTGCTACGCGGTTGGCGGGGTGCCCGGCTTGTGCCTCTATGTGCAGGCGAGCGGCGCGCGGTCCTGGCTTCTGCGGCTGACCGTGGGCAGCAAGCGCCGCGAGATGGGCCTGGGTGGCTTCCCCGCCGTCACGCTGGCAGATGCTCGTGCCCGCGCTCGCCAGCAGCGTGAGAAGGCGGACCAAGGGGTCGACCCCATCGAGGACCGGCGCGCGGCGCGCAGCGCCCTGCAGGTGGCCCAGGCAGCAGCGCTGACGTTCGAGAAGGCCGCAGGCCAGTACATCGCGGCTCATGAGGCCGGTTGGAAGAACGCCAAGCACGGGCAGCAGTGGCGCAACACCCTGGCACAGCACGTCTACCCGGTGATGGGGCAGACCCTCGTGCGAGACGTCGGCCTGCCGCAGGTGCTGGCGGTGCTGGAGCCGATGTGGAAGACCAAGACGGAGACCGCTTCGCGCGTGCGGGGGCGGATCGAGTCCGTCATCGACTGGGCCACGGCCCGCGGGTACCGCGACGGCCCGAACCCTGCGCGCTGGCGCGGCCACCTGGACAAGCTCCTGCCCAGGCCAAGTAAGGTCGCCAAGGTCGAGCACCATCCGGCCCTGCCGCTGGATCAAATCGGCGCGTTCATGGCCGACCTGCGCGCAGCCGAGGGGATGGGCGCACGTGCGCTGGAGTTCGCGATCCTGACCGCCGCCCGCTCCGGCGAGGTTCGCGGCGCGACCTGGGCCGAGCTCGACCTCAAGGCTGGCGCCTGGACGATTCCAGCGGGGCGAATGAAGGCAGGCCGCGAGCATCGCGTGCCCCTGTCGGCCGATGCCTTGCGATTGCTGGAGGCCCTGCCCAAAGAGGGCGTTGCGGGCTTCGTCTTCCCTTCGCCGAAGGGCGGGGGCCAGCTCAGCGATATGACGTTGACCGCGGTCATGCGGCGCATGAAGGCGCCCGGCGTGCCGCACGGATTCCGGTCCTGCTTCCGCGACTGGGCAGCCGAGCACACCAGCTATCCGCGCGAGCTGGCCGAGATGGCGCTCGCCCACACGATCGAGAGTAAGACCGAGGCGGCCTACCGGCGCGGCGACATGTTCGAGAGGCGCCGCAAGATGATGGATGACTGGGCGGCCTTCCTGGCTCGCCCCCATCTGCCGGCGAAGGTGCTTCCACTGAAGAAGAGCAAGCGGGCTTGACCCGCGAACCCGCGCCGGCCGGATGCCGGATGTAGGCGGGGCTGCAAGGTGGTACCAGCACTGAGCAGCCCCTCACCACACCAAGCTAAAAGGAGCTTGAAATGGCTGACGTACATCGTACCAACGGCGCAGGAGGCGCCCCACTGGCCCCTGAAGCGGCGCGCCCATTCGGCGTCGCGGACGAAGGGCACTACCAGACTGGCCAGCAGCCGGCGGCGCTGGTCTTCAATCCGAAAGGCACTCTGCAATCGCTGGCCGGCGCGCTGTGGGCCCGCTCCGACAGGATGCGTCGGCTGCTGGATGTCATCGGGCGCGAGTGCAGCGCAGAGGTGGGCGAAGTCGGGCAGGTGCTTGAGCCCCTGGCCGCGGAGATCGACCTGGTGGCGCAAGAGCTGGTCCGGCGCATCGACGAGATGGCCCGCTCCGCTGCCGAACTGTTGCCGACGGAGGCCGGCCATGCGTAAGAAGCTCAACCCTCCAAACGATGTCCCCAAGCTCGCCGGCACCATCGAGCTGATCGATGCGCTCTCCCAGGAAACCCTCGCCGGCATCGGCGCTGTCGCCCGTCTTGCTCGCATGGCAGCGGAAGCCAAGAAGTCGGTCCAAGCGGATGAACAGGCCGTGCATCAGGCTTTGGGTCTGATCGAGTACATGGCCGACGACCTGATGGAGCGGGTCAGCAACGAAGCCGAGCGGGTCGGCTGCAACTTCAAGGAGGACCGCCATGCGTAAGACCTTCACACCCGACGCCGCGGCGGCAGCCATCGAACTTGCTGGGCAGCTGTTCGGTGAGATCGCCTCTTTGGCTCAGAGGCTGGACCGCGAGTGCTACTACGCACCGTTCGCCCTGTACCCCAGCGCCGGAGAGGTCAAAGACGATGTAGAGAAGCTGGAACTGCACGTCGATCGCCTCCGCGAAGCAATCTGCGCGATAGGGCTCATGGCAGACCGGGGAAGCCGCGCCACGGTCGGCCAGTCGCATCAAAGCAACCTCGCGGATTGGCTGGCCAGCCCCGCCACCTGCGAGGCCGCCTCGAAGCTGGCGAAGCATGGAGATCAGCGTGACTGACCCAATCCAGCAAGGGGCCATGCGCCATCGCCCCATCTACGGCGGCCCGTTCGGGCGGTCGGGACGGTACTTGCTGGCGTCGGTGCCGTGCCTTGAGCGCGGGCTGCATGCCGTGAGGTTCAGTGTGCTTGACCCCCGGTCCGGGACCGTGCTCGCCGTCGCCAACGACAAGCGCGAAGCCTTGGACGCGGCACGCCGACGCCTGCGCACGGTGCAACCGGACGAGAGACCGCGGGCCGTGGGCCAGCCGCTGCAGGGCGAGCTGTGGGCCTCCAGCGAACTCCCGGCGCTGGCCGCGGTCTGGAGCCGACGTCGAAAGGTGCCGCGACGACGACGGGAGATCTATGCCCGCTCGCAAGGCCGCTGCTTCTACTGTGCAACCGCGTTGCAACTGGAAGGCGACTGGCACGTCGAGCACCAAATGCCCAAGGCGATGGGCGGCACGAACGAGGCAATCAACCTCGTCGCAGCCTGCCCCTGCTGCAACCTCGGCAAGTCCGATCGCAGCGCGATTGAGTACGTAAACGAATCTGGAGAGTAGCCATGTCCACCAATCAATCGGTCAATGCGGCGCAGCCCGCCCTCGATCACTACGACAGCCTGACCGCCGCGCTGGAGACTCTGCAAGGGCTGGCCGCGGTCCTTCCGGCCTTGCCCCCGATACCGGATCACCCTGCCTGCATGCTGGAGGGCCTGGGGCACGCGATGCTGGGCCTGATCCGGCAGGCGCTCAGCGATGCGCGCGAGTTGCTCGGCGCGGAGGGGGGCAGCCATGCAAGCGCCTAAGCAGACATCGCGGCTGCACCGGGCCACGCTGCACGCCCTTCCGCAGCGGGCCTGCACCAGCGCCGACGCCGACACGGTGGAGACCCTTCGCAGGCTCTTGCACGCTGCGCATCAAGGCCAAGTGGTAGGCGTAGCCGTGGCTGCCATTGCCGACAACGGTTCGTATGACTTCGCCTTCACGGGCAAGGCCGTGCGCCGGCCGGTCTTCATGCGAGGCGTGCTCGCGGACATGGACGACGAGCTCGGCGAGATGGCGAAGGAGTAGCGTGTCTACCCCCAAGAAGCCCAAGCCCACCCAGCCGCAGAGTCGGGGCGCCGCTGCCCGCCCGGGAGGGTCGGCGGTGGGCGTCAAGCACACGCCCGCCGGCGCAGGCTGGATCGTCGAGCCGCTGCAACTAACGATGGCCGACCTTTCGGAGCTACCAAAGAGGTATCGCGAGCATCCGAGGGCCGGTGAGTTTCTGGCGGCAGTCAGCGGTATCGCCACGTTTGCCCGGGAGCGCCGTCGGCTGGATGCCGAAGATGATGGCCTGCCGACGGCGGCGGCGATCAGGGATGGCTTGGACAAGATCGCGGTATCGCTTCGCGGGGCGCGCCCCGCGGTGGAGGCGCTGTTCCAAGCATGCGGCCTCTACGATGAGCCAGTGGAGCGCAGCGCGCTGTACGAGGCCCTCAGCGGTCACGCCGGCTACGTGATCTTCCGGAATGAGCAGTGCAGCGTCGGGCAACCTGACCGGCCGGAAGTCCCGCCATTGCCGGAGGGCACCCCTGCCTTGCCTTTCCTGCTGGAGCGGCTCAGCGCTGACATGCTCGCGCTTCGCACGCTGTGCGAGTTCGCCGCGGGCAAGATCCAGCCTGAGAAAAGCTCGGTCCGGTCCACCGAGCGGGAGCTGGCGGCATCCCTGGTGATGGCGTTTCGAGAGGCGTTCGGATCCTCCCCGCCCAAGTCCAGCGGGTTCATCGCCTTTGTTGCGCATGTGGCCCGCCTGTCCGAGCTGCCGGCAATCGGCCGGGTGATGGTCGAGGAGGCCATCGACACGGCATAGCGCTACCCGTCAGCCAAGAAAGTGGCACGGGTAGCGTTGTCCGCCACTCCCTGCATTTCGACACTTGCGCCCAGCCCTGCAGTTAATCGCAGCGGCCCGAAGCAGCGGGCGGGTCCCCGCGAGTGAAGGAATGCAATGCCTACCATCGTCCAGGCCCCCGAGGGCGCCGCCACCAAGTCGCGTTCGGGGCCCCTTGGGCTGCCCGCGAAGAGCGTCAAAGAGCTGCCCGCCGCACACGCCGCGGCCCTCCGCGATTTCGACCACCTGCCGGACTCCGCAGAGGTTCCCGTCCGCGTTGTGGCGGCTCGCTTCAGCGTGCACCCCATGACCGTCTGGAAGTGGGTGAAGGCGGGCAAGCTGCCACAGCCCGTCCGTCGCGGTCCTCAAACCGTGCGCTGGAATGTCGGCCTGCTGCGCCAGCACCTCGGTCAGTAAGGGGCGCGCCATGACGACCGACCCCAAGACCCTCGCCACCCTGCAGGCCCGCGCCGCGCTGATCGGCGTGCAGCTGGTCCTCAGCGTCGACGAACGCGGCCGCCAGGTGTTCATCGCCTCGCGCTGGGGCCTGACCAAGGAACTCGACAGCGTCGAGGCAGTGGAAGCCTTCATGCTTCGCGTGGGGGGTTCTCGTGCTGGCTGAAGACCTCCTGCATACCCTGCGCACCGAAGACGAGGAGCTGCAGGCCGACGCCGCCCTCGATCACATCGACCGCGCTCGCCGCGAATGGGCACGCAAGCGCCCGGCTTCGCTGACTGCGCGCCAGGCCCTGGAGTGCATGCGCTTCGAGGTGCTGGTCGTGCGCATCTGCGCCGTGGACATGGAGCAAGGCGTCGGCCTGAATGGCGACGACATGGCACGCCTGCGCCTGGCCATCGACCGGATCGAGACGATCGCCAGGGAGGTGCTCGATGACCGCGGCTAGGGCGACCGACGAACTGAGCGATCCGCGCCCGGACTGGGCGCTGCAGGCCGGCTTCGCCAACCGTTTCGAGGCCGAGAACGAGGGCTGCACGCCGCGCAACTTCTCGGAGTTCCGCGACGGTAAGCGGCTGCCGGCGGCGGCGTTGGGTTCGGCTGCCGAGCGCGCCAAGCGCCAGCGAGCCAGTGCCGCGGCCGTTGATGCTGCCCGCAAGAAGCAAGAGCCCGAACTGCAGCCCATGGCGCAGATCTTGGACGCTTCGGCCCTGCTGACAACCAAGCTCGAGCCCGTGCGCTACGCCATTCCCGGATGGATCACTGAAGGCGTCACGCTCCTGGTGGCCAACCCTAAGGCCGGCAAGTCCACGCTGATCCTGCAGGCGGTATTGGCCCTGGTCACGGGCGCCGATTTCTGGGGCGAGGCCGTGCCCGCCGGCAAGGCCCTGGTCATCGACCTGGAGACCAATCCGCGCCGGCTGCGACGCAAGCTGCACGAGGCCGGCATCGCCGAGTTGCCGACGGGCGTGCTCCTGTACGCCACAGCCTGGCCGCGGGGCATCTTCGGCATCGAGGCCATCGCGCAGGCCGTGGATGCGGACCAGGCCATCCGCTTTGTCGTCATCGATACATGGCAACGGTTCCGCGACAACAAGCCGGGGTTGAACGCCTATCAAGCCGACTACGAGGCCATGGCGCCGCTGCAGCAGCTGTGCAAGGAGCGGCCCGGCCTGGCCATCGTGGTGATCCACCACAAGCGCAAAGCCGACGCGGCCGACCCGATCGACTCCATCAACGGATCCGCCGCAATGGCCGGCGCCGTGGACGCAATTTGGGTTCTGGGTCGCAAGGGCGCCGACTACGTCCTGCACGTGCAGGGTAGGGACTGGGAGCGCGACGAAGCCGAATTCCTGCTGACTCGCGCGCAGGGGCGCTGGGAGCTGAGCGATGCCCCGCGCTTCTCGTTCAGCGAGCGCCAGATGCTCAGCGCGCTGGACAAGGTCGGGCCGGCATCGACTGCCGCCCTGGCCGAAGCGCTGGACATCACCCGGCAAGCCGCGCTCAAGCGTTTGCAGCGGATGCAGGGCGCTGGCCTCGTGGCTTTCAAGGAGGGGGCCTGGTATGGACTCTCTTAAACATACATGTTGTCTATGGTTGTCAGAGATGCATGGTTGTCATGGGTTGTCGGGGGTTGTCGAGACCGGACGCCTGACAACCTCTGACAACCTGACAACCCTGG
>SCTQ01000346.1 GCA_004322345.1 Aquabacterium sp. | reverse complement strand
GAAGTCGAAGTCCTGCAGCTTCAGGTTGGCGCGTTGCAGCATGCGCGGCACGGCGTAGGCCGGGGCCATCAGCAGGCCTTCCTTCTTCTTGAAGAAGTCCACCGCGGCGGTCTCGGCAAACGTCATGTACGCCAGCACCGGCAGGTTGCGCTCGCGCGCCCAGTCTTCCGAAGCCATCAGCACGGCGGAGGCGCCGTCGGTCAGCGGCGTCGAGTTGCCGGCGGTCAGCGTGCCCTGGCCGGGGCGCACCTTCTTGTCGAACACGGGCTTGAGCGAACGCAGCTTCTCGATCGTGATGTCGGGGCGCAGGTTGTTGTCCTTGCTCAGGCCCTTGAAGGGCGTGACCAGGTCGGCGAAGAAGCCGTTGTCGTAGGCCGCGGCCAGGTGCTTGTGGCTGGCCAGGGTCAGCTGGTCCATGTCCTCGCGGGCGATGTTCCATTCGGCGGCCATCAGCTCGGCGTGCTCGCCCATGGACAGGCCGGTGCGCGGTTCCTTGTTCTGCGGGATGTTGGGCTTGACCAGCATGCTGGGGCGCACCTGCGTCAGCACCTTCAGTTTGCCGCCGGTGGTCTTCTGGCGGTTGGCCTCCAGCAGGATGCGGCGCAGCTTCTCGCTCACGCCGATGGGCACGTCCGAGGTGGTGTCCACGCCGCAGGCGATGCCGGAGTCGATGTGGCCCAGCGCGATCTTGTTGGCGACGATCATCGCCGCTTCCAGGCCGGTGCCGCAGGCCTGCTGGATGTCGAAAGCCGTCGTCTCCGGCGCCAGGGTCGTGCCCAGCACCGATTCACGCACCAGGTTGATGTCGCGCGTCAGCTTCATCACCGCGCCGCCGACCACGTCGCCCAGGCGCAGCCCGTGCAGGTTGTAGCGGTCCACCAGGCCCTGCAGGGCCGCCGTCAGCATGTCCTGGTTGGACGCCAGCGAGTAGGCCGTGTTGGAGCGGGCGAACGGGATGCGGTTGCCACCCAGGATGGCGACGCGGCGGATAGTCATGGAGGTTCCTTGTTGGCGAGAGAACGGGCGGGATCGCCGCCCTGGGAATGCGGGGAAACGGGATGGGCGCTCAGCGGCGCACGAGCAGACCGCGCAGGTGCGGCTTGGTGCCCTTGCCGTCGCGCACCTCGAACAGGGTGCGCGTCGGGTTCACCGAAGACCACAGCGAGGCCTTGCCCGGCAGGAAGAGCGGCAGCTTGAACTCGACCTCGACGGCCAGGTGCTCCACCGGCTGCTGCGGCAGCAGCGTGGCCAGGGCACGGGCCTTGGTCCACATGCCGTGGGCGATGGCGCGGTTGAAGCCCAGGAACTTGGCCGTCAGCGCGCTCAGGTGGATGGGGTTGTAGTCGCCGGACACGCGGGCGTAGCGGCGGCCGATGTTGCCGTTGGCCAGGAACTCGGCCTGGGCCGACAGCGGCGTGGGATCCGACAGCGCGCTGATGTACGGGTCGCCCTGGGGCTGGCTGATGCCGCGGCGCAGGTAGGTGCTCTGGCTGGTCCAGGCCAGTTGGCCGTTGCGCAGGATGCGCGACAGCAGCACGAAGGCCTGGCCCTTTTCGTGCGCGACGAAGTCGCCGAACTCCACCTCCACCCTCACCTCGTCGCCGGGCTTGAGGATCTGGTGCTGCTCGATCGAGTTGGCCAGGTGCACCAGGCCGATCACCGGATACGGGAAGCCGTCCGAGGTCAGCAGCTGCATGTGCAGCGGGAAGGCCAGCATGTGCGGATAGGTGGGCGGCACGCCCTGCGAGGGCTTGAAGCCGCAGACCTGGGCGTAGCGCGCGATGTGGCGCTCGCTCAGCTTGACCTTGGGCCGCACCAGCTGCAGGCCGGGCAGCTTGGCGTCGCGCGGCACGCGCCGGCCCATGGAGCGGGCGGCGGCCAGGTATTGGGACAGGGGCGACGGGCGCGCCGCGAGTTCTAGCGTCTGCATGTTGGGCTTCTTGCGTTCGGGGGCGTTCAACGCGGGCTCGGTATGTGCGCCATCAGGCGCCCAGCAGGCTCTGTCCGCAGACGCGCACGACATTGCCGTTGATGCCGGAGGACGCCGGGCTGGCGAACCAGGCGATGGCCTCGGCCACGTCGACCGGCTGGCCGCCCTGGCTCATGGAGTTCATGCGGCGGCCGGCCTCGCGGATGGCGAAGGGCACGGCGGCGGTCATCTGGGTCTCGATGAAGCCCGGGGCCACCGCGTTGATGGTGATGCCCTTGGCGGCCAGCACCGGCGCCGTGCTGTGCACCAGGCCGATGACGCCGGCCTTGGACACGGCGTAGTTGGTCTGGCCCATGTTGCCGGCGATGCCGGAGATGGAGGACACGCAGACGATGCGGCCGCCCGACTTCAGCGCACCGGAATTGACCAGGGCCTCGTTGATGCGCTCCTGCGTGGACAGGTTGACGTTGACCACCATCTGCCAGAGGTGTTCCTTCATGTTGGCGACGGTCTTGTCGCGCGTGATGCCGGCGTTGTGGACGATGACGTCCCAGCCGCCGTCGGCCAGCGCCGCCTCCACCAGCTTCTGGGGCGCGTCCTCGGCGCCGATGTCCAGCGCGATGGCCTTGCCCTTCAGGCGGGCGGCCGTCTCGGACAGGCCGGGCTGGGCCTGGGGCACGTCCAGGCAGATCACCTGGGCGCCTTCACGCACCATCACCTCGGCAATGGCAGCGCCGATGCCGCGCGAGGCGCCGGTCACCAGCACCTTCTTGCCGGCCAGGGCCTGGTTCCAGTCGGCCGGGACCTGGTAGGCGCCGACGGCGTTGCCGACATGGATCACCTGGCCCGAGACGTAGGCCGAGCGCGGCGACAGCAGGAAGCGCAGGGTGGACTCGATGTTGGCCTCGGCGCCCTGGGACACGTAGACCAGCTGGGCGTTGATGCCCTTGCGCAGTTCCTTGCCCAGCGAGCGGGTCAGGCCTTCCAGCGCACGCTGGATGGTGGCCTGGCGAGGGTTGGTGCACTCCTCGGGCGGACGGCCCAGCACGACGACGCGACCCGAGGGCAGCACCGAACGCGCGGCGTCGTGGAAGAACCAGTACAGCGCGTCGGACTGGGTGCTGTCCTCCAGGCCGGTGGCGTCGAACACCAGGGCCTTGACCTTCACCCCGGCCTGGCCCGCGCCGCCCCAGCGGCCGGTGGTCAGGCCCGCGGCGTTGGCCACGGGAATCCAGTTGGGCGCCTTCTCATGCGCGTAGGTCTGGGCCTTGATGCCGCCGAAGAAGCGGGCCAGCGATTCCAGCAACTGCGGCTGGCCGCCGCCATAGCCGATCAGCACCGGGCCGGACAGCACCGGCTGCCCCGGCTCGTAGCGCTCCAGCGGCAGCGGCTTGGGCAGGCCGAGTGCGTTGACCAGTTTGGCGCCGACCGAGGAGTTGGCGAAATCGAGGTATCCGTCTTTCATTCTGGGTATCGAGGTTGGAGACGCTGGGCCGGTGCGATCGGTGGAGGCAACGGAAGGAAAGATCAGGAAGCGACGGGCTTGCGCGTGCCCTGGCGCGGGGACTTGGGCACGAGCGGCTCGTCGGGGCTCGGCATGGCCGCGGCTCCGCCGGCCTGCACGAGGGCGACGAAGCCGGCCATCTTGGAGGCGTCGGGCAGCGGCGCCTGCAGTGCGGCGACGATCAGCGAAGTCAGGCGCGCGAGGATGGCCATCTCGTCGGCCGCCTGGCCCTGGGTGAATTCATTGAGCAGGCGCGAGGTGTTGCCACCGGCCAGCACGCCCGACAGCGCGCCCATGGCGAAGTTCAGCCGGAAGCCGAGTTCCTCGCGCTTGAGATGCGGCAGCGCGCGGGCGAAGGCGAAGAAGAAGCGCGCCGAGGTGTCGATGTAGCGCTGGGCGAGGAAGCCGCGCACCTCGGCCGAGGAGTCCGAATAGGCGCGGCCGATGAAGCGCAGGAAGCGCTGCCCCACCGGCCCGCCGACATGGGCCTGGCGCAGCGCCGGCAGGAACATGGCCACCAGCAGGTGTTCGCAGCTGATGGCGTCGCCGCCGGCGGCCTCCAGCGCGTCCAGCAGGCGCACGCGCTCGGCGTTCA
>SCTQ01000345.1 GCA_004322345.1 Aquabacterium sp. | reverse complement strand
GGCCGCACGGCCTGCGGGCGGTAAGTGGAAAGACCTTGTGGAAACGGCCTTGTGCATGTCTGTGGCGCTAATGTAGCCGCAATGGTGCAGTGCACCGGGCCGGCGCCACCTGCGGACGTTTCAATTTGCTGCCGGAGCGAGGATGGCATCCCCCGCGGCCAGGGGGTCGCCGCTGCGCTTGAGCTCGTCCTGCCACTTGTCGTAGCCGTGGATCTCGCCTTCGTCCCAGGGGTGGTAGCCCGGCACGTAGTAGCGCAGGTAAGGCAGCAGCAGCGGCGTCACCAGCCCGCCGATGGGCTTGAGCAGCCACCACAGGCCCTTGACCGACATCTTGCGGCGCTGCCAGAAGCTGAAGCCGTCGGACTTCAGCATGGCCTGCTGCAGCTTGAAGATCATGATGGGGAACAGCACGGTGGCCTCGATCAGCGCGGCGCAGCGGCGGAAGTAGCCCACGCCGGCGTACTTCTGCATCACGTCGTAGGCCACGCCCTTGTGCTCGACCTCCTCCATGGCGTGCCAGGCGTACATCGCGCGCAGCCGGTAATCGGCCTCGTCGAAGATGCCCTTGCGGCCGAACATCATGAAGGCGCCGATGGCGGTGAAGTGCTCCAGCGCCGAGGTCTGCGCCAGCGTGTGCGGCAGCGAGCGCTTGGCACGCATGTAGCCGAACAGCAGGTCCTCGATCTGCTTGGTCAGCCCGTCGACGTCCACGCCCTGCTCGCGCAGTCGCTGGTTGTACTGGGCGTGCACCATGCTGTGCTGCGCTTCCTGGCGGTTGAAGTTCTTGATGTCCTCCAGCAGCTGCGGATCCGTGACCTTGCTGCGGAAGTCGCGCACGCAGGTCATGAAGAAGCGCTCACCCGGCGGGAAGATCACCGACAGGGCGTCGAAGAAGCGGGTCTTGTAGGCGTCGCCGCCGAACCAGTACTTCGGGATGTCCGGAGCGTCGAGTTCGAAGTTCAGGCGCTCGCGCGGAATGATCGGGTGGTGTTCTGTGTGCTTGGCCATGCTTGCAACCGAAGAAGCAGGAGTAGAGGCCTGCATGGTGCACGGCGGCCCCGCCGGTCCGTAGCATGCGCAGCGACACCCAGGGGCGAATGGGCGACATCCCCTGGGAACTCCCGGGTGACGTGGGCTCCTCGGGGCGGCCCGGCGCTCGGCCCGCCGAGCTCAGGTCCCGCGGGGCAAGGTGAAATAGAAGCACGCGCCTTGATCTGGCTCAGCTTCCGCCCACACGCGCCCGCCATGGCGCTCTACGGCGCGGCGCACGATGCTCAGGCCCACGCCGTGGCCTTCGAAACGGCGGCCATGCAGCCGCACGAAGGGCTGGAAGAGCCGGCGCGCGGCCTGGCTGTCGAAGCCCACGCCGTTGTCGCGCACGTAGACGGTGACCTGGCCGTTCTCGCTGGTCGCGCCGACGTCGATGTGGGGGTTCGCGCGGCCGGTGACGAACTTCACCGCATTGCCGATCAGGTTGATGAAGACCGGGCGCAGCAGGTCGGGGTCGGCGTCGACCGTGGGCAGCGGGTGGATCTCGATGGCCGGCATGGCGCGCGCGGGATCTGCCATCGCGAGCTGGTTGACGGCCTCGCCGGCCACCTGCTGCAGGTCGATGGGCGCGCGGTGCAGGACGGAGTCGCTGACATGAGCCAGGTCCAGCAGCGCGGCCACCAGGCGCGCCGAGGTGTCGGCCTGGGTCGCGATCTCCGGCAGCAGGCGCAGGGCCAGGGTGTTGTCGCCGCGCTCCAGTGCGTCCAGCCCCAGGCGCGTCAGCTCGGCGATGCCGCCCAGCGGGCCGCGCAGGTCATGGGAGACGCTGCGGTTGAAGCTCTCCAGCCCGGTGATCACGTTCTGCAGGTCCGAGGTGCGCTGGGTCACCTGGTCCTCCAGCGAGGTGTTCAGCGCGGTCAGCGCCTGCTCGGCCTCGGTGCGGCGGGCGATCTCGGCCTCCAGCGCGCGGCGGCGGCGCAGCAGGCTGACGGTGAGCAAGGTCAGCCCCAGCATGATCAGCGGCGGCGCGGCGAAATAGCGGATGACGGTCGTGTCGAAGCCCAGCAGGATGCCGGCGAGCACGCCGCCCGGTATCGCCAGCAGGGCCAGGCCGATGAAGACATGGCCTGCGCCGCGCTCGCGCCGCGCCGCGCCGAAGCACAGCAGCGCCGTGCCGACATAGCCCAGCGTGCCGACCGCGTTGCCGGTGCTGCGCAGGATGGGCGTGCCGCTGGCCAGGAACATCAGCAGCACGAGGCCGGGCAGCAGCAGCAGGGCCAGCGCCCAGCGCCGCACGCGCTGCGGCGTGCCCAGGTAGTCCACGATGCCCACCGTCATCAGCATGATCGCGACGGCCGCGACCGCGCCCCAGCCGGGTGCGGTGACCAGGGGGCCGTGGGGCAGGTGGCGGTCGTTGGCCGCCGTGTAGACGGCCAGCAGCGCGAAGCTCGCGGCCAGCCAGGGCATGCCGCGCTCACGGTCGCGCAGCCACAGCGCCGCATAGAGCACGGCGAGCAGGCCGATCGTGAAGGCAGCCATGTCGGTGCCCGAGAGCCATTGCTGGCCCGCGGACGCCGCAACGGGACTGTTCATCTGGATCACGTTTCCTCTTCAACGCCACACGGCCGTCCCGGGGCCGCGCGTGGTGGTTGTCTCTTTGGGCCGATTCGGTCCTCTTGCTGGTTCCGTCCCGATTGTGATCTGCGTTCCCAGGCCAAGGCCATAGTCGTTCGCCGGGGGATGACCCTGTGGAGGCGGATGCGTGCCGGGGCGTGGCACAACCCTGGTTCAGGCCGCATCCTCAAGGTCGCTTAGAGTGTCGGGCCGGGCACGAAGTGGTGCCCTCCAAATACAAGAGACAGTCGACGATGCTTCTGAACCCCGTGCTGGCCGCCTCGATGGTGCTGGCGCAACTGCTGCAGCTGTTCGTGCTGCCCGTCTGGCTGCTGCCTCAGGATTCCCGCTGGGGCTGGCTGCTGCTGCCGATGGTGGCGCTGACGCTGCCGACGTGGGCCCTGGTCCACGATTGCTTCCACGGCAGCTTCAGCGCCCGGCCCAAGGTCAACGGCCGCGTCGGACGCGTGCTGGCGGTGGGCTTCGGTGCGCCCTACCACTTGCTGCGCACCGGCCACCTGCTGCACCACAAGCACAACCGCGGGCCGCGCGACCGCTCGGAGGTCTACGACGACCGCCGCGGCAGCTGGCTGGGCATGGCGCCGTCCTACTACTTCCGCCTGCTGGGCGGCCTCTACTTCTACGAGCTGCTGGCCGTGCCGCTGGTGTGTCTGCCGCGTCCCTGGGTGGCCGCGGCGATCCGGCGCGCGGCCGCCAAGGACAACGTCGTCGAGCAGATGGGTGCGGTGCTGATGCGGCCCCAGGTACTGCGCGAGATGCGGCAGGACGCCCTGGCCGTGATGCTGCTGCTGGCCGCCAGCGCCTGGTGCTACGGCGCGCACGCCTGGATGCTGGTGCTGGCCCTGGCCGGGCGCGGCCTGGTGATCTCGCTGCACGACAACTCCTATCACTACGACACCGCGCTGGATGGCCCGCACGAGGCGCTGACCCTGCGCCTGCCGGCCATGCTGATGCCGCTGGTGCTGAACTTCAACCTGCACGAGACCCATCACCGCCATCCGCAGATCGGCTGGCGCGGGCTGCCCGACGCGCACCGGCGCGACGGCGGCCGCTTCGACATCGCCTTCGGCACCGCGCTGCTGCGGCAGTTGCGCGGGCCCTTGCCGCTGTCGCGCGTGCAGGCGCTCACATCACAGACGTCCCCGGATCTCCACGAGCAGCAAGGAGTCGCTCCATGACCATCACCGTGCGCCGCGACAAGAGCGGCCTGATGCGCCACATCGTGCACGTGCGCGAGCACAGCATCCCGGTCGATGCCGCCGTCGCCGGCGGCGGCGAGGACAGCGGTCCCGACCCGCACGATCTCTACGACTCCGCGCTGGGCGCATGCAAGGCGCTGACGGTGCTGTGGTACGCCAGGCGCAAGGGCATCCCGCTGGACGACATCGAGGTGGCGATCGAACGCGACGCGACCGACGAGCGCAAGGGCCACTATCGCCTGGCCGCCACGCTGAAATTCGGCGGTGACCTGACCGAAACCCAGCGCCACGAGCTGCTGGCCGTGGCCGGCAAGTGCCCGGTGCACAAGCTGATGACCGAGGTGCAGACCGAGATCACCACCACGCTGGCCGACGGCGTGCCGGGGAGCGCGGCATGAGCGCGCCGGCCCGCCCCAAGCGCGAATTCCCGCAGCGCGTTGCACGGAGGGCAGTCCAGTGAGTTCGACATCCGTTGCGCTGGAGCTCAAGGGCCACCTGACCGACGTCGCCGGCATGCCGGTGCGGCGCATGCTGCCCTCGGCGGCGAAGCAGGCGGTCGGCCCCTTCATCTTCTTCGACCACTTCGGCCCGGTGCGGCAGCAGGCCGGCCAGCAGGCCGACGTGCGTCCGCATCCGCACATCGGCCTGGCGACGGTGACCTATCTCTTCGAGGGGGCGCAGATCCACCGCGACAGCCTGGGCACCGTGCAGCGCATCGAGCCCGGCGCGATCAACTGGATGCAGGCCGGCAGCGGCATCGCGCATTCCGAGCGCGTGCCGCCGGATCTCTTCCACGTCGACCGCGACGTGCACGGCCTGCAGCTGTGGGCCGCGCAGCCGGTGGCCGACGAGGAGAAGGCGCCGAGCTTCGAGCACACGGGCGCGGAAGCGATTCCCGAGCTGCAGCTGGGCGCCGCCACCGTGCGGGTGCTCGTGGGCGCGGCCTTCGGCGCGAAGTCACCGGTGACCACGCCGTCGCAGACGCTCTACCTGGACGTGCTGCTGCCGGCCGGCGCCACGCTGGAGCTGCCGCCGCTGGCCCAGGAGCGTGCGATCTACGTCGTGGACGGCAACGCGCTGCAGCTGGACACGTCGGAACTGGCGCCCTACACGATGGCGGTGCTGGAGCCCGGCGCCACCGTCATGCTGTGCGCTACGGCCGACACGCGCTTCGTCGTCATCGGCGGCGCGCCGCTGGACGGCCATCGCCACATCTGGTGGAACTTCGTCTCCAGCCGCAAGGAGCGCATCGCGCAGGCGGCGCAGGATTGGGACGAGGGGCGCTTCGCCCCGATCCCCGGGGACAGCGACGAGCGCATCGAACTCCCCCCCAAGCGGCCGTTCTAGTGTGGTGCGCCACGCACTAGAGCACCTGCTCCTGGTCCCAATCCCACTCCAGCACCTGCCAGCGCGCGGCGGCCAGGCCGCCCAGCACCACCAGCGCCGAGCCGTCGGCCTCGCGGCGGATCGTGCAAGGCAGCTCGGTGCCGGCCAGCTCGTCCAGCGTCGAAGCCTCGATGCGCCAGCAGCCGGACTCCAGCCGGCCATAGCTGATCTCGAAATCCAGCAGCGCACGCGCCTGCGCCGGGTGCCGCTGCAGCACCTGCCGCAGGCTGTCGCCGGCCCGCGTGCCGTCGGGCCAGTCCGCGCGGCGCGGGCGCACGCGCACCAGCCAGCGGCCGGCCAGCAGCAAGCGGCTGCCCGGGCCGCTGCCGTCGGCCAGCGCGATGCTGCGGCCGGTGGAGTCGCCCAGGCGTTCCCACACTTCCAGATAGTCGCCGTGCACGCCGGTCTCGACCACGCGCTGCGGCGTCTCGAAAACCATCCACCCTTCGTCGGGCGCGAGGCCCGGCGGCTGGAAGTCGTCGTGGCGGCGCCACGCGCAGACCTCGCCGCGTTCGCCCTGGGTGACCTCGGTGATGCCGCAGAAGGCCGTGCGTTGTGCGGCCTCGTGCGCGCCGGCCGGCAGGCGCAGGTCGGCGTGCCACAGGCCGGTCTGCAGCCAGCGCACGAAGCTGGTCTCGTCGCGCCCGTCGGGCGTCTGCAGCAGCCTGCGCTGCCAGACGCCGCGGTAGCGCCCGGGCACGCCCTTCATTCGTAAGCCTGCGGGAAGGGCCGCAACGACCGGTAGAACGCCAGGTCGTGGTTGGGCCAGATGACGGCACCGGTCTCGCGCGACAGCGACTTCAGCTTGCGGATGCTGGCCAGCGCCAGGTCCTCGCGCTCCTGCCACAGGCCGCCGGGGGCGATCTCCTCGTCCAGGTTCTCCTGCAGGTCGGCCGCATCGCCGGCCAGCAGCACCGGCGCTCCCTCGGGCAGCTCGATCAGCATGGACATGTGGCCGGCGGTGTGGCCCGGGGTGGAGACGGCCTGCACGCCGGGGACCACGGTGTATTCGCCGGAGGTGAAGCGCATCTGCAGCGGCAGCCCGTCCTCGCCCATCCAGTCGTCGTTCCAATAGGCGACGTCCTCGCCCGTCTGCGCGGCGTTCCACTCGGCCTGCTGGACCTGGATCTCGGCGCCGCAGCCGCAGCGGCGCAGCTCCTTCAGCCCGCCGGCGTGGTCGAAGTGCAGGTGGCCGATGAAGATCAGGTCCACGTCGGCCGGCGTCAGCCCCAGGCGGGCCAGGTGGTGGGGGATGCGGTGCTCCTCGTCCATCTGCGGCGGGGCCATGTTCAGGGCCGGCGAGCCGTACCAGCGCGCGCGCAGGGCAGGGTCGTGGACCTTGGTGTGGTCGCAGCCCACGTCGTAGAGGATGCGGCCGTTGGCGGTCTCCAGCAGGTAGGCCAGGATGGGCGCGTCGATCATCTGGCCCTGGTTGCGCCGCCAGGTGGAGATGGACTTGTCGTAGCGGTGCAGTGCGGTGAGCAGCGGCCACAGCTTGCGGACCTGGGTCATCGGGCGTCTCCTGTGTGCGTCCAGGCGCCGACGATATCCGCGACCGCGGCGACGCGCCCGAAGATGCCGCCTTCGACCCCGATCATCGCCAGCGCCGGCTCGTGCAGCTGCGGCTGGCTGGCGGCGCAGGCCTCGCCCACCACCACGCAGTCGTAGCCGCGGTCCACTGCCTCGCGCAGCGTCGAGTGCACGCAGACCTCGGTGGTCACGCCGCAGATCACCAGGGTGGCGATGCCGCGGTTGGCCAGGATCTGCGCCAGGTCGGTCTGGTGGAAGGCGCCGTAGCCGGGCTTGTCCAGCACCACCTCGCCGGGCAGGGGCTGCAATTCGTCGACGAAGTCGTGGCCGTATTCGCCGCGCACCAGCAGGCGGCCCAGCGGGCCGGGCGATCCGATGGGTGCGCCGGCCGCGACGCTGCGCCGCATCTTGGCCGGGGGGCAGTCGGAGAGGTCCGGCCGATGGCCCTCGCGCGTGTGCACGACCAGCGCGGGCGTGCGGCGCGCGGCGTCCAGCAGGCGGCGCACCGCGGCGATGGGCGCGGCCAGGCGGGCCGTGTCCAGGCCGGCCTGCGCCGCGTAGCCGCCGCTCGAGCAGAAGTCGCGCTGCATGTCGATGACGATCAGCGCGGTGACGTGCGGGTCCAGGTCGGGCATCGCTTCAGCTCCTTGCCGCGGCCGGCGTGGGTGCGTGGCCGCCCGAGGCATCGGTGGCCTCCAGCAGCGCCGCCGCGGTGATCAGTGCGCCGCCGAACCATTCCGGCGCGCTCATGTGCGCCCCGCCGAACCAGGCTGCGCTGAGCACGGCCACCACCAGCTCGGCCACGGTGATGACACCCGCGCGGCCGGCTTCCAGCCGCGTCACGCCGTACTGCCAGGTGACGGTGGACAGCAGCAGCCAGACGAAGCCGTAGCCCAGCAGGCCGGCGATCACCGGCGTGGACAAGTCGGGCCAGGGCCGGCCCTCGAACAGGACGAAGCCGGCCGACACCAGCGCGCAGCCGGCGAACACGGCCACCGACTTCGACCCCACCGGCACCCGCTGCGCCGCACGCGCGGCGATGTTGTTGCCGGTGAAGCCCAGCCCCGCCGACAGCGCCAGCCAGTCGGCCACCGACAGCGGCGTATCGAAGGCGCGCGCGCCGCCGATGACGAGCCACAGCCCCAGCAGCGCGACGCCCGCGGCCAGCGCACGGCGCGGGCGCACCGCCTCGCCCAGGAAAAGCCGTCCGCCGATGACGCCCCACACGGGAGCCAGGTAGAACAGCAGCATCACGCGCACCACGTCGCCGATCACCAGCGCGTGCACGAAGGAGGCATTGGCCCAGCCGCCGACGGCACCCAGCAGCAGCAGCAGGCCGGCATCGGCCCGCCAGGCCGCGCGCTGCCGCCACAGCAGCACGAGGCCCAGCAGGCCGACGCCACCATAGGCCAGCATCGCCAGCACGGGGCCGGACAGGCCGGCCTCGGCGAAGCGCTTCAGCGGCCACCACGTCAGCCCCCACAGCGTGGAGGAGAACAGCAGCAGGGCTACCGGCGCTGCATCGCGCCTTGCAGGCGAGGCGGGCATCTCCAGGTCCTGTCAACACGACCGGAGGCCAGGCTCCAGCCCTTCGGGTGCCCTCGGGAAACGGGCGCCCTCCGCGTTGCACATGCTCGCCGTGGCCACCGCCGCGGCTGTGCTTTGCGCCTCGATCGCGCCCGTTTCCTGAGTCACGTGTGTCCTCCGGTCGTGTTGACAGGGCCTAGACGGCCGTCAGGAAGGACACGCCCACCGCGCCGACGAAGCCGTCGGCCCGCCCGGGCACGCCGCCGGGGCCGACCTCGCCGTAGTGCTCGGCCAGCACGCGCCTGACGCGGTTGACGTGGAAGCTCTTCAGCAACTCACCCACCGTGATCACCTGCGCATAGTCGTCGCGGTAGAGCTTGCGGTGCAGCGCGGGAAGCTGGTGCCAGGGCGCGGCCGGGCGCTCGTGGTGGGCGTTGTGGAATCCGAAGTTCAGCCACACCAGGTTGAGCAGCCGGTTGTCCAGGCCGACGACGTCGGTGTAGGTGTTGAGCTGCTCGTAGGCGCGGTCGCGCAGCTTGTCCTGCGGGATCGGCTTGTCGTCGTCGATCGGATAGGCGTCGTAGGTGTGCTGGAAGCAGTCGGCGAAACGCAGGATGGTGACGAAGACCAGGTAGCACAGCGCGTACAGCAGCAGCGCCTTGGGCGAGTACCAGCCCAGCAGCGCCCAGGCCGCCAGGCGCAGCGCGGCGATGCCGACGATGCGCGCGCGCCGCCCGTGGCGCGCCGGGTCGCGGAAGGGCAGGGCGACGACGAAGCCGCGCATCAGGAACTCCACTGCCGGCACGTAGGCCCATTCCAGGGCGAGCACCGTGTTGCGCACGGCGGCGGGCGCACCGAGCAGGTAGCCGCGCACGTCGAAGGTGACGACGTCGGCGCGTTCGACGTGGTGACGCATGTGCTTGCGCCGCAGGTCGGCGAAGGGCGCGAAGCAGCTGCCGTTGATCCAGGTCATCAGCGTGCCCCAGCGCTCGTTGGTCTCGCCCTTCTTGAAGATCGCGTGGTGCGCCAGCTCGTGGATGTAGTACGCCGACCAGGTCAGCGACTGCACCACCAGCAGGCAGCCCGGCGCGTTGAGCCACCAGGCATCGGCCGTCAGCAGCGCGATGCCCGCCGGCCAGCCCAGCAGCGTGAAGGCCAGGGCCCCGAGGTTGGGCCACATGCCGTCGGCGTAGCGGAAGTGCTTCGAGATCATGTGGCCTCTTCCTCTGCTGCCGGCTTACTTGGCGAGGGCCTTGACGAACTGCGGGTCGATCGTCGCTTCCGTCGCCGGGATGGTCGTGATCTGGCCCTTGGCCTTCAGCAGGTTGCCGATGATCTCGCCGCTGGCGTAGTAGGAGGTGGTCTCCTTGCCCTTGACGAAGGCCTTGGGCATCTCGGCCAGCGGCAGGTTGTGCACACCGGAGAGTTGCTCCTTCACTTCCTTGGCGGAGATGCCCATGGCCTTGCCGATGATCTCGGCGGCCTTGTCCGGCTCCTTCTTCATGTAGGCCATGCCGTCCAGGTAGGCCTGGATCACGCCCTTGATCTCGGCCGGCTTGGCCTTGATGAAGGCGTCGGTGAAGACCAGCACGTCGGCGATCAGGCCGGGCGCGTTCTTGGACGAGAACACGACGTGGAACTTCTTGCCGTCGCCCTGGCTGATGATCTGCGACAGGCTGGGCTCGTAGGTCACGCCGATGCTTAGCTGGCCGGAAGCCATGGCCGCGGGAACGGCCTCGGGCGTCATGCTGGTGGGGGTGATGTCCTTCTCGCTCAGGCCGGCGGTCTTCAGCGCGTAGGTCAGCAGGAAGTCGGACGGCGACAGGGGGTTGAAGCCGATCTTCTTGCCCTTGAACTGCGCGACCTTGGTGATGCTCTTGTCGGCCACGATGGCGTCGCCGCCGGCCGAGTAGTCGATGGGCATGACCACCTTGTGCTGCTTGCCCTGGGCCACCTGGCCGACGACTTGGTCGTAGGTGAGCATCGCGCCGTCGACCGCGCCGCTGTCCAGCGCCGGCGGGATCAGCGCCGGGTCGGTGAACATGTGCAGGCTGACCTTCAGGTTGTATTTCTTGTAGAGGTCCAGCGCGTCGGCGACGAAGAAGGGGCCGTAGCCGATCCACACCACCGTGCCGATCTTCAGCGTGGTCACGGCCTGGGCTGGCACCGCGGCGACGGAGAGCATCACACCGGCCGCGGCGGCGGCGACGAGCGTGCGGACGCGGGCGCGCATGCCCGGGCGGAGTTGACGAGTGGATTGCATGCAGGGGCTCCTAGGGTGGGACGACGAAGGCGCAGGAGGGTGACGATCGATCCGTCGCTCTCCCGGGCTTTTGTCCCTCCGTGGAGCCTGTTGCCGCGGCATGGCACCGCGCCTTCAAGCCGGACGACTCTCGGACCAGGCACCGGCTTCATCGCTGAAGGGCGGTCGGAACCCTAGTCGTCCTAAGTAAGAGGATCTGCGGCGCGCATCCGGTACGGGGCCGGTGCGCACGGCGGACCGCTCCACCTGCATCCATGATCCAGCACGAGGCGTGCCAGCGCCGGGCCGTCCCGCGGGCACGCCCGTGGTGCGCGGCGCCCCGAAGCGGGCGCTGCCGCTCAGTCGTCGCCTTCCGCCGAGGGCGTCAGGCCGACGATGAACTCCGCCGATTCGCGCAGGGTTTCACGCGCCTCGGCCAGCGGCAGCATCACCGGCCAGGCGTGGGGCAGGTAGGTGCGCAGATGCAGTTCGCTCTTCACGCCCTGGGCCTGTGCATGCTCGTGCAGCCGCGTGGCGTCGGCCAGCAGGATCTCGCCGTTGCTGGCGTGGATCATCAGCGGCGGCAGGCCATGCAGGTCGGCGAACAGCGGCGAGGCCAGCGGCTCCTTCGCATCGGTGCCGTTGAGGTAGAGCGCCGCGGCTTGCGGCGGCAGGCTGGGCGGCAGCATGGCATCGGCATGCTCCAGCGATCGCATGGTGCGGCCGCTGCAGCTCAGGTCCACCCAGGGTGAGAACAGCACCGCGCCGGCCGGCAGCGGCAGCTGCAGGTCGCGTGCGGCCAGCATGCAGGCCAGCACCAGGCCGCCGCCGGCGGAGTCGCCCACCAGCACGATCTCCGAGGCCGGCGTGCCGCTGTCCAGCAGGGCCCGATACCAGGCCAGGGTGTCCTCCAGCGCCGCCGGGAAGGGATGCTCGGGTGCGAGGCGGTAGTCCAGCGACAGCACCTGGGCCCCGGCCTTGCGCGCCAGGTAGGCGCAGGCCGGGCGGTGGCCGTCCAGGTTGCCGAAGCAGTAGGCGCCGCCATGGGTGTAGAGCACCGTGCGCTGGTAGTCGTCGGCGCGCAGCCATTCGGCGGGACACAGCTTGCGCGAGGGCTGGGCCGCGACGGCGACGTGCTGCACGTCCGCCGGCACGGTCATCGGCTCCGAGCCCAGCAGCCGCTCGCCCAGCGCGCGGATGCGGCCGACGTCCAGCGGGGTGGCAGCCAATTGCGGCTTGACGACCGTGCGCAGGTAGGTGTTGGTCATCAAGGCTTTGAGGCTGCTCATTTTTCTGTTCTTCCTGTCTCGCTCGTTTTCAGGAGTCGCTGCGCCGTGCGTTGGGCGCGTCCAGCACGATGGCCGAACGGGCGCAGGCCACGCAGGGAAGGATCCAGCCCTCGTCCTTTTCCTCGCGGCTCAAGCCCGGCCAGTCGATGCGGTAGTGCACCCGCCCGGCCGTCAGGCGGCAGATGCATGCACGGCACGTGCCGTTGCGGCAGGAGCGTGCGAGCCGGATGCCCGAGGCGGCGGCGGCCTCGAGCAGGGACGCGTCCTGCGGGGCGTCGAAGGCCCAGCCCGAGGGCTGCAGCAGGACGTGATGGCGAGGAGGGATGGCGGGCCCCGGGTGTTTGAAACGTCGCTAGGGCCTGTTAACACTACCGGAGGACGCCCAGCGCCTTGCCAGGCTCCAGCCCTTCGGGTGCCTTCAGGAAACGGGCGCCCTCCGCGTTGCAAATGCTCGCCGTAGCCACCGCTACGGCTGCGCTTTGCGCCTCGATGGCGCC
>SCTQ01000344.1 GCA_004322345.1 Aquabacterium sp. | reverse complement strand
GACCTGCTGACGACCAACGAAACCTACTTCTTCCGCGAGCCCAAGCATTTCGAGCTGCTGGGCCGGCTGGCCGGCCAGGCCCGGCAGCAGCGCCAGCCGCTGCGCGCCTGGAGCGCGGCCAGCTCCAGCGGCGAGGAGGCCTACAGCATGGCCATGGTGCTGGCCGACTGCATGGAGCCGGGCATGTGGGAGGTGATCGGCTCGGACATCAGCTCGCGCGTGCTGCAGCGCGCGCGCATCGGCCACTATCCGCTGGAGCGTGCACGCCAGATCCCGCCGGCCTACCTGAAGCGCTGGTGCCTGCGCGGCATGGGCGAGCAGGAGGGCACGCTGCTGATCGAACGCGAGCTGCGCCAGCAGGTGCGCTTCCTGTCCGTCAACCTCAACGAGCGGCTGCCGCACATGGGGCAGTTCGACGTGATCTTCCTGCGCAACGTGATGATCTATTTCAACGCGCAGACCAAGCGCCAGGTCGTCGCGCGATTGCTGTCGGCGCTCAAGCCGGGCGGCTACTTCTGCATCGGGCATTCCGAGACGCTGAACGACATCAGCACGGCGGTGGAGACCGTGGCGCCGTCCATCTACCGCAAGCCTGAGGAGCGCAGATGAGCGACATACGCGTGATGGTGGTGGACGATTCCGCCGTGGTGCGCCAGGTGCTCACGGGCCTGCTGAACGAGGCACCCGGCATGGAGGTCATCCACGCGGTGGCCGACCCGCTGCTGGCCATCGAGCGCCTGAAGATGCAGTGGCCCGACGTCATCGTGCTGGACGTGGAGATGCCGCGCATGGATGGCATCACCTTCCTGCGCAAGATCATGAGCGAGCGGCCCACCCCGGTGGTGATCTGCTCGACGCTGACCGAGAAGGGCGCCAAGACCACGATGGAGGCCATGGCCGCCGGTGCGGTGGCCATCGTCACCAAGCCCAAGCTGGGCCTCAAGCAGTTCCTCAACGATGCCAGCGACGACCTGGTGTCCACCGTGCGCGCCGCGGCCAAGGCCAACGTGCGCAAGCTGGTGCAGCGCGAGCCGGCAGCAGCCGCGCCGGCCAAGAACAACGCCGACGTGGTGCTGGCGCCGGCTTCGGGCCGCGCGATGGCCCAGACCACCGAACGCGTGATCGCCATCGGCACGTCGACCGGGGGTACCCAGGCGCTGGAGGAGGTGCTGACCGCCCTGCCACGCGTCAGCCCCGGCATCGTCATCGTGCAGCACATGCCGGAGAAGTTCACCGCCGCCTTTGCCGCGCGCCTGGACAGCCTGTGCGAGATCACGGTGAAGGAGGCCCGGCACAGCGACCGCGTCGTACCGGGCTGCGCGCTGATCGCGCCGGGCGGAAAGCACATGATGCTCAGGCGCAGCGGGGCGCAATATTTCGTCGAGGTGGTCGACGGCCCGCTGGTCAACCGCCACCGGCCGTCGGTGGACGTGCTCTTCCGCTCGGCCGCGAAGTCGGCCGGCGCCAATGCGCTGGGCATCATCATGACCGGCATGGGCGACGACGGTGCGGCCGGCATGCTGGAGATGCGCAATGCCGGGGCCCACACGGTGGCGCAGGACGAACGCAGCTGCGTCGTCTACGGCATGCCCAAGGAGGCGGTGAAGCGCGGCGGCGTGGAGAAGAGCGTGCCCCTGGGTGCGATCGCGCGCGAGATCGCGGCGCTGTCGTCCATGTAGGCCCAGGCCGACAGCACGAACCGGCAACGCCTGCTGCCGGATCGGCGCATGGCTGCCTCTAATGGCGGCATGCCACCCGAATCCGTCATCGACGCCGTCCTCGCACCGGCCCAGCCCGCGCTGAAGGTGCTGACGATCAACACCCACAAGGGGTTCTCGCCGCTGAACCGCAAGTTCGCGCTGCACGAGCTGCGCGACGCGATACGGTCGTCCGGGGCCGACATCGTCTTCCTGCAGGAGGTGCTGGGCAGCCACGAGCGCTATGCCGAGCGTCACTCCGGCTGGCCGGAGATGCCGCAATACGAGTTCCTGGCCGACGAGATCTGGAGCGACTTCGCCTACGGCCGCAACGCGGTCTATCCGCACGGGCACCACGGCAATGCGTTGCTGTCCAAGTTCCCGATCCTGCGCTGGGAGAACCGCGACGTGTCCGAGGCCGGTCCGGAGAAGCGCGGCCTGCTGCATTGCGTGCTGCAGATGCCGCAGACCGGCCAGGAACTGCACGCCATTTGCGTGCACCTGGGCCTGCGCGAGAGCCACCGCCGGCGCCAGCTCGGCCTGCTGTGCCACCAGATCAACCACGTCGTCCCGCAGGACGCGCCGCTGCTCGTGGCCGGCGACTTCAACGACTGGCGGCTGCGCGCGGACCAGGCGCTGGCCGGCTGCGCCGGTCTGCGCGAGGTCTTCGTCGAGTCCGAGGGCGTGCCCGCGCGCACCTTCCCCGCGCGCTGGCCGCTGCTGCGGCTGGACCGCATCTACGTGCGCCATGTGCGCGTCGAGCGCACCGAGGTGCTGGCCACGCGTCCCTGGTCCCACCTGTCCGACCATGTCGCGCTGGCCGCAGAGCTGAGGGCTTGAGCCATGGGCCGCGCCGATCGACTCTGGGTGCCCGGCAACCGGCTGCAGTTGCTGGAGAACGGCGAGCAGTTCTACCCGGCTGTCTTCGGTGCCATCGAGCAGGCTCGGCACGAGGTGCTGCTGGAGACCTTCATCCTGTTCGAGGACAAGGTGGGCTGGGGGCTGCACGCCGTGTTGCTGGCGGCAGCGCGGCGTGGCGTGCAGGTCACCGTGACGGTGGACGACTGGGGTTCGCCGGACCTGACACCGGCCTTCCTGGATCCGCTGGTCGAAGCCGGCGTGGCCTTCCGCTTCTTCGATCCTACGCATCGCCTGCTGCGCCGCTTCACCGCCTTGCGCCGGCTGCATCGCAAGCTGGTGGTGGTGGATGGCGAGGTGGCCTATGTCGGAGGCATCAACTATTCGGCCGACCATCTCGGCGACTTCGGGCCCGAGGCCAAGCAGGACTATGCCGTCGAGGTGGCCGGCCCCGTGGTGGCGCACATCCACCGTTTCGCCTGCACGGTCGCCCGTCGTACGCACGAGCGCACACCGTGGCGGGAACGCTGGCAGCGCCGGCGCCAACCCGTGTGCGAGGAGAAGGGGGCGTTGCCTGAGCAGGGCCAGGCCGAGGTGCTCTTCGTGACCCGCGACAACGGCCGCCACCCGACGGACATCGAGCGCGAGTACCGGCTGGCCATACGCAGCGCGCGCAGCCGCATCGTCATCGCCAACGCCTACTTCTTCCCCGGCTACCGGCTGATACGGGACCTGAAGCAGGCTGCCAAGCGCGGCGTGGACGTGCGCCTGATCCTGCAGGGCCAGCCGGACATGGCCATCGTCAAGTTCGCCGCGCGCACGCTCTATCCCCACCTGCTGGGCGCCGGCGTGTCGATCTACGAGTACTGCCGCCGCCCGCTGCATGGCAAGGTGGCCCTGGTCGACGACGCATGGTCCACCGTGGGTTCCAGCAACCTGGATCCGCTGAGCCTGTCGCTGAACCTGGAGGCCAACGTCGTGATCCGCGACCGCGGCTTCAACGCCAGTCTGGCGCAGAACCTGGACGGCCTGATGCGCGAGCACTGCAAGCGCATGGACCCCGAGCACGCCAGGCGGCCCAGCGCCTGGCGCTCGATGCTCAGCATGCTGTCCTTCCACGCGATGCGCCTGTTCCCGCGCCTGGCCGGCATGCTGCCCCGGCATCGTCCGCGCATCGTCGATGCGTCCGGCGAGGCGGTGCATCCCCTCGTGGATGAGCCGGCGCAGGCGCCGCGCAAGGCGGCCTGAGGAGGATGGCGGTGGGTGCCCCGGCCCGTGCGTTCGAGCCCCCGATGCCGCCGGCCGAGGCGCCGGCGCCGCGCACGTCTGCCGCACGCCGCCGCCACGGCTGGCTGCGCGACAAGCGCCTGCACCGGATCGCCGCCGGGCTCTTTCTCGTGATCGTCTTTGCGCTGCTGGCCGTCGTGGCCAGCCGCGTGGAATGGGCCGACGTGGGCCGGGCGCTGCGGCGCTACGACGCCGGCACGCTGGCGGCGGCCTTTGCGCTTGCCGCCTGCAGCCACGCGCTCTACGCCTGCTACGACCTGATCGGACGCGCCTACACCGGCCACCGGCTGGCGGCATGGCGCGTGATGACCATCGGCTTCGTCAGTTATGCCTTCAACCTCAGCCTGGGCAACCTGATCGGCGGCGTGGGCGTGCGCATGCGGCTGTATGCGCGCATGGGCCTGCGCACCGGCGCGGTGGTGCGCCTGCTAGGCCTGAGCGTGGTCACCAACTGGCTGGGCTACTTCGCCCTGGCGGGTAGCCTGTTCGCACTGCAGGTGGTGCGGCTGCCCCAGGGCTGGAAGGTGGGCACGCAGGCCTTGTCGGTGGCCGGCGGCGCGCTGGCCCTGGCCTCGCTGGCGTATGTGGCCATCTGCGCGCTGCGCCGCCAGCGGGACTGGCGCGTGCGCGGCCATACGGTGCGCCTGCCGTCGGGCCGCATGGCCGTGCTGCAACTCCTGCTGGCTGCCGCGAACTGGGCCGTGATGGGCGCCGTGATGTGGGTCCTGCTGCGCGGGCAGGCCGGCTATCCGACGGTGCTGGCCGTGCTGCTGCTGGCGGCGGTGGCGGGGATCGTCACGCGGGTGCCGGCGGGCCTGGGCGTGGTGGAGGGCATCTTCGTCGCGGTACTGGGCCCGGCGCTGGGCCGCTACGAGGTGCTGGCCGCGGTGCTCGCCTATCGCGGCCTGTACTACCTGTTTCCACTTCTCGTCGCGGCCCTGGCCTACGCTGGGCTGGAGTGGCGCGGCAGGCAGGGCGCGGCGGCATCGGCCTTGCCCCGGACCTGAACAACCCCGGACCATCCACCCGAACCCGAAGAGGAGCAGCCATGAGCAACGTATCCCAGGTCATGACGCGCGGCGTGCGCACCCTGGCCCCGACCGACAGCGTGCTGCTCGCGGCACAGGCGATGGACGAACTCAACGTCGGCTCCATCCCGGTGTGCGACGGCGACCAGCTCGTCGGCATGGTGACCGACCGCGACATCACCGTGCGCGGCGTGGCGCACCAGCTGTCGCCCGAGGACACGCCGCTGAGCGAGGTGATGAGTGGCCACGTGCGCTACTGCGCCGAGGACGACGACATCGACGACGCCATCCGCGAGATGGAGAAGGCCCAGATCCGCCGCCTGGCGGTGGTGGACGACAACCAGCGCCTGGTCGGCATCCTGTCGCTGGGTGATGTCGCAGCCAAGGACCTGACCGCCGACACATCCACCACGCTGAAGACCATCTCCACGCCGGCCGAGCCCGACCGCTCGGGCACGTCGAAGGCCGCGGGGCCCGCGGCCGGCGGATCGGCGTCGGGCAAGCCCAGCCGCAAGCGCGCGACCTGAAAGCCGGTGCTGCATCCCCAGCGCCCGCATGCCGTCCTGCGCTCGCAGGGCGGCGCGGCGGGCGCGCTTCAGCGGCGGCGCGCGGGCAGGATGTCCAGTGCCTTGATCGCGCCGGCCAGCGTCTGGCGTGCCTCGCCGTAGCCGGCCCAGCCACGGTCGCCGGCTTCGAAGCGCCCGCGCACGCTGGCCAGCGTCCAGTGGGCGCCGCTCGTCAGCTCGCCCAGCTCGTCCCAGTCCACGGGCACCGAGATGCCCATGCCGGGGCGCGCGCGCACGGTCCACGCGGCGGCGGTGGTCGCGCCGCGGCCGTTGCGCAGGTAGTCGACGAAGATGCGGCCCACGCGGTTCTTCGGCCCGCTCTTGGCGACGAAGCGGTCGGGCAGCGTCGTGGCCAGGTGCTCCACCACGGCGCGGGAGACGTCCTTCACCTCGTCCCACCCCAGCTTGGGCACCAGGGGCACGACCACGTGCAGGCCCTTGCCGCCGCTGGTCTTCAGGAAGCCCTGCAGCCCCAGCTCCTGCAGCAGCGCGCGCACCAGCTGCGCACCTTCCTGCACCTGCTTCCACTGCACGCCTTCGCCGGGGTCGAGGTCGAAGGTCATGCGGTCGGGCTTCTCGATCGCACGCGTGGTCGCGTTCCAGGTGTGGAACTCGATGACGTTCATCTGCACGCAGCCCATCAGCGCGTTGCCGGTGGCCACCTCCAGCAGCGGATCGTGGTCGCGGTCCAGCTCGGCGGGCAGCAGCTTGACGCCGGGGATCTTCATGCCCTGGGCATGCTTCTGGAAGAACAGCTCGCCGCCTATGCCGTCGGGCCCGCGCACCAGCGACACCGGCCGGCGCTGCAGGTGCGGCAGGATCAGCGGCGCGGCCTCGGCGTAGTAGCGCGCAAGGTCCAGCTTGGTCAGGCCGGTGGAGGCATCGATGACGCGCTCCGGATGGGTGAGCCTGAGGCCGGCGGGCAGGGACGAGGGAGCCGCGGCGGCCTGCGCAGCCGGCGGCCGGGCTGCTGCCTTGCGCGTCGCGGAGGTCTTGGAGCGGGACGGTGTGGCGTGCATGGCGGCCTCCTCGGCGTCGGCGCGCTGCGCCGCTTCGTTCGCGGGGACAGGCTGCTCGCGCACGATGGCGGCGGCCGGCTTGTCGCCGCGCAGGCCGTGGAAGACGGCCTGGCGCAGGCGACCTTCGCGGGTCCACCCGGCGAAGGATATCTCGGCCACCAGCCTGGGCTTGACCCAATGGCCGCGCTCCTTGCCGGCATCGGCGAAGGGGCTGCGCTCGGTACCCAGGGGGCCCAGCCTGGAGACCAGGTCGGCCAGCGTGCGCTGGTCGAAGCCGGAGCCGACGTTGCCTGCGTAATGCAGCACGCCCTGGGCGTCGTGCACGCCCAGCATCAGCGAGCCCAGCCCGCTGCGGCTGCCCTTGGGATCGGTCCAGCCGCCGACGACGAACTCCTGGCGCTGGGTGCACTTGAGCTTGATCCAGGTGGCCGAGCGGCCGCTGACGTAGGGCGCGTCGGCGCGCTTGCCGATCACCCCTTCCATGCGCAGCTCGCAAGCCTTGTGCAGCAGGTTCTGCGGCAGGGCGTCGAAAGATTCGCTGAAGCGCACGCGTTCGCCCGGGTGGGCCTGCAGAAGTTGCCGCAACAACTCGCGCCGTTGCTTCAGCGGCACCTGGCGCAGGTCGTGCCCCGCCAGGTGCGGCAGGTCGAAGACGTAGTACTGGATGGTCCCCGTGTCGGAGGCGTCGAAGGCGTTCTGCAGCAGCTGGAAGTCGGGCGCGCCGCCGCGCCCGGGCACGACGATCTCGCCGTCCAGCCAGGCCTCGGGCAGTTGCATGGCGCGAATCTCTTGCGCCAGGCTGCGCAGCTTGGAGGTCCAGTCGTGCCCGTTGCGGGTGAACAGGCGGACCTCCCCGCCGTCCACACGGGCCACCAGGCGGTAGCCGTCGAACTTGAGTTCATAGATCCAGTCGCCGGGGGGCGGGCGGTCGACCAGGGTGGCGAGCTGCGGCGCCAGCGTCAGCGGCAGGCGCGCCTCGACCGCCTGCGCGGGGACGCCGGGGGCGGGGCCGTTGTCCTGCGGCGCCTGCGGCCGCGCGCCGGCCTTCGCCTTCTTCGCGCGGGCCGGCATGGCGGCAGGGCGCACCCGGCCGTCGAGCACGCTGCCGGGTTCCTCGTCGACCACGCTGTACTCGGCCGCGGGGCGCGCCGCGTCGTCGCGCTCCTTGATCAGCAGCCAGGGCTCCTGGCGCTCGGCCGCGCGGCCGTGCATGCGCACCAGCGTCCAGTGGCCGTGGAGCTTCTCGCCCTGCAGCTCGAACTTCAGCTTGCCGGCGCGCAGCCCGCGCTTCGGGTCCCCTTCGGGTATCCAGCGGCCGCGGTCCCAGACCACCACGGTGCCGGCGCCGTAGTGGCCGGCCGGGATGGTGCCCTCGAAGCCGGCGTAGTCCAGCGGATGGTCCTCCACATGGACCGCCATGCGCTTGTCCGCCGGATCGAGGCTGGGGCCCTTGGGGATGGCCCAGCTCACGAGGGTGCCGTCCAGCTCCAGCCGGAAGTCGTAGTGCAGGCTGCGGGCCGCATGCTTCTGGATCACGAAGGACAGCGCACCACCGCGGGCGCGCCCGCCTTGCGGCTCCGGCGTGGCCGAGAAATCGCGCTTGCGCCGATAGGTGTCGAGTTTGTCCGCCATGACTGCCGCGCCGGCAAGCGGCGTGCGCGCACGGGCACATGGCTTGCCGCAGCCCCCGCATCGACCACTTCCCAGCGCCGGTGCGAGCCGCGCTGCGCCTGCCATGCCACGCGTCCTCTGGAACGGCGCCATCTCCTTCGGGCTGGTGCACATCCCCGTCGCCCTCTACCCGGCCTCGCGCGAGGACGAGATCGACTTCGACTGGCTGGACAAGCGGTCCATGGACCCGGTGGGCTACAAGCGCATCAACAAGCGCACGGGCAAGGAGATCGACAAGGAGAACATCGTCAAGGGCGTCCAGTACGAGAAGGGCCGCTACGTGGTGCTCAGCGACGCGGAGATCAAGGAGGCCTACCCGAGGACGACGCAGACCATCGAGATCGAGAGCTTCGTGCAGGCCCAGGAGATTCCCTTCGTGTACCTCGAGCGGCCCTACTACCTGGCGCCGATCAACAAGGGCGACAAGGTCTACGCCCTGCTGCGCGAGACCCTGCTGCGCGCCCAGCGCGTGGGCATCGCGCGCGTCGTGATCCAGACGAAGGAGCACCTGGCCGCGCTGATCCCCGCGGGCCAGGCGCTGATGCTCAACACCCTGCGCTGGCCGACGGAGATCCGTCCGTGGGACGAGCTGAAGCTCCCACCGCCGGGTGCGAAGCCCGCCGGCGTCAGCGACAAGGAGCTGAAGATGGCCGACCAGTTGGTCGAGGACATGTCCGCCGCCTTCGACCCCCAGCAGTACCACGACCGTTTCCGCGACGCCGTCATGACACTGGTGGACAAGAAGGTCAAGGCAGGCAAGGTGAAGGCGGTGGAGCCGCTGGAGGCCGGCGAGAGCACGGCCGAGGCTTCCAACGTCGTGGACCTCACCGAGCTGCTCAAGCGCAGCCTGGCGAAGAAGCCGGCCGCGCCGGCCCGCAAGACCTCGTCCACCCGCGTGGCCCGCAAGCGGGCCTGAAGACAACCCCCATTCACCAAGGAAGCACCATGGCTCACTCCACCGACACCTCCATCGGCCCCCAGGGCAACCCTGCCGGGACCGCGCCCACCAAGCACGAGCGCCGCAAGACTCGGGGTGACCAGTCCTTCGGCTACGACGACGAACGCGCGCCCGGCGGCAGCGAGCCGGCCGCCAGCGACGCCGCGGCCCCGAAGGGCCGCGAGTCTCCGCAGACCGCCCGCGAGCGGCAGGCGAAGGAATGAAGGCTCAGCGACCCTCGGGCGGCTTCTTCACCGCCGGGTGGGCACCGGGCTTGAGATGCCAGTCCTTGTCATCCTTGCCGGTGGCGATCTGCTGTTCCGCATGCATCGCCGCGCTGGGCGAGATGGGGTCGCTGGCGGGGAAGGTTTCGTCCAGCGATTCGTCCAGCAGTTCCTGGTAGGTCGGCACCTTGTCCTTCGGATGCGCGGCCTTGCCTTCGACGCGATGGGCCTCGCGGCGGCTTGCGTGGGTGTCCTTCATGGGGTCTCCTCGATGTGATGGATCCCCGCAACGCGGCAAGCCGGATACCCGCTTCAGCTGACGACGGCCTCGCGCCAGCCGGCCCAGGCAGGAGAGCTGCGGGAAGGGCCGGCCGCGGTTGTCGCCTGCGCCGTGTCTTCGGCCGAAGACTCGCCGCTGCCGCCTTCGCCGCCCTCGCGTGCGGGCGAGGCGATCAGCCCGTGGCGCTTGAGCAGGCTGCGCAGGATGTTGCGCGAGATGCCCAGGGCCTTGGCCGTGCGCACCTGGTTCTGGCGGCACAGGTTGTAGGCCGAGTGCACCAGCGCTTCCTCCAGCCTGTCGTAGAGCTGGGGCTCGTTGCGCGTGATCAGTTCCTCCCAGGCGCCCAGCAGGCGGGCGAAGGGATCGGTGGAGGCGGGCACCGCGGGCTCGGGGGCCGCAGCGCGGCGGGCCTGCGGGGCAGGCGTGTCGTCCGGCTGGGCAGCGGCCGGCTGCACCGACAGCGGCACCAGCCGCAGGTCGGCGGCCTGGATGATGCGGTCGCGCGCGACGATCAGCGCAAGGTGCACGACGTTCTCCAACTCGCGGATGTTGCCCGGCCAGGCATAGGCCAGCAGCGCGGCGCGGGCCGCGTCGCTCAGGCGCATGTCCTTCAGGCTCAGGCGGCCGCTGTAGAACTGGATGAAGTGCTCTGCCAGCGGCAGGATGTCGCCGGGCCGCTCGCGCAGCGGCGGCAGCGCGACGCCGGCCACGCTGAGGCGGTAGTACAGGTCGGCGCGGAAGCGCTGGGATTCCACGGCACGCGCCAGGTCGATGTTGGTGCCGGCCACCAGCCGCACGTCCAGCGCGACGCTGCGGCGCGAGCCCAGGCGCACCACCTGGCGTTCCTGCAGCACGCGCAGCAGCTTGACCTGCAGCGCCAGCGGCAGGTCGCCGATCTCGTCGAGGAAGAGCGTGCCGCCGTTGGCAGCCTCGAACCAGCCTGCGCGCGCGTGCACCGCGCCGGTGAAGGCGCCGGCCTCGTGGCCGAAGAGTTCGGCGTCGATCAGCGTCTCGCTGAAGGCGCCGCAGTTGACGGCGACGAAGGGGCCGCGGCGGCCGCTGGTGTTGTGGACGTGGCGTGCGATCAGCTCCTTGCCGGTGCCGGTCTCGCCGGTCACCAGCACGGTGGCTTCGCTGCGGGCCAGGCGTTCGACCTGCTCCAGCAGCGCGCGCGAATGCTCGTCATGGAAGACCAGCGCCTTGGCGCGTATCGACGAGGGGGAGAGCGACGATTCGGGGAGGGTGAGGAGTTTGTCCACTTGGGGCTTCCTGTTCGGTGCGCCCGGCCGCGGCCGGCCGGGTCCTTCTCTGCGCCAGGCCGGCGCCGGCACTTGCCGGGCTCAGCGGTTCGGCTGGGGCGTCAGCCGCAGGTAGGGCCGCACGGCCCGGTAGCCCTTGGGGAACTTCTGCGCGATCAGCTCGGGGTCCTGCAGCGAGGGGACGATGACGACCTCGTCGCCGTCCTTCCAGTTGCCGGGCGTGGCCACGCTGTGCTTGTCGGTCAGCTGCAGCGAGTCGATGACGCGCAGGATCTCGTCGAAGTTGCGGCCGGTGCTGGCGGGGTAGGTGATGATCAGGCGCACCTTCTTGCCCGGGTCGATGACGAACAGCGAGCGCACCGTCAGCGTCGAGCTGGCGTTGGGGTGGATCAGGTCGTAGAGCTCGCTGACCTTGCGGTCGGCGTCCGCGATGATGGGGAAGTCGACGCTGGTGCCCTGCGTGTCGTTGATGTCGGCGATCCAGCGCGTATGCGACTCGGCCGGGTCCACCGACAGCGCGATGACCTTCACGCCGCGCCGGGCGAACTGGTCCTTCAGCTTGGCCGTCAGGCCCAGCTCGGTGGTGCACACGGGGGTGAAGTCCGCGGGATGCGAGAACAGCACGCCCCAGCTGTCGCCCAGCCAGTCGTGGAAGCGGATGCGGCCCTCGGAGGACTCCTGTTCGAAATCGGGGGCGATGTCGCCCAGACGCAGGCTGGCCATGTGGATCTCCTAAGCGGTGTGGTATGTGGGGTTCAGATGGCGTAGTTCAGCTCGAGCGGATGCGCGCGCTGCAATCGCCGCTGGCGCTGGCGGTCGCGGATCATCTGGTCGACGAGCCAGCGCGCCAGCGGCCAGGGGCCGTGGCCGGACTCGGCGTTGATGTGGCCGGCAGGGCCCTGGTTGATGAAGCGGGCGGACCAGTCGCGGGCCCAGGACTGCGCACGCTCCAGCGGCATCCAGGGATCGTTCTCGCTGCCCACCAGCGTGGCCGGGATCCCCAGGCCGTTGCGCGGCAGCTCGGCGGCGACGCCGAACTTCTCCGGATCGGCCGGGGCGACCAGCAAGGCCGATTGCACGCCGAAGTCCCCGCGCCTGCCCTCGGGCAGGCTGCGCAGGTAGTGCGCCAGAGCCAGGCAGCCGAAGCTGTGGGCGACGGCCACCCAGGCGGTGGAGGCCGGGTGCCGCTGCACCGTCTGCGCGATGCGGCGCGACCACGCCTGCAGGTCGGGCCGCGTCCAGTCGTCCTGCTGCACGCGCGCGGCCCCGGCGTACTGGCGCTGCAGCCAGGTCTGCCAGTGGTCCTCGCCGCTGTCGCGCAGGCCGGGGACGATCAGCACGCGTATGGGCTGGCCGGCGTACATGGGTGCTCCGCCTTGCTGCGTGCTCAGAGCGCGGCGATCGAGACTTCGGTGGACTTGACCAGCGCGATCACTTCCTTGCCGATCACCAGGCCCAGGTCCTTGACGGAGCGGGTGGTGACCACGGAGGTGACGATCAGGCCCGACGGCGTCTCGACGTCGATCTCGGAGACCACGGGGCCTTCGATGATCTCCTTGACCTTGCCGCGGAACTGGTTGCGCACGTTGATGGCCGTGATGGTCATTGCTGTCCTTTCTGCTTCAGTGTTGGGTGCCGATGCGATCGATCGGCATGGACCGGAGGTTAGGCAGCAGGCCCTGCGTTGCGAACGACTCAATTCGCATCGCGGTGTGCGTGATCCGCATAAGACAGGCGCCGCAAATAACGTCCATGGACGGTTGCGACTCCAGGCTGTCACACCGCCCAGCGGACCTGGCTCGCGGGCAGCAACTGCGCTGCTGGATGGGCAGCAGCGTGCGGCTCGTCGCGTTCCGGCTGCTGCAGCACGCGGCGCAGCACGCGGTCTTCCAGAGCGGCGAACTGCGCGTTGCCGCGCTCGCGCGGGCGCGGCAGGGCGACGGCGTCGTCCAGCGAGATGCGGTGGTCCTCGACGAGCAGCACGCGGTCGGCCAGGGCCACGGCCTCGGAGACGTCGTGGGTGACCAGCAGCGCGGTGAAGCCATGGGCCAGCCAGAGCTTCTCGATCAGCTGCTGCATCTCGATGCGCGTAAGCGCATCCAGCGCGCCCAGCGGCTCGTCCAGCAGCAGCAGGCGCGGGCGGTGCACCAGCGCGCGCGCCAAGGCCACGCGCTGGCGCTGGCCACCGGACAAGCGCGCCGGCCATTCGCCGGCGCGGTCGGCCAGGCCCACGGCGGCCAGGGCCTCGTGCACGCGCTGCTTCGCATCCGGGCCGTCGAGGCCCAGCGCGACGTTCTCCGCTACCTTCTTCCACGGCAGCAGGCGTGCGTCCTGGAACATCAGGCGCACGCCCTGTTCGGCGACGGCCTGCTGGCGCAGCTTGTTGCCGTCGAGCCGGATCGCGCCGGACTGGCCGCGCTCCAGGCCCGCCAGCAGGCGCAGCAGCGTGCTCTTGCCGCAACCGCTGCGCCCGACGATGGCCACGAACTCGCCGGCGGCGATGTCCAGGTCGATGTCGCGCAGCACGGCGCGTTCGCCATAACGCTTGGACAGGCCGCGGATGGTGATGGCCGCGCCCTTGTCCGCGCCGTGCGTGGCGCGGGCGGTGGTGGGCAGGGCGGGAGAGGCGAGGCCGGCACCTGCCGGCTGCAATACAGCGCTCATGCTTGTCTCCTGGTCAGACAGGTTGGGCCTGGTAGCCCGGATGCCAGCGCAGCGCCACCTTCTCCAGGCCGCGCGCCAGCACGTCGGCCAGCTTGCCCAGCAGGGCATAGAGCAGGATGCCGACGAGCACCACGTCGGTCTGCAGGAACTCGCGGGCGTTCATCGTCATGTAGCCGATGCCCGACTGCGCGGAGATGGTCTCGGCCACGATCAGCAGCACCCACAT
>SCTQ01000343.1 GCA_004322345.1 Aquabacterium sp. | reverse complement strand
GTCAGCCTGCCAAGAGGTGTCCCGATGTCCCCCAGCCTGCCCATCCCTCCCGCCCGGCGCTTTGCGCTGATCACCGCTTCCACCGCCGCGGTCGCTGTCGCCTGTGCCTTGCTGGCCGCCTGCGGCAGCGGCGAGGGCCAGGGCCAGGGCAGCGCGCATGCCGCCACGGCTGCGGCGCCGGCCCCGGTCGTCGGCGTGCTGACCGTGCAGCCCCGGGCCGTCAGCCTGAGCACCGAGCTGTCCGGACGCACGGCGGCCTTCCTGCTGGCCGAGGTGCGGCCCCAGGTGGCCGGCATCGTGAAGAGCCGCCAGTTCGAGGAGGGTGGCGAGGTGAAGGCCGGCCAGGCGCTCTACCAGATCGACCCCGCGACCTACCGCGCCTCGGTGGACAGCGCCCAGGCCGCGCTGGCCAAGGCCGAGGCCAATGTCGTCACCGCGAAGCTCAAGGCCCAGCGCTACGACGAACTCGCCGGCATCGATGCGGTCAGCAAGCAGGCCCGCGACGACGCCCAGGCCACGCTGAAGCAGGCCGAGGCCGACGTGGCCGCCGCCCGCGCCGCGCTGCAGACCGCGCGCATCAACCTGGGCTACACCCGCGTGGCCGCGCCCATCTCCGGGCGCATCGGCCGCTCCACGGTGACGCCGGGCGCGCTGGTCACCGCGGGCCAGACCACGGCGCTGGCCAGCATCCAGCAGCTCGATCCCATCTACGTCGACGTGACCCAGTCCAGCGCCGAGCTGCTGCGCCTGCAGCGCGCGCTCGCCTCGGGCCAGCTCAAGCGCTCGGGCAACGGCCAAGCCAAGGTCAAGCTCGTGCTGGAGGACGGCAGCGCCTACGCCGCTGAGGGCAGGCTGCAGTTCTCCGAAGTCACGGTTGACCAGGGCACCGGCAGCGTCACGCTGCGTGCGGTCTTCCCCAACCCCAAGCACACGCTGCTGCCCGGCATGTACGTGCGCGCCGTGCTGGAGGAAGGCGTGAACGAGCAGGCCATCCTGGCGCCGCAATCGGCCGTCTCGCGTGATGCCAAGGGCAACGCGACGGCCCTTGTGCTGGGCAGCGACGGCAAGGTGCAATCGCGCACGCTGAAGGCTGAGCGCGCCGTCGGCGACCAGTGGCTGGTCAGCGCCGGCCTGGCCGCGGGCGACCAGCTGATCGTCGACGGCCTGCAGAAGGTCCGCCCCGGCGCGCAGGCGCAGGGCCAGCCATGGGCACCGGCCGCCGCCGCCTCCACCCCGGTGGCCGCCGCCAGCGCCGCCACCGTGCGCTGATCGCCGAAGGAGCCCGCCATGTCCCGCTTCTTCATCGACCGCCCCATCTTCGCGTGGGTCATCGCCATCGTCATCATGCTGGCCGGCGTGCTGTCCATCCAGACGCTGCCGGTCTCGCAATACCCCAGCATTGCGCCGCCGCAGGTGTCGATCAACGCGACCTATCCGGGCGCCTCGGCCAAGACGCTGGAGGACACCGTCACCCAGGTCATCGAGCAGAAGATGAAGGGCATCGACGGCCTGACCTACATGTCCTCGAGCAGCGCCTCCAACGGCAGCGCCACCATCACGCTGAACTTCGCCGCCGGCACCGACCCCGACACCGCCCAGGTTCAGGTGCAGAACAAGCTGCAGGGCGCGATGTCCTCGCTGCCGCAGGAAGTCCAGCGCCAGGGCGTCACCGTGACCAAGTCCACCGTCAACTTCCTGATGGTGCTGGGCTTCGTCAGCGAGGACGGCAGCATGGACCGCAGCGACATCGCCGACTACATCGCCGCCAGCGTGCAGGACCCGCTGTCGCGCGTGGAGGGCGTGGGCGAGGTGCAGATCTTCGGCGCGCAGTACGCCATGCGCGTCTGGCTGGACCCCAACAAGCTGAACCAGTACAAGCTGACCCCGGCCGACGTGAGCACGGCCATCGGCGCGCAGAACGCGCAGGTCTCCGCCGGCCAGCTGGGCGCCGCGCCCGCGCCCGCCGGCCAGCAGATCAACGCCACCGTCACTGCGCAAAGCCGCCTGCAGACGGCCGGGCAGTTCGAGGCCATCCTGCTGAAGACCCAGGCCGACGGCAGCACCGTGCATCTGCGCGACGTGGCCCGCGTGGAACTGGGCGCGGAGAGCTACAGCACGGTCTCGCGCTACAACGGCAAGCCCGCAGCGGGCGTGGCGGTGAAGCTGGCCACCGGCGCCAACGCGCTGTCCACCGCGAAGGCGGTGCAGGCCGAGGTCGCGCGCCTGGAGAA
>SCTQ01000342.1 GCA_004322345.1 Aquabacterium sp. | reverse complement strand
GCGAATGTATGAACCACCCCCTGCGCGCTTCGCGCGCCCCCTCTAGGGAGCAACACCGACGGACCGGCAAAGCCGGCTCCGTGGTGCTTGTTCGGCACGCTTGCGGCATGCGGCCTTCGGAGGTGGGATGACTGCGGCCTTGCCGGCCAGCTTGGGGGTGGAGGCGGCGTTGGAGCGTCCTGCCCTCACGCCGGTGCTCGCCCCCGCTGGCGCGCGCGACGCGAAGGCCGTGCCGCGGCCCGGTCCCGTCTGGGGGCCGTACCCGATGCGCGAGCACGAGCAACTGCCCTCGCGCGCCCTGGCGGCTTGGGCCAGGCAGCGCCTGCGTTGCCCCGCCGCACCCTCGCGCCGCCGCGCGGCCTACCTGCTGGCGCGCATGCGCCTGCACGAGGCCGCCGTGCTGCGCATGTCGCCGGCCGCCGAGGCCCTGGTGCGCGAGCGCCTGCGCATGCAGCTGGGCCGCGACGGCCTGGTGGACGAGCTCTGCGCCCAGGCCCTGGCCCTGGTCGCAGTGGCCATCCGCCGCCACCTGGGCCACGGCGTCTACGACACCCAGGTACTGGCCGCCTGGACCATGCTGGGCAACCGCCTGATCGAGATGGCCACCGGCGAGGGCAAGACGCTGGCCGCGCTGTTGTGCGCGGCCACTGCCGCACTGGCCGGCGTGCCGGTGCACGTGCTGACCTCCAACGACTACCTGGCCGAACGCGACGCGCAGTCGCTGCAGCCCATCTACGCCGCGCTGGGCCTGAGCGTGGGCTGCGTGCAGGCGTCGAGCAAGGAGGGCGAACGCCGCACGGCCTACGCCTGCGACGTGGCCTACGCGACCGCACGCGAGATCGCCTTCGACCACCTGCGCGACCGCCTGGGTGCGGCCGATGCCGACGGCGGCAAGCCCTCGCCCGCAGGCCACGCGCGCCCCGTGCTGCGCGGCCTGTGCATGGCGGTGCTGGACGAGGCCGACAGCGTGCTGGTGGACGAGGCCGCGGTGCCCATGATCCTGTCGATGCAGGTGCAGGCCGGCGAGGAGACCAAGCGCCTGCGCCTGGCGCTCTACCTCGCGCGCCAGATGCAGCCGGGCGAACACGCGCAGGAGACCGGGCGCGGCCAGTGGAGCTTCACCCAGGCCGGCCGCGACTGGCTGGATGCGCGCGCCCCCGGCCTGGGCAGCGAATGGCGCATCCGCCGCTTCCGCGAGGAGACCGTGGGCCTGGCCCTGGCCGCGCTGCACAGCTTCCGCCGCGACGTGGACTACGTGGTCCACGACGACGAGATCCAGATCGTGGACGTGCACACGGGCCGCCGCGCCGAAGGGCGGGCGTGGTCGCGCGGGCTGCACCAGCTCGTCGGGCTGAAGGAGACGCTGGCGCCCGCGCCGGCCAGCCGCACGATGATGCAGATGACCTACCAGCAGTTCTTCCCGCGCTACCTGCGGCTGTGCGGCCAGAGCGGCACGCTGGCCGAGGCGCGGCGCGAGCTGCTGGCCGTCTACGGCCTGACAGTGGTGCCGGTGCCCACCGCCCGGCCCAGCCGCCGGCGTGACGAGGGCACGCGGGTGCTGGCCGATGCGCAGGCCAAGTGGCAGGCCGTGGTCGATCGCGTGCGCGAGCTGTCCGCCGCGGGCCGGCCGGTGCTCATCGGCACCGGCTCGGTGGCGGATTCGGAACGCCTGTCCGCGATGCTGCAACAGGCGGGCATCGTCCACCGCGTGCTCAACGCGCGGCAGGACGCCGAGGAGGCCGCGGTCGTCGCGGCAGCCGGGCAGGGCGGGGCGGTCACCGTCGCCACGCAGATGGCCGGGCGCGGCACCGACATCGCGGTGGCCGACGCGCAGGACAGCGCCGGCGGCCTGCACGTGATCAATGCCAGCCTGCATCCGGCGCGCCGCATCGGCCGTCGAGCTGGCGGTCGATGC
>SCTQ01000341.1 GCA_004322345.1 Aquabacterium sp. | reverse complement strand
GTCGGCGTCGCGCTGACCTCGATGCGCGTGGCGCCGTCGGCGCCCGCCAGCTGCTGCAGCGACAGCCCGTCGCCGGCCTGGCCGGCCTCGACGAAGCCCAGCGACCGGTCGGCCGCGTCGAAGACCTCCACGCGTGCGCGCAGGTCCGAATCCGCATCGGTGGTCTGGAAGCGCAGCGCGAAGAGCTGGCCGGCCTCCAGCTCGATGTGCAGGCTGTCGGCGTCGCCCGTGGCCGCCAGGCTGCCCTGCACACCGCCGGCGAAGACCAGGCTGCCACGCGGCGAGAGCGGCTGCAGCGGGGTGCTGAAGTCGTCGGTGTCCAGCGTGTCGACGAAGGCCTGCGAGGGCTGGCCGTTGGCTTGCAGGGTGATCCGGGCCTGGGCCTCGCCGGCCTCGTCCGCATAGGTCACCAGGCTGATCGCGCCGTCGGGGTTGCTGCCGGTCAGTGCCGTGGTCAGGCCCGGCAGCAGGTCGGCCGACATCAGCAGCCGCTGCTCCAGCGGCTCGAAGCGCATGCGTGCGCCCTGCGCGCGCGGGTCGCGGCGACCCGGGGCATCGCCCCCACCCTGCGCGCCTTCGGCAAGGCCGTCGATGGCCCGGTTGATCAGGGCAAGCGTGCGGTGATGCAGGCGGCGGACCGGATTCGGCATGGTCTTCTCCTCAGGCAGCAGGCGCTCTTCGCGTCCTGCAGGGGCGAGCCGATCCACGCGCTGCAGGCAGCGCGGATCGGCTCGGATGTTTCTGGGCAGGGCTGCGGCCGTCTCGGCGCGCAAGTACAGCGGAAGGCGACATCGCCAGGGCCGCGAGGCCCTGACGGTCAGCCGCGTCGTCGGACGACGGCGCCAGACAGCGCGAGGCCGGCCAGCATCAGCGCCCAGGACTGGGGCTCTGGCACGGCGGTGACGTCGACCGTGAGGTCGTAGGCGTCCCCACTGGTGGTGGCGCTCTCGTCGGCCAGTTCGCCGACGAAACGCACCTGGGACTGGCTGTTCAGCGGCAGGTCGGCCGCCAGGTGGAACACGGGCTGGAACAGCAACTCGTCGCTGATCAGCAGGCCGTCGACCGAGGCGAAGCTGTAGGCGCCGAAGTTCAAGCCGGTGTTGCCGTCGACCGAGTAGTTCTTGAACACGCTGCCGCCGGAGGCGGACAGGAAGCTCAGGAACTCGGTCAGTGAGCGGGTCTGGCCGTCGAGCGTGACCTTGGAGGCGGCTTCGTCGAAGCTCAGCTCGGTGGCGTCGTACTCGAAGCGCAGGTCCAGCGAGATCAGGTCGTAATCGGCACTGAACTCGAAGCCCAGCACCGGCTGGGCGGTGGCGCCCGCGGCGGCAGCGGCGCCGCTACCTTGGGCCTGGACCGCGGCGAAGGCGGCCGGGGTCGAAAGCGCGGCTGCAGCAGCCAGCACGATCGAGGCGACGGCATGATCGAAACGCATGGATTCCCTCCCGGAATTTGGATGGCTCGTAGGCCTGCGCGGTACGCGACCGCCTGTGCTGACCGTCGAAAATTGCGGCCGATTATTGCGAAGCACCCCATGCACGGAAAGAGTGCTGCTTGGACTAATTTGCCCGCATCCGCTGTCACCCAAGCAACACAGTTGTCACATTCCAGCGGGGCATGGGCGGTTTCGGTGGGGCGGGCGCGGGCGCACTGATCCCTTCGGAGTCCCCCCGTTCCGCCCTCGGGCATTCACGCCCGTCGCGCGGCCGCTCAGCTGCGGCGCACCTCGTAGGTGATGCCCCAGCCGCGCCCCGCACGCGCGCCGCGCTGCGAGTTGAAGTACAGCCGCGTGCCGTCCGGCGAGAAGGCCGCGCCGGTCAGCTCCGAGCCGTCCTGGCCGGTCACGCGCAGCAGCACGCGCACGCTGCGGTCAGGACGCACGACGCACAGCTCCATGTTGCCGCCGTCCTCGGCCACCAGCACGTCGCCGAACTGGCTGACGGTCAGGTTGTCGACGCCGCTGAGCACGGCGTTGTCGGCATCGGCGCGCGAGAAGTCGTAGATCGCCTGCAGGCTCTGCGCGGCGGCGTCGTAGGCCCAGATGCGGTTGTCGCCCTTGGTCGAAAAATAGACGATGCCGTTGAAGTACCACAGGCCCTCGCCACCCTTGAAGACGCTGCCCGGGGACCTCGGGCCCCACAGCGAGCGCACGACCGTCTGCGCAATGCCCGGCAGCACGGCGTCCACCCATTCGACACGATGCGGCTGCATCACGTCGAAGTCGGCGCCGGGATAAGTGTTGTCGGCCAGACCGGCAAAGCGCAGCACCTGCAGCTTGCCCGCGCCCAGCGCGGGGCGCGCCGCGCCCACGGGCCAGTCGGAGGCGCTGCAGACGAAGCGGTAGAAGCGGCCCGCGCCGTCGTCTTCGGTCAGGTAGAGGATCCTGCGCTGCGGGTCCACGGCCACGGCCTCGTGCTTGAACACGCCCAGCGCCGGACGCACGCGCGCATCGGCCGTGCTGCCCAGCGGGTTGCATTCCCAGACCCGGCCCAGGTCGAACTCCTCGCAGGACAGCCATGTGCCCCAGGGCGTGGGGCCGCCGGCGCAGTTGGCGCTCGTGTTCTTCAGGATGCCGTAAGCATTGACTGCATGGCCGTCGCGGTCGAAGCGCAGCGCACCGGCGCCGCCGATCAGCGGGATCTCGCTGTTGTTGGCATAGACCCAGCCTCCATCGCCGGTGGCGAAGGTCGCTCCGCCGTCCGGATGGCCGTGCCACACGTAGGACGCGCCGGCCACCGGCCGCTCGCCCGACACCGCGACCACGCGTGAAGCATAGCCCTCGGGCAGCATGATCCCGTTGGCATCGGGCTCGCGCAGCGTGCCGATGGAAGACAGGTCGAAGCCCGAACCCGCCTGCGCGCGGGCCGGCGCTGCCGACATCAGCGGTGCGAGGCCGGCGGCACCGGCGGTCCAGAACAGCTGGCGCAGGAAATGGCGGCGTGCGGACGGGCTGTCCACCGGGGACATGCTGGACATGGGGGCGGCTCGCTTTCTTGTCGGACTTGCACGCGGACGATGCGCCGCGCGGGGCGCGCGCATCGTCGGCGGCAAGCATGACGCGAGCGTGTCACCCGGATCAGCGGGCGCGGCGGCGCCGCAGGGCCAGCAGCTCAACGCCGGCCACCGCCGGAAGCAGCGTGATCGTGCCGTCGAGGCCGCCATGCCGCCGACCTACCTCTTGGGGCCGCCCTCGATTCGAGCGAAGCCTGCTCAGTGCTTGACGTTCTCGCGATTGAAGCCGCGGGTGGGGGCCATCGTGGGCGGCGGGTCGCTGGGGGTGACCTTGCAGGTGGCCTGCCATTCGCGCAGCTCACGCTCCAGCACCTGGTGGCCGCGGCGCCCTGCGAGTTCGATCAGCGCCCCGACGTTGCCGTCGTCCACACGCTCGCGGCCGCGGTTGCGCTCCAGTTGCCGATAGATCTCCTCGACCTCGGGCGTGATGATGGGCTTCATCGGGGCTGCTCCTCGCTCAATCCCAGTAGGCCGGGGTACCCCAGTAGGCATGGATGCTGTCGCCCAGCCCGTCGAACTCGGCCGTGGTGGGCCAGTGGTCCTTGTCGAACCCGGGCGCGTTGTCGAAGCGCGCCTTGCTTGCGTCCATCACGAAGCGCTTCTGGTCGGTGTCCAGGGTCAGCGCGCCCCAGGGCAGCGCGAACAGCTTCTCCCCGATGCCGAGGAAGCCGCCGCTGGACATCACCGCATAGGCGATGCGCCCGCGCGGCACATCCAGCATGATTTCCTCGATCTTGCCGAGGGTGTCGCCCTCGCGGTTGACCACCTCGTCGCCTTCCAGCGTGTTGGCGGTCATCAGCCGCGGGCCGGGGCCCTGGCTGGAGGAGGACGAGAGGGGATTGTCGATTTGCATGGAAGTCTCCTGTGGGGTGGGTATGCAGGATGACGGGGGCATACGGCGTGCCGCCGCGTGCGCTCAGACCAGCCCGAACCCGCGCAGGCTGTCCGCCGTGTCGCGCACGGTGGCAGCCTCGCCGCGCGGCACCCAGCCCAGCAGGCGGCGTGCCTGCTCGTGGGAGACCGTGCGCTCCATGCCCAGGTCCACCAGCACGCTGCGCACGTCGGACATGAAGCGGGCCAGCAGGCGCGTCAGCCAGTGCGGCATCACGCGGCGCGGCAGCTTGCCGGCGTACTGCGGCATGGCCTCGCGCAGGGCCTGGGCCATGTCGGCCAGGCGCATGAAGCGGCCGGCGGCGATGAAACGCCTGCCGGCGGCCTGCTCGCCGGTCATCGCGCGCAGGTGCAGGTCGGCCACGTCGCGCACGTCCACCACCGCGAAGCCGATGTCCGGCATCGCCGGATAGGCACCGGCCAGCAGCTTGCGCACCACGTCCACCGAGGTACCCGCGCGGGCGCTGAGCACCGGGCCCAGGATGATGCCGGGGTTGACGGTGGCCAGTTCCATCCCGTGTTCGCGCGCATAGCGCCAGGCGGCGCGCTCGGCCAGGGTCTTGGACTTGTAGTAGGGCGGCAGTTGGGGATCGTCGGGGTCGGACCAGTCGGCTTCCGTATAGGGCGCACCGGGATCGCGTCCGTAGCAGACGGCTGCCAGCGACGAGGTGACCACCACCCGTCGCACCCCTGCGCGCCGCGCCGCGGCCAGCACGCGCAGCGTGCCCTCGGTGGCCGGCACGGTGAGGTCCTCCTCGCGCTCGGGCAGCTTGTCCGGGAAAGGCGAGGCCGTGTGGATCACATAGCGGCAGCCGCGTGCGGCCACGTCCCAGCCGGTGTCGGACATCAGGTCGGCGACGACGATCTCCAGCATCGCGGGATCCCTTCCCGCGGCCTTGCACAGCAGCGCCCGCAGGGCCGGTGCGTCCTTCAGCGAGCGCACCGTGCCGCGCACGCGCCAGCCCTGCTGCAACAGTTGCACGGCGACGTGGCCGGCGACGAAGCCGCCGATGCCGGTGAGCAGCACGGTGTCGGGGCCAGCGGAGGTGTCGGAGGGGAATGCGGTCATGGTGGGCTCCGGGGTCGGGTTTGTCGTACTGACGTTTTACATCTATTTTGTCAGTGTGACAATATCCACCCATTCCGTCAGCCTGCCCTCCCATGCCCCATCCCGACCCCAAGGTCCAGCGCATCCTCGCCGCCGCGATGGACGTCGTCGCGCGCTACGGCTTCCGCAAGACCTCGATGCAGGACCTGGCCGACGCGGCCGGCATCTCGCGCGCAGCGCTGTACCTGCACTTCCGCAACAAGGAAGACATCTTTCGCGCCTGCTCGGCCATGATCCACGACGACATGGCCGCCATGACCCAGGCCGCCTTCGACGGCCCCGGCAGCTTCGAGCAACGCCTGGCCGCCGGCATCAAGACCTACACGCTGGGCTTCCTGCAGGCCCTGGACAGCGGCGGGCACGCGAAGGAGTTGTTCGACGCGCACGCGGAGCTGGCGGCGGACATCAGCGCGAAGTCGGTGGACGAGTTGCAGGGCCAGCTCAAGCGGCTGATCGAGCAGGCAGCGGCGAAAAAGGAGATCAAGCTGCCCGCGGGGCTGAAGGCGGCGGCACTGGCGGACCTGGTGCAGGTGTCCACGGCCGGGATCAAGTACGCGGGCGGGCCGCTGGATCAGGCGGAGACGAGGCTGGACGCATTGGCGAGGACGGTGGCGGCATCGGTGGCGCGGGGCTGAGACCCCAAGGCGACGGATGTCCCCTGCCGGGGCCACGTCTACGAGCTGCCGCTCATGCCCTGGGTCAGCCCGCGCGGCGCATTTCCAGTACCGGACAGGATTTCGGCAATCGGTCAGACTCGCCCCTCCTCATGACCATCCATGACGAGGCGCCGCATGATCATCGCCATCACCCGCTTCCAGCTGCCCAAGCCCATCACACTGCCCGAAGCCCGCAGGATCTTCCTCAGCACGGCCCCCACCTACCAGGGCGTGCCCGGCCTGTTCCGCAAGCACTACTTCCTCACGCCCGAGGGCGATGCCGCAGGCGGCGTCTACCTGTGGAACTCACGGGCAGAGGCCGAGGCGCTGTACACCGCGCAATGGAGGGCCTTCGTGCGGGAGAAGTACGGCACCGAGCCCTCGGTCACCTACCTCGACAGCCCGGTGGTGGTGGACAACCTGGCCCGGCAGGTCTTCGCGGACGGGCAGCTTTCCTGAGCCGGTCGCGGCTGCGCATATCCTCCAGCTCCCATCAGAAACTTCAGGAGCACCCATGCATTCCAAGCGACTGGCCGCGACCCTGGCCACCCTCGGCGCCCTTTGCGCGCAACCGGCCCTCGCCGACACCACCTGGACCTGGAGCTACAGCGGCGCCGGCATCACCGCCGGCGGCAGCTTCGTCACCTCGGACGTCGCCGACGCCCAAGGTTTCCACGAGATCACGGCCATCACCGGCACCCGCAACGGCGACGCGATCACCGGGCTCTACCCCACCGGCTCGGCGATCCCGGGCAACGCGCCGTATGCGCTGGACAACCTGGTGCGCGTCGGCCCGCAAGGCCAGGTCACGGTGCACGGCTTCGGCTATGCCACTGCGTCTGGTGGCTACGCCAACCCCTACTACGCCGACTTCCTGTCCCCGCCGGTCTACACCGAGGTCTTCACGACCGCATCGAGCTTCGACGAGGTGCCGATCAGCTTCTCGGCGTCGATCGTGCCGGAGCCGGCGAGCATTGCGCTGGCGCTCTGCGGCCTGGCCGCGGTCGGCGTCAGGGCGTCCTCGCGCCGGGTTCCCACCTGAGCCAGCAGCAGCGGGCAGCCGGGCGTCACGCCGCTGCGGCGTGCACCGCGAAGCCGCTGCGGCCGACCTCGATCTCCGGCCTCAGTTCCAGCCCCGGGATGCTGTAGTCCCCGCCGTTCTGCCTGCGGAACGGGATGGGCGCATCCGTCGCCAGCCCGTCCAGCCGCCGCGCCAGCGCGGCGGTCTCCTCGGCGTAGCGCGCCTCGTCCACCTTGGAGGTGCGGTGGATCACCACCGGCGGCAGCACGTCGAAGCCGGGGTAGTGGAGGATGCCGTGGTGGATGGGAAAGAGCAGGTCCTCGATCGGGCCGTTGATGCCGCGCGGGCCGTAGTGGGAGGCCCAGCCGCCGGTGGTCACGACCAGCATCGCGCGCTTGCCGGCCATGCGGCCCTCGCCGTAGCGCTCGCCCCAGCGGCGGTCCGAATGTTCGCCCACGCCGTAGGCAAAGCCATAGGCGTAGACGCGGTCCACCCAGCCCTTGAGGATGGCCGGCATCGTGAACCACCACAGCGGGAACTGCAGGATCAACGTGTCGGCCCACTGCAGTTTGGCCTGCTCGGCTGCGACATCCGCGGTCTGGGTGCCCTGCGCATAGGCGCGCTTCGAATCCGCCGACGCGTCGAAGCGCTGGGAGGCATCGCGCTGCGGGAAGTCGTCCGCGTCGAGCTGCGGCTTCCAGCGCATGGCGTACAGGTCCGACACCTGCACCTCGTGGCCCGCGTCCCGCAGGCGGCCGATCATGAAATCGTTGAGGGATCCGTTGAGCGAGCGCCGCTCGGGGTGGGCGTAGACGATCAGCACCTTCATGGCTGCTTTCCTTGCGATGTGTCGAGGGCTCCCACCTTAGGCCGCCACCCGGTATATTCAAACTGAATCCTTGATATACCAGGTATGAGCATTCGCAATTCCGCCGCCGGAGCCGCCCGCACGCTGGCCCGCCTGGACCTGAACCTGCTGGTCACGCTGGACGCCCTGCTGGCCGAGCGCAATGTCACCCGCGCGGCGCAGCGGCTGCACCTGTCGCAGCCCGCCGTCAGCGTGCAGCTGGGCAAGCTGCGGCAGTCGCTGCAGGACGCGCTGCTGGTGCCGGGGCCGCGCGGCATGTCACCGACCACGCTGGCGCTGCAGCTCGAAGGCCCGCTGCGCGACGCCTTGCACCAGCTGGAAGCCGTGCTGGCCCCGGCCCGCCCCTTCGAGCCCGCCAGCGCGGACACCACCTGGCGCATCGCCGCCAGCGACTACGGCGAAACGGCCATCGTGCTTCCGCTGCTGCCTCGCCTGCGTGCGGCGGCCCCGGCCAGCCGCCTGGCCGTCGTGCAGCTCGTGCCCCAGCGCCTGGCCCACCTGGCCGAACATGGCGAGGTCGACCTGGGCCTGGTGACGATGGACATCGCACCGCCGGGCCTGCGCAGCCGCGTGCTGTTCTCCGAGCGCTACGTGCTGGTCGGCCGCGACGGCCACCCTGCCCTGCGCCGGCGGCCCACGCTGGCGCAGTTCTGCAAGCTGGAGTTCGTCATCGTCTCACCGGAGGGCGGCGGCTTCCGCGGCGCGGCCGACGTGCTGCTGGATGCCATGGGCCTGCAGCGGCGCGTCGTGCTGTCGGTGCCGCACTTCCTTTTCGTGCTGTCGGCCGTCGCCAGCACCGACCTCGTCGCGCTGCTGCCCTCGCGCATCGTGGCCGCGGCCGGGCTGCCGGCGGGCGTGCGCACCGTCGCCGCGCCGCTGGAGGTGCCGGGCTACGACATGGCCATGGTCTGGCACGAGCGGGTGCACCGGGATCCTGCCCATGCGTGGCTGCGTGAACAGGTGGCAGGGTCGATCACAGCTTGAGCACCGGCGTGCGCGCCCGACAATGCCCCCGCCCGCACCCTCCCGCCAACAGGAAAGGACACCCCATGCCCGCCATCCGCATCAAGTCCGCCGCCATCGGCGCCGCCCTCTTCTGCCTGGGCGCCGCCACCGGGCTCTTCGCGCAATCGACCCTGCCGGCCAGCGACTCGCCCCAGCGCGTCGAGCTCAAGCGCGCCGATCTCTCGGGCACGCCCAACATCGAAGTCATCGTCTCCACCGCCGAGTACAAGCCCGGCGAGTCCGTGGAACGCCACTCGCACCACGGCATCGAGGCCGCCTACGTGATCCAGGGCGCGGAGATCCAGCCTGCCGGCAAGCCGGCGATGCAGCTGGCCACCGGCGCGCCGTTGTTCAACCTGCGCGACGTCAAGCACGCCGGCTTCAAGGTGGTGGGCAGCACGCCGCTGAAGCTCTTCACCGTCCACGTGGTGGACAAGGGCGCGCCGCTGTACGACTACGCCCCGTGACGCCCGGGCGGCGGACCGCTCAGTGCACGCGCTGCGGCGGCGGGGCCGCGCCTCGGGCGGGCAGCAGGCCCGCCCTGCCATCGTTCACGTGAGCGTCCGGTAGGCGTGCACGTAGGCGCGCGCGCTGGCCTGCCACGAGAAGTCCCGCCGCATGCCGTTGCGCTGCAGGTTGCGCCAGGTCTGCGGCTGCAGCCAGGCCGCGTGCGCACGCTGCAGCGCCTGGCCCAGCGCCTCGGCATCGTCGGCCCCGAAGCTGAAGCCGGTGGCGGTGCGCGGCGATTCCTCCAGATCCACCACCGAGTCCGCCAGCCCGCCGGTGGCATGCACGATGGGCGGTGTGCCGTAGGCCTGGCTGTACATCTGGTTCAGGCCGCAGGGCTCGAAGCGCGAAGGCATCAGGAAGGCGTCGGCCCCGGCTTCCACCTGGTGGGCCAGCGCCTCGTCGAAGCCGATCTTCACCGCCACGTGCAACGGGTGCGCGGCCGCGGCCTCGCGCAGGCGCTGCTCCAGCGCCGGGTCGCCGCTGCCCAGCACCACCAGCTGGGCACCCAGCTCCAGCAGCAGCGGCAGCCTGTCCAGGACGAGGTCGACGCCCTTTTGCTCGGTCAGGCGGCTGACCATGCCCAGCAGCATGCTCGTCGGCGCCTCGGGCAAACCCATGCGCCGCTGCAGCGCGGCCTTGTTGGCGGCCTTGCCGGCGTCCAGCGTGTCCAGGTCGTAGCGCCGGGCGATCAGCGTGTCGGTGGCCGGGTTCCACACCGCCGGGTCGATGCCGTTGAGGATGCCCTGCAGCGAGCCGGCGCGCGACGCCAGCAGGTCCTGCAGGCCGAAGCCCAGCGGCTCGAGCTGGATCTCGCGCGCATACGTGGGGCTCACGGCCGTCAGCAGGTCGGCGAAACGCAGCCCGGCCTTCATGAAGGACAGCTGGCCCCAGAACTCCGCGCCCTGCGGCTGCAGCCAGGCCTGGGGCACGGCCAGTTCGGGCGCCAGCTCCAGCGGGAACAGGCCCTGAAAGGCCAGGTTGTGCACGGTGAAGAGGCTGGCCGGACGTGGCAGGCCGGTGCCGCGGGCGTAGTGGTCCAGGTAGCCCGGCAGCAGGCCGCAGGGCCAGTCGTTGCCATGCACGACCTGGGGATGCCAGCCCTGCGGTCCCTGCGGGATGCCGGACAGCGAGGCCGCCGCATGCGCCAGCAGCGCGAAGCGCTGGGCGTTGTCGGCGTGGTCGCGGCCGTGCTCGTCGAGGTAGGGGTTGCCGGGCCGGTAGTAGCGCTCGGGGCAGTCCAGCAGCAGCAGGCTGAAGCCGTGCTCCTCGCGCACCGCGTCGCCGGCATCGACCACCTGCCAGGCCGGCCAGGGATGGGCCGCAGCATGGCGCACGAGCAGGCGCCCTTCCCCCGGCGGCGTGCGCAGTTCGCCGTAGGCCGGCATCAGCAGCTTCACGTCGTGGCCCAGCGCCGCCAGTGCGCGCGGCAAGGCCAGGCTCACGTCGCCCAGGCCGCCGGTCTTGATCCACGGGGCGCACTCCGGCGTGACGAAGAGGATGCGCAGCGGCGGGCCGTCGGTGTGCAGGAGCATCAGTCGGATCCGGTGAGTGTGGTGGGAAGCAGCACGGCGCAAGGCAGCAGCGCCAGCGCATCGGCCAGGCGCAGCTCGGCGCCACGACGACCCGCCTGCACGTGCAGCCGGCGGCCGCTGAGCCAGTCGGTCCAGTCGCCGACCTGGGACGCCGCCGCGCCCAGGCTCACGCGCGTGTCCTGCCAGCGTTCGGGCAGCGATGCACGCTCGCCGCCGGCCAGGGTGTGCAGCAACCGGCCGCACAGGGTCAGGCTCCAGTCCGCGCCGTGGCTGCGCCCGAAGCCCACCGCATGCGCCGCGGCGGGGCCCGATGCCGGCAGCACGTGATAGGTGGCGGATTGGAAGAGCCCCGGATGGCGCCGGCGCAGCTGCAGCAGGCGCCAGGTGAGGTAGAGCTTGATGCGGCCATCCGCGGGCTGGGCGGCCAGCTCGCGCAGGCGGTCCTCGGGCAGCACCCCGCCCACGCCGCACAGCGACTTGAGCTCGTCGAGCTGGGCGCGCAGCCGCGCGTAGTCCACCGGGCGGCGGTTGTCGGGATCGACCAGGCTGAAGTTCCAGCTTTCGCAACCCTGGTAGACGTCGGGCACGCCGGGCGCGGTGCACTTCAGCGCCAGCATGGCCAGGCTGTTGTCGCAGCCCCAGGGCGCCAGCGCCGCGACGAAAGCCTGCAGGTCCTTCAGGAACGGATTGGGTTCGAGCTGGCCCAGCAGCTTGTCGACGAACTGCGCCAGGCCGGCCTCGTAGTCCTCGTTCGGGTTGACCCAGCTGGTGTGCTCCTTGGCCTCGCGCACGGCCTTGAGCATGTAGGCCTGCACTCGCTCGCGCAGGTCCGCCAGGCCTGCGGCGTCCGGCGGCTGCAGCGGCCAGATGCCCACCAGCGTCTGGTACAGCAGGTACTCCTCGTTGCGCGTGGGCAGCACCTGCGCCGCGCTGCGCGCGCTGCCGCGGCGGTTCAGCTCGCTCCAGCGGTTGACCGCCTCGCGCCAGGCGCGCGGCAGCTCGGACAGCACGTCCAGCCGCGCCCGCAGGTCTTCGCTGCGCTTGCTGTCGTGGGTGGAACTGCCCAGCAGCGAATGCGGCGTGAAGCGCGCCCGGTGCTGGTTGGCCGCATGGAAGGCCGCCACCGAGACGCCGAAGTGCCGCGGGTCCCCGCCCACCTCGTTGAGCGCGACGAGCCGGTTGTAGCGGTAGAAGGCCGTGTCCTCGGTGGCCTTGGCCGTCACCGGCGCGGTGAACTGCTGCCAGCGGCCGACGAAGGCCAGCATGGCCTGGCGCCGCGCGGGATCGGGCTCGTCCGGCGCGCCCAGCAGCAGCTCGCGCAGGTAGTCCAGGACGCTGATCTCCGAGGCGTGGCTGCGCCGCTTGGCCGCTGCGCAAGCCCACTCCACGTGCTGGCGATCGGCGTCGGACACGCCGCGCTCGGTGATGTAGGTGCGGTAGACCGGGAAGGCCGCGGCCATCTCCGCGAGCGCGGCCTGCAGCCGGTTGCGGGTGAAGTCGCAGGTGCGGCGGTCGCCCTGGGCGATGCGGTGCAGCGCCTCGGTCAGGATCTGCAGGTCGGCGGCCAGCGAAAGCCCGATGATCAGGTGCTTGGCCTCGTGCAGCACCTCGTCGAAGACCAGGCGCCGGCCGATGAAGCTGGCGTAGAGGCGATCGAAGCGCTCCTCGTTGTGGCCGTCGACGAACAGGCCGTTGACGAGGTTGGCGTAGCGGTAGCCGGTGCCGCCGTGTACGGGCCAGTCGGCGGGCAGGCGCTCGTGTTCGGCCAGGATCTTCTCCACGGCCACGTAGAGGGCCCGCGGCGTGGCCGGCGCGCCCGGCGCATGCAGCGCCATCTGCACGTGCCGCTGCTGCAGCCGGGCGAAATAGGCCTGGGGATCGCGCAGGCCGTCGGGATGGTCGATGCGCAGGCCGGCCAGCTTGCCCTCCTCCATCCAGCGGAAGATCGTGCGGTGGGTGGCGTCGAACACCGCCTCGCGCTCCACGCGCACGCCGGCCAGCGTGTTGATGTCGAAGAAGCGGCGGTAGTTGACGTCGTCGCCGGCCACGCGCCAGTAGGCCAGCCGGTAGGCCTGGGCGCGCAGCAGGCGGTCCAGCGCGTCGAAGCTGGCCGGCTGCCCGGCCTGGCCGTTGAGCACGCGCCGGCACTCGGTGATCCATTCGCGCAGCCCGCTCGTGCCGGCCACCAGCTGCGCCAGGCGCTGCTTGTGCACGACGCGGTCGCGCTGGCGCACGGCCCGGGCCTGTGCATCGGCGTCGTCGCGCGCCGGCAGGCGGCCGAAGGCGTCGATCAGCGAGCCCACCTGCTGCCAGTCACCCAGGCGCTCGGGCGCATGCGCCAGCGCGTGCGGCGGCGGCGCGGCGGCGAAGACCTGCGGGTAGAGCCGGGGATCGATCGGGAAGCGATGGTCGTAATAGTGGATCCAGAACTCGCCGGCGCGCTCGTCGAAGTCCAGCTGCAGCTCGCCGGCCTCCAGCACGCGGCCGTACTGGTCGCCCAGCACCGGCAGCAGCACCTGGCCGGCCAGCTCCGGCGACGGCGGCCTCCATTCGATGTCGAAGGTCTCGGCGTGCGCGGAGGCCGGGCCGTTCTCCAGCACGTCCAGCCACCAGGCGTTGTCGGCCTGCAGCACGCCCATGTGGTTGGGCACGATGTCCAGCAGCTGGTGCATGCCGCGGGAGCGCAGCGCGGCGCACAGCGTCTCGTGGGCCTCCTCGTCGCCGATCTCCGGGTTCAGCGCGTCGTGGTCGACGATGTCGTAGCCGTGGTTGCTGCCGGTGCGCGCGCGCAGGTAGGGCGAGGCGTAGAGATGGGAGACGCCCAGCTCCTGCAGGTAGGGCAGCAGCGCACGCGCGTCGTCGAAGCGAAAGCCGGCGTGGAACTGGACGCGGTAGGTGGATTGCGGGACCAGCGCCGTGTCCAGCGCCGGCAGCTCCGCCGCCGCGGCACCGCCGCGGGCGGCGCCCGGGCTGCCGCGCGACTGGCGCAGCACGGCGGCCAGCGACAGCCAGCGCGCATCGCCGGCCAGGTCCTCCACCGCGGTGTCGAGCTTGCGCCGCCAGTTGGGATATTGCTGCTCGCTGGTGCCGGGAATGTTGACCTGCAGCGGCTGGTGCAGCACGTCCTCCAGCTGCACCGCCAGCAGTTGCGAGGGCGTGCGGGCGAGGAAGCCGTGCACTGCGTCGACGAAGGCCGGCGTGATGTCGGACACCGAGGTCGGGTGCACGTTGGTCCCCTCGGGCGTCAGCTGCTCCCGCTCCAGGGCCAGGAGCAGCTGGGCGCGGTCCTGGGCGCGGCCGACGACCTGCTGGTTGCGCACCTCCTCGTCGAAGAGGCCCAGGCCCGCGCGCAGGTCGATGTCGGCCCCGCTCCAGAAGCCGCGCAGCGTGGGCAGGTCATGCGTGCTGATGACCGCCAGCGCATGCGGGTTCCACTGGGCCGGCGGCTTGAAGGCGCCGCCTTCCACGCGCTCGAACAGCAGCGGGCAGTAGGACAGCACGCCGTGGCTGCGCATGGCCTCGCGCACCTGCGGCGGCACGGTGCCCAGGTCTTCGCCGATCACCATGCAGCGGTGGCGCCGGCTCTCCAGGGCGAGGATGCCCAGCAGCTCGTCCAGGTGGTAGCTGACGTAGGCGCCGGCCTTGGGGCCGTGGTCCGGATGCACCCAGAACAGCCGCATCAGCGCCATCACGTGGTCCAGCCGCAGGGCGCCGGCGTGGCGCATGTTGGCGCGCAGCATCTCGACGAAGGGTGCGTAGGCCAGCTCGCGCAGGCGCTGCGGCAGCGGCGGCGGCAGGCCCCAGTCCTGGCCGGCGATGTTGTAGTCCTCGGGCGGGGCGCCCACGTGCAGGCCCAGCGCATACAGGTCCGGGTGGGCCCAGGTCTCGGCCCCGCCTTCGTTGACGCCCACGGCGACGTCGCGGTACAGGCCGATGGGCAGGTTCCAGGACTCGGCGCGGCGTTGCGCGGCGTGCAGCTGCAGCTCGGCCTGCCACTGCAGGTATTCAAAGTATTCGACGCGGTCGTGCTGCTCGCGGGCGAACTCGGCCACCGCGTAGCAGTCCACGCGGCGGTAGTCGGGCGGCCACAGCGTCCAGCCCCAGGTGCCGGCGTCGCGCGCGTGGAAGTGCGCCTGCAGCGCGTCGAACAGCGCACGCGCGCGCAGTTCCTCGCCGCCGTTGGCCTGGAAGGCGCGGAAGGCGGCGCCACGGCGCGTGTCGGCGCGCAGGTGGCGCTCCCGGAAATGCGCCCACAGCAGCTCCAGCACCTCGAACTTGGCCGCGGCCACGCCGCTGTAGTCCACCAGCTCGGCATCGCGCAGGGCCTGCAGCCGCTGCTGGAAGGCGGGGCTGCTGACCAGCTCCGCCGCCTGGCGGTCCTCGGCGAAGTCCGGCACGGCCTCCACGTCGATGTAGAGCACGTCCAGCCCGTTGCGGCTGGATGGGCTGTAGGGGCTGGCACGTTCGGGGTCGTGCGGGAACAGCTGGTGCAGCGGGTTGAGCCCGACGAAGGCCGCGCCCTGCGCACCGGCCACCTCGATCAGCCGGCCCAGGTCGGAGAAGTCGCCGATGCCCCAGTTGCGATGCGAGCGCAGTGCGTAGAGCTGGATGCTCAGCCCCCACAGCCGCTCGCCCGCGGCCAGGGCCGGGGGTTCCCAGCAGCGCGCCGGGCAGACGATCACGCTGCAGCGGGCCAGCGGGGGTGCCGCGGGCTCCAGGGGCTCGCGCAGGGTCAGTCGGTGGTAGCCCAGCGGCAGCGTGGCCGGCAGCTCGACGCTGCCCTGCGCCCGGCCCTCCAGGCGCTCACCGCCTTCGCAGTCCAGCGTCCAGGCCAGCCGCGCGACGCTGCGCAGGGGAAGCGCTGCGGCCTGGCCGGCGCGCAGCACCTGCACCGGCGGCAGCACGCGGCGCGCCTCCTCTTCCTGCAAGGCGACCAGGCGCGCCTGCACCGCTGCCGGATCCTGGACCTCCAGGCCGCAGGCGTGCAGCAGGTCGCGCAGCGCATCGGCCGGCACCTCGCGCAGCTGGCCCCAGAAGTCGTGATAGCGCGGGGCGATGCCCAGCTTCTCGCACAGCTGGACCAGGGGCTCCTGCGTGGGCGTGTCCATCAGCGCGCCTCCCCCGCCACCTGGGAGATCCAGCGCCAGCTCCCGGCCCAGGGCCCGAAGAGTCCGTCGTGCCGCACCTCGCCGCACTGGAAGACCTGCGCCTGCACGGCCGCCGGCGGCACCTCGGCGTGGCCGGCGATGGTCACCGGCTCGTTGCCCAGGTTGACGGCCATCTCCAGGATGCGCGGCCCCTTGAAGGCCCAGCGCACGCGCAGGCCGTTGCCGTCGATGCGGTCCAGGCGGTGTGCGCTGCCGTCGGCCACCTGCAGCAGGCCGGGCAGCCGCGGCTCGATGGCCTCGCGGCGCAAGGCCAGCAGCATGCGGTGGTAGTCCAGCCACTTGCGGCCCTCGGCCGCGGCCAGCTCGGCCCAGTCCAGCTTGCTGCCGCTGAAGGTCCGCTCGTCGCAGGGGTCCGGGATACGCGCGCGCGCCGCCGCGTCCGCAAAGGCGGGGAAGGCGGCGAACTCCCGGCGGCGGCCTTCGGTGACGGCGCGTGCCAGGTCGCCGCTCCAGTCGGCGAAGTAGAAGAACGGCGTGCGTGCACCCCACTCCTCGCCCATGAAGAGCATGGGCGTGGCCGGGCCCAGCAGGAGCATCGCCGTGGCCAGCCGCAGCGCGGGCTCGCCGGCCAGCACGGTCCAGCGCTCGCCGAAGGCGCGGTTGCCGACCTGGTCGTGGTTGTGCAGGAAGTTGACCGTCGCGCCCAGCGGCACGGCCGACTGCGCCGTCTTGCGCGCCTCGCCCTTGGACACCAGGTGCGGCGGACCCTGCCAGGCGAAGCCGCGCGTGAGCACACGGCCCAGCTGCTGCAGGGTGTCGCCGACGTACTCGGCGTAGTAGCCGTCGGCCTCGCCGGTCAGGTGCACGTGCAGGGTGTGGTGGAAGTCGCCGTTCCACTGGCCGTCGTAGCGCCCGGGCGTACCGGGCAGCGCCAGCAGGGTCGCGTCGTTGCTGTCGTTTTCCAGCACCAGATGCACGTGGCGGCCGGAGGTGCCCTGGCGCACGCGCTGCGACAGCTGGGCCATCAGGTGGATGGGCGAGTCGTCGACGATGGCGTGCACGGCGTCGAAGCGCAGGCCGTCGAAGCGGAACTCCTCCAGCCAGTACAGCGCGTTGTGGATGAAGAACTCGCGCACCGTCTCGCTGCCCGGCGCATCGAAGTTGACCGCCGCGCCCCAGGCGGTGTGGTGCTTGTCCGTGAAGAAGGACGGGGCATAGCGGTGCAGGTAGTTGCCGTCCGGCCCGAAGTGGTTGTAGACCACGTCCAGCAGCACCATCAGCCCGAGCTCGTGGGCCCGCCTGACGAAGCGCCGCAGGTCGTCCGGCGTCCCGTAGGCCGCGTGCGGCGCATACGGCAGCACGCCGTCGTAGCCCCAGCCGAAGCGCCCGGGGAAGGCGGCCAGCGGCATCAGCTGCACGGCCGTGATCCCCGTGTCGGCCAGGTGCTGCAGCTTGTCCTGCGCGGCGGCGTAGGTGCCTTGCGGGGTGAAGCTGCCCACGTGCAGTTCGTAGACTACCGCCTGCTCCCAGGGGCGGCCGCGCCACTGCCGCTCGGCCGCGCCCCAGTCGAAGCCGCTGGGGTCGATCACCTGGCTGGGGCCGTGCGGGCCCAGCGGGTTGAAGCGCGAGGCGGGATCGGGCACGTCCAGTTCGCCGTCCACGCGCCAGCGGTACCAGGTGCCGGGATCCACACCGGCCACGGTGATGCTGTAGCGGCCGTGCTCGTCGGCCGTCGCCTTCAGGCGGCGATCCAGCGCCTGCGGCGGCTCGCCGGGGGGGGCCAGCAGCAGCTCGACCTGCTTCGCCGCCGGCGCCCACAGGTGGAAGCTCACCTCGCCGCCGGGGCCGCGCGTGGCGCCGAAAGGCATGCGGTGCACGCAATGCCAGGCCTTCTGCGCGGCGGGCCGCGCCTTCGTGGCGGCGCTCATCACCGTGCGCTCTGCGTGAAGACCTTGAGCGAGCGCGGCGTCAGCTCGCAATCGCTGCCCACCGGCAGCTCGCCGCTGGCCAGCCCGTCGTCGGCTGCCGTGTCGAAGTGGGCGCGCCAGTTGCGCGTGCGGTGCACGGGCAGCGTGAAGGTCACCGGCTCGGGCGAGCCGTTGACGAGGATCAGCAGCGAGTTGCCGATCACTGGGTTGCCCAGTTCGTCGGCCTCGCCGGTATTGCGCCCGCACAGCAGCGCGCCGAAGACGTGGGTCTGCGGGTCGGCCCAGTGCTCGTCGCTCATCTCCTGCGCGTCGGGGTCCAGCCAGGTGACGTCCTTGTGGCCCTCCTCGTCGGGCTCGCCGCTGAGGAAGGTGGTGCGGCGCACGGTCGGCTGGTCCTTGCGGAAGGCGATCAGCCGCTGCGTGAACAGCCGCAGCGCCTCGTTGCGCGGATCGGGGCTCCAGTCCAGCCAGCCGATCTCGTTGTCCTGGCAGTAGCCGTTGTTGTTGCCGCCCTGGGTGCGGCCGCGCTCGTCGCCGGCCAGCAGCAGCGGCGTGCCCTGCGACAGGAAGAGCGTGGCCAGCAGGTTGCGCTTCTGGCGCTCGCGCAGGGCGAGGACCTCGGCGTCGTCGGTGGGGCCTTCCGCGCCGCAGTTCCAGCTGTTGTTGTGGCTCTCGCCGTCGCGGTTGTCCTCGCCGTTGGCCTCGTTGTGCTTGTCGTTGTAGCTGACGAGGTCGTTGAGGGTGAAGCCGTCGTGCACGGTGACGAAGTTGATGCTGTCGTTGGGCGCGCGGCCGTCGTGCTGGTAGAGGTCGCTGGAGCCGCACAGCCGGCTGGACAGCTCGGCCAGCTTGCCCGGATCGCTCTTCCAGAAGGCGCGCACTGCATCGCGGTAGCGGCCGTTCCACTCGGCCCAGCCGGTGGGAAAGCCGCCGACCTGGTAGCCGCCCTCGCCGATGTCCCAGGGCTCGGCGATCAGCTTGACGCGGGAGAGCACCGGGTCCTGGGCCAGGATTGCGAAGAAGCCCGTACGCTGGTCGAACGGGCCCGCGCCGCGCCCCAGCGTGGAAGCCAGGTCGAAGCGGAAGCCGTCCACGTGCATCTGCTCCACCCAGTAGCGCAGGCTGTCGGCGATGAGCTGCAGCACCTGGTGGTTGTGGCAGTTCAGCGTGTTGCCCGTGCCCGTCACGTCGAAGTACATCCGCGGGTCGTCGGCCACCAGCCGGTAGTAGCCGGGGTTGTCGATGCCCTTGAAGCACAGCGTAGGGCCCAGGTGGTTGCCTTCGGCCGTGTGGTTGTAGACCACGTCCAGGATGACCTCCAGACCGGCTGCATGCAGGTCCTTGACCATCTGCTTGAACTCGTGGATGGATCCCGTCGCGCTGTAGCGCAGGTCCGGCGCGAAGAAGCCGATGCTGTTGTAGCCCCAGTAGTTCTTCAGGCCCAGGTCCACGAGGCGCTGGTCGTCGACGAAGTGGTGCACGGGCAGCAGCTCGATGGAGGTGACGCCCAGCTTCCGGTAGTAGTCCAGCATGACCGGATGGGCGACGCCCGCGTAGGTTCCACGCAGTTCCTGCGGCACCTCGGGATGGCGCATCGTCAGGCCCTTCACGTGGGCCTCGTAGAAGAGCGTGTCGCCCGGCGCGATGCGCGGCGCGCGGTCGTCGCCCCAGTCGAAGCGCTCGTCCACCACCTGGCTCTTCGGGACGTCGGCAGCGTTGTCGGTCTCGTCCATCACCTGGCCGTCGCTTTCACCGTCCTGCACGTAGGCGTAGTGGGCCGGCGTCCAGTTCAGCGGGCCGACGATGGCGCGCGCATAGGGGTCCAGCAGCAGCTTGTTCGGGTTGAAGCGCAGGCCCTGCTCCGGCTGCCACGGCCCGTGCACGCGCCAGCCGTAGCGCTGCCCCGGCGCGCAGCCCGGCACATAGCCGTGCCACACGTTGTAGGTGCGCCGTGCCAGCGGCAACCGGGTCTCGTGGCCCTCGTCGTCGAAGAGACAAAGCTCCACGCCCTCCGCCGTGCCGGAGTACAGCGCGAAGTTCACGCCCTCGCCGTCCCAGTGCGCGCCCAGCGGCGCCGCGCTGCCCGCCTCCACGCGCCATGCCGGCACCGATGCCTTGCCCGTCCTGGATTTCCGCATAGGCCTCCCGAGTCCGGATCAGCAGGCAGGACGCGCGAAATGCCCGCGCGGCACGACCACCACACCACCTTCGCTGACGTGGAAGCGCTGGCGGTCGCGCTCGAGGTCGTAGCCGATGCGCTCGCCCGGCGGGATCCAGTTGTCCTGGTCCACGATGGCGCGCCGCACCTTGGCTCCGCGGCCGATGGTCGATCGCTCCATCACGATGCAGTGCTCCAGCCGGGCGTCCGGCTCGACGTGGACCGACCGGCGCAGCATCGCGTGGTCGAGCTGCGCGCCGTTGACGATGCTCCCCGACCCCACCACCGAGCGGTTGATCAGGCCGTTCTCGATCTGCGCGGATTCCGCCTGGTCCGGGCAGGCGTAGATCGGCCACTGCGTGTTGGTCATGCGGAACCTGGGTGTCGCGCCCAGCGTGTCGAAGTGGGCGTCGAAATAGGCGTCCACGGTGCCGACGTCGCGCCAGTAGCCGTGCTCCTCGTAGTCCGCCACGCCGGGGATCACGTTGGTGTGGAAGTCGTAGGCGTAGAGGCGATGGGTGTGCAGCATGCGCGGCAGGATGTGCTTGCCGAAGTCGTTCTCGCCGGCCTCGCGTGCGCGCCTGAGCTCGTCCATCAGCACGCCCGCGTTGAACAGGTAGTTGCCCATCGACGCCAGCGCGTGCCCCTTGCGGCCAGGCATGGAGGGCGTGGTCGCCGGCTTCTCGGTGAAGCCGGTGATGCGGTGGCCGGCGTCGACGTTGACGATGCCGAAAGATGCAGACTGTTCTACCGGCACCGGCAAGGTCGCCACGCTCACGTCGGCCTTGCTGTCCAGGTGGAACTGGACCATCTGGCGCACGTCCATGCGATAGATGTGATCCGCGCCGAAGACCGCGACGATGTCCGGCTGGAAGGTCTCCACCAAGTGCATGTTCTGGGCGACGGCATCGGCCGTGCCCTGGAACCACTCCTTGCCGTATTGCATCTGCGGGGGCACGACGGTCACGAAGTGCTGCGGTATGAAGCGCGTCATCGTCCAGGATTGGCGGATGTGCTCGATCAGCGACTGCGACTTGTATTGCACGAGCAGGTACACCGCGTAGACCTCTGAGTTGATGAGGTTGCTGAGCACGAAATCGACGATGCGGTGCTTGCCGTTGAAGGGAACCGAGGGCTTGCAGCGATCCGCCGTCAGCGAATGCAGCCGCGTTCCCTCTCCTCCCGCCATCACGAAGGCCAGCACCTTCTTGCCTGCGATCGAGTGTGGACCGATGTTCATGATCTGAGCCTTTTCGTGGTTCTGACTTGTATCGCCGCGCCGCTTTCCGCGGGCCATGCACGACGACGCAAGGGACGCAAGTGGATGACTTGTGGGCGAGGTCCTACAGCCGTTGCCGGCATCCGCCTGCACCCGCGGACAAGGTGGTGGGAGGCAACGCCGCTTACCGATTCCTGCGCTTGCTTTGCAGGACTTCGCATATGTGTTTCATGGCAACCGCCGTGCCCAGTCCGGCGAGGGCCACACCTGCGAACGCGCGCTGCATGCAGTCCGCACGCAGACCGCATGCGGATACGCATCGGGCATGCGGCTTGCCGCCCTGGAGCATCGACGACCTGCCCACAAGAACCAGAATGGAAGCCGCCGTTACCGATCAAGACATCTACCTGCTGCGCGAAGGCACGCATGCGCGGCTCTACGAGATCCTCGGCGCGCATCCGCGCCCCGGCGGCCGCGTGCGCTTCGCGGTGTGGGCGCCGAACGCGCAGGCCGTCTCTGTGATCGGCGAGTGGAACCACTGGCGGCCCCATGTGGACCAGCTGCAGTCGCGCTGGGACGGCAGCGGCATCTGGGAGGGCGAGTCGGAACACGCGCAGCGTGGCCAGTGCTACAAGTTCCATATCGAGTCGCGCGGCGGGCAGGCGGTGCCGGACAAGG
>SCTQ01000340.1 GCA_004322345.1 Aquabacterium sp. | reverse complement strand
GATGTGCGCCTCAGCGCCGCAGCGACGGGCCACTCCACCGGCACCGGATCGAGCCTGGCCGTGGAAAAGGTGGACGGCAGACCGGCCGGCTCGATCACCAAGTTCGGCTTCGACGACACCGGCACGCTGGTGGTCAGCTATTCCAACGGCCAGACGCGCAAGGGCGGCCAACTCGCCATTGCCGAGATCGGCGATATGGACCAGCTCGAGCAGGTTTCCGGCGCGCTGTTCCGCTACAGCGGCAGCAACCCCGTGAACCTGACCGTGGCGGGCACGCGCACGAAGCTGGCGACGGCCAGCCTGGAGCTGTCCAACGTCGACCTGACCGACCAGCTCAGCTCGCTGATCCTGGTGCAGCGCGGCTACCAGGCCTCGTCGCAGGTGCTGAGCACCGCCAGCGAGATGATCCAGGACCTCTACGAAATGAAGAGCCGCCGATGAGCGGGATGCAGCAGGCATCGAGGGACATCGTCCTCGTGCGCGAGGCCCAGCGTGCGGCACTGGCCGATGCGTTGCAGGAGGTCGTGCGCGGCTGGTCTGCCGACTGGGGCGCGACGCCCGCGCAACCCGCCGTTCGCGATCCCGAGGGCGCGCAGCGCGAGGCCGCGCATTGGCGTCCGGCAGACGACGGCAGTGCCGCGGCGGTGTGGACGGCGGTCACCGACGATGCTGCGGCGCTCCTGGGCGCAGAACTGCTGCAGCGGCCCGCCTGCGACGGCAGGCTGCCGCAGCAGGACTGGGCGCTCGCCGCGGCGCGGGGGGCGCTGCAGGACCTGCAGCAACGCATCGCCGCGTGTTTCGCGCCGGCGGCGCCGCGGCCTTATGCCGACTCCTCGCTTACCTTGTCCGACAGCCTGGCGCCGCACGGTGGCGCGCTGGTGGCGGGGCTGCCGGCCTGGGGCGTGGAATGGCTGTTCGCGCCCGAGGCCTACGCGGCCCTGGCCCCGGCGCCCCAAGGCGCCGCCGGGCTGCCGCCGCTGTCCGAACTGGGCAGCGTGCTGGCCGCGCGCAAGGTGCCGGTGCACATGGGGCTGGGCGAGGTCGAGGTCGCGTTGCAGGACCTGATGGCGCTGCAGTTCGGCGACGTCGTGCGCTTCCCGCAGCGCCTGGCCGATCCGCTGCCCGTCACCGTGGGCGTGCCCACCCAGGAAACCGCGCTGCTGTGCCATCTCGGCCAGCGGCAGGGCCGGCTCGCCCTGGGCGTGGCCCGCCGCCCGAAGAACTGAATTCCGGAGTTGAAACGATGAACGATGTCACCAAGGGGATCGACCTCCCGTCGCTGGAGCAGGCTGGCGCCGCTTCCGGCAGCCCGCTGTTCTCCGCTGCGCAGGTGCTGCCCTTCCTCGGCGCGCTGAAGGTCCGCATCTCGGCCCAGCTGGGGTCGGCGGAGATCAGCGTCGGCGAACTCACCGAGCTGCGCGCCGGTGCCACGCTGACGCTGGACCGCCTGGTGGACCAGCCGGTGGACCTGCTGGTCGAGGGCCACGTCGTGGCTCAGGGCACGCTGGTGGCTGCCGGTGACCACTTCGGCGTGCGCATCACGCAAGCGCCCAAGGCCGCTTGAACCGGAGACCATCGATGGATGCCGCCGTGTTGCGCCTGGTCTGGGCGCTGCCGCTGGTGCTGGTCGTGGGCGT
>SCTQ01000339.1 GCA_004322345.1 Aquabacterium sp. | reverse complement strand
ATCTTGCTGGGGAAGAAGCCCGGCGCGAGCGCGTTGACGGTGATGCCGAAGGGCCCCCATTCGCAGGCCAGCGCGCGCGTGAAGTTGATGACCGCGCCCTTGCTGGTGTTGTAGGCGATGGTGGTCATGAAGGGATGGTTGCCGCCCAGCCCCGCGATCGACGCGACGTTGACGATGCGGCCCTTCTTGCGCGGGATCATGTGGCGCTTGCCCACCTGCTGCGCCAGCAGGAAGCCGCTGCGCACGTTCAGGTTCATCACCTTGTCCCAGGCCTCCACCGGATGGTCCGCGGCCGGGGCGCCCCAGGTGGCACCGGCGTTGTTGACCAGGATGTCGATCTCGCCCAGGCGCTCGCCGGTCTCGGTGACGAGGCGGTCGATCTCCTCGGGCTTGCTGGCGTCGGCGGCGATCCAGCGCGCATCGATGCCCTTGGCCTGCAGGTGCTGCACGGCCTGCTCCAGTTCGTCGGGCTTGCGGGCGGTGAGCATGACCTTGGCGCCGGCTTCGCCCAATGCCTCGGCGATCTGCAGGCCCAGGCCGCGGGATCCGCCGGTGACGAGGGCACGGCGGCCGGTCAGGTCGAACAGCGCTTGAATGCTGCGAGGGGTCATGGTGTCGTCCTCCTACTTCTTCTCGACGTAGTAGTCGATCACATGGCGCGCCGAGCGCATCTTGGTCAGCTCGGCCTTCACGCCCTCGTGGTGCGGCTGGACTTGGTAGGCATCCAGCGCCGCGCGGTCGGCGAAGGTGGACACCAGCACCACGTCGGTGTTGGCCTCCAGGCCCTCGGTGCGAATGCCGACGTCGAACTCGACGATGCCGGGGACCACGTCGCGGCAGCTGTCCAGCAGGGCCTTGAAGCGCGGTGCGTCGGCGGGGTCGGTCAGGCTCCAGATGACGATGTGTCGGATCACGTTGCGTCCTCGGTCAGGTTCAGCGGTCACAGCCACTGCGGCTGTGCGTTCAGGCAGGTGTCGTCGCGGCTTTCGACCACGGCCAGCCAGGCCTCGATCTTGGGCAATTCGTAGCGGAAGAAATAGCGGGCAGCCGCCAGCTTGCCTTTCAGGAAATCCGCCTGCTCGCCGGTGGCCTGCGGCAGCTGGCGCTGCGCGGTGGCCGCCAGGTCCAGCCACAGCCAGGCCAGCACCACGTGGCCGAAGGCCTGGAGATACGGCGTCGCGTTGGCCAGCGAGCGCTGCGGATCGCCGCCTTGCCAGGCGGCCTGGGTCACCTGGGCCACGCGGCCCAGCGCGGCGCCCAGCGCGCGGGCCTGCTCCTTCAGTTCGGCGAACTCGCCGGCCTGCCCGATGGTCTGCTGAACGCGGGCGCCCAGCAGCATCAGGCCGCGGCCGTTCTCCATGATCACCTTGCGGCCCAGCAGGTCCATGCCCTGGATGCCGTGGGTGCCCTCGTGGATCATGTTCAGGCGGTTGTCGCGCCAGTACTGCTCCACCGGGAAGTCGCGCGTGTAGCCGTAGCCGCCCAGCACCTGGATGGCCAGGCTGTTGGCCTCCAGGCACCACTCGCTGGGCCAGCTCTTGGCGATGGGCGTCAGCACCTCCAGCAGCAGGCGGGCCTCGTCGGCGGCCTCGGGCGTGCCGGTGTCCTGCTCGTCGATCAGGCGCGCGCAGAACAGCTCCAGCGCCAGGCCGCCCTCGCAGTAGCTCTTCTGCGCCAGCAGCATGCGCTTGACGTCGGCGTGCTCGACGATGGGCACCTGGGGCTGGGTGGCGTCCTTGCCGGCGGCGCCGAGGGCGCGGCCCTGCGGGCGGTTGCGCGCGTAGTCCAGCGAGGCCTCGTAGCCCGCGTAGCCCAGCATCACCGCGCCCAGGCCCACGCCGATGCGCGCGCCGTTCATCATCGTGAACATCGCCGCCAGTCCCTTGCCCGGCTGGCCGATCAGGTAGCCGATGGCGCCGGCGCCCTGGCCGTCCAGGCCGGGGCCGCGTGGCACGCCCTGGTCGTCGCCGCCGGCCTTCACGGGGAAACGGCCCTCGCCGAAGTTCAGCAGCGTGTTGACCGTGCCGCGGTAGCCGCACTTGTGGTTGAGGCCGGCCAGCGAGACGTCGTTGCGTTCACCGCTCAGCGAGCCATCCGCGCGCACCAGCTTGCGCGGCACGATGAACAGCGAGATGCCCTTGACGCCGGGCACCAGCCTGCCGTCGGGGCCGGGGATCTTGGCCAGCACGAGATGGACGATGTTCTCGCCCATGTCGTGCTCGCCGCCGGAGATCCACATCTTGTTGCCCTTGAGGCGGAAGCGCGGGCCCAGCGGGTCGTCCTGCGAGCCCTCGCCGTCGGGCACGGCACGCGTGGCGATGTCCGACAGGCTGGAGCCGGCCTGCGGCTCGCTCAGGCACATGGTGCCGAAGTAGCGGCCCTCGAAGGTCGGCTGGGCGAAGGCGGCGATCTGCGCCGCCGTGCCATGGGCCTGCACCGTCTTCGCGTTGCCGTGGGCCAGCATCACGTAGGCGCCGATGCCCACGCTGGCGCGGTGGAACATCGAGGTGCTGGCCATCTCGACCGCGAAGGGCAGTTGCATGCCGCCGTGCTCCGCATCCACGCCGGCCAGCGACAGGCCGGCATCGACATAGGCCTGCAGCGCCTGCTCGACCTGGGCCGGCAGGTGCACGCGTTCGCCGTCGAAGTGCGGCTCCTGCAGGTCCACCAGCCGGTTGTGCGGCGCGAACTTGTCGCGCGCCAGGCGCTCGCTGACGTCGAGCACGGACTCGAAGGTCTCGCGCGTGTGCTCGGAAAAACGCGGCCGCGCGGTCAGCGCCCCCACGTCCAGCCAGTCGTGCAGCAGCCAGGAAAGCGTGGCGCGCATGGTCCGGTCCCCCGCTTCAGTTGAAGGTCTTGCCTTCGGCGGCCAGCTTGGCCAGCAGCGGCGCCGGCTCCCAGAACGCGGTGTCGTCGTTCGGGTTCTTCTGGTAGTCCTTCATCAGCGCGACGACCTTGGCCAGCCCCGTGGTGTCGGCATGGAACATCGGGCCGCCGCGGAACAGCGGGAAGCCGTAGCCGGTGAGGTAGACCATGTCGATGTCGGAGGCGCGCAGCGCGATGCCTTCTTCCAGGATCTTGGCGCCCTCGTTGACCATCGAGAACACCAGGCGGCCGACGATCTCCTCGTCGCTGATCTGGCGCGGCGTGATGCCACGCGCCTTGCGCTCGTCCTCGATGATCTGCTGCACCTCGGCCGACGGGATGGGCTCGCGCTTGCCGGCCTCGTAGTCGTACCAGCCCTTGCCGGTCTTCTGGCCGAAGCGGCCCCGCTCGCAGACCACGTCGCCGATCTTCGTGTAGCGCAGGTTGGGCTTCTCGGTGTAGCGGCGCTTGCGGATGTACCAGCCCACGTCGTTGCCGGCGAGGTCGCCGACGCGGAAGGGGCCCATCGCGAATCCGAAGGCCTCGGCGGCCTTGTCCACCTGCTGCGGCGAGGCGCCTTCTTCCAGCAGGAAGCCGGCCTGGCGCGTGTACTGCTCCAGCATGCGGTTGCCGATGAAGCCGTCGCACACGCCGGAGACCACGGCCACCTTCTTGATCTTCTTGGCCACGTTCATCACGGTGGCCATCACGTCCTTGGCCGTGGCCTTGCCGCGCACCACTTCCAGCAGGCGCATCACGTTGGCGGGGCTGAAGAAGTGCAGGCCGACGACGTCCTGCGGGCGCTTGGTGAACGAAGCGATCTTGTCCACATCCAGCGTGGAGGTGTTGGAGGCCAGGATGGCGCCTTGCCTGACCACCTCGTCGAGCTTCTTGAAGACCTGCTCCTTGACGGCGATGTCTTCGTAGACGGCCTCGATCACCAGGTCCGCATCGGCGATGGCGGCGTAGTCCAGCGTGCTGGTCAGCAGCGCCAGGCGCTTGTCCAGCACTTCCTGCTTGAGCTTGCCCTTGGCGACCTGCGCCTCGTAGTTCTTGCGCAGCACGCCCAGGCCGCGGTCCAGGAATTCCTGCTTGGTCTCCAGGATGGTCACCGGGATGCCGGCGTTGAGGAAGTTCATCGAGATGCCGCCACCCATGGTGCCGGCACCGATGACGGCCACCTTCTCGATCTTGCGCAGCGGGGTGTCCTCGGGCACGTCGGGCAGCTTGCTGGCGGTGCGCTCGCCGAAGAAGGCATGGCGCAGGGCCTTGGACTCGTTGGTCCCGACCAGGAACTCGAACTGCTGACGCTCGAACTCGATGCCGTCGTCGAAGCCCTTGTTCAGCGCGGCCTCGACCGCGTCCACGCAACGCAGGGGCGCGGGGAAGCCGCGGGCCTTGGTCTTCAGGGCGGCGCGGGTGGTCTCGAAGATGTCGGCCGACGCGGGGGGCGGCGTCTTCAGGTCGCGCACGCGCGGCAGCGGCTTGGCGGCAGCGACTTCACGCGCGAATGCCAGCGCGCCTTGCAGCAGGTCGCCCTCGATCACGCGGTCGAAGAGCTTCTGGCCGGCAGCCTTGGCCAGGGCCTCGCTCTTGGCGGGCTCGCCGGAGACGATCATGTTCAGCGAGGTCTCCACGCCCAGCACGCGCGGCAGGCGCTGCGTGCCGCCGGCGCCGGGGAGGATGCCCAGCTTCACTTCCGGCAGCGCGATCTGCGCGCCCGGTGCGACGACGCGGTAGTTGCAGCTCAGGGCCAGTTCGAGGCCGCCACCCATGGCGACGCTGTGGATCGCGGCGACGACGGGCTTCGTGGCGTTGTCCAGCGCGGTGTTCACGTCGTGCAGGTCGGGCTTGGCCGATGCCTTGGGCGTATTGAACTCACGGATGTCCGCGCCGCCCGAGAAGGCCTTGCCGGCCCCGGTGATCACGACCGCCTTCACGGTCGCATCGGCATGCGCCTTGGCCAGGCCCTCGACGACGCCGCTGCGGGTGGCATGGCCCAGGCCGTTGACGGGGGGATTGTTCAGCGTGATGACGGCGACATCGCCGTGCAGTTCATAGGTGGCGCTCATCGGTTTGCTCCGTGGGTTCCGACTGGTGAATGAGGCCGGCTGGAACAGCTCCGGCCTGATACGAACGATCGTTCTATTTTAGGCGCAGGGCGCTAATGTACATGCATGTACATTGATCCGCGCAAGCAGCCTCGCGACACCCGGTCGCGATTGGCAGGAAAGGCAAGGAATGGCAAGAAATGGGGAGCCGGATGCTCGCATCGCGCCGAGTCGATGGACATCGCATCCCCTGCGGCATCAGGGAGCAGCGGTGCTTGCGAGGCGCCACGACTTGCCGGGCCGCCCGTCCACGCGCGCTGGATCAGGGCGCAAACCGCAGCCGTAGCGGGGCTGCGGCGAGGATTCGCAGCGCCGAGCCCATGCGGCTGGGCGGGCTGCCCGGGCAGGGCGTCAGACTTCCAGCCACTCGCGCCGCACGCCGGCGTCGGCCCGCAGCTGCTCGGGCGTGCCCTCGAACACGATGCGCCCGTGCCCCATCACATAGCAGCGCTGCGAGATCTTCAGCGCGATGGTCAGCTTCTGCTCGACCAGCAGCACGGCCACGCCCCGCTTGCGGATCTCCTCCAGGTAGTCGGCGACCAGCTCGACGATCTTGGGCGCCAGGCCCTCGGTGGGCTCGTCGATCATGATCACCTGGGGGTTGCCCATCAGCGTGCGGCACAGCGTGAGCATCTGCTGCTCGCCGCCGGACATCACGCCGGCGTGCGTGTGCTCGCGCTCCTTCAGGCGCGGGAACATGCGGAACATGTCGTCCATGGTCCATTGCGGGCCGCCCTCTGCCTTGCGCCCGCCCTTCTGCCCCAGCAGCAGGTTCTGCCGCACGGTCAGCTTGGGGAAGACGTCGCGGCTCTCGGGCACGTAGCCCACGCCGACGTGGGCGATCTCGTAGGCCTCGCGGTCCAGCAGTTCCTGGGCGTTCCAGGTGATCGAGCCCTTCCCTTCGACCAGGCCCATGATGGCCTTGACGGTGGTGGAGCGGCCGGAGCCGTTGCGGCCCAGCAGGCTGACGATCTCGCCGGGCTTGACGTCCAGCGTCACGCCGTGGAGCACGTGGCTCTTGCCGTAGAAGGCGTGGAGGTTGCGTACTTCGAGCATCGTTTCAGACTCCGGCGTGAGCGGCCTGTTCTTCCGCGAGGACGGAGCCCAGGTAGGCTTCGCGCACGCGCTCGTTGGCGCGCACCACTTCCGGCGTGTCGAATGCGATCACCTCGCCATAGACCAGCACGGCGATCTTGTCGGCCAGGCCGAAGACCACGCCCATGTCGTGCTCCACGGTCAGCAGCGTCTTGCCTTCGGTGACCTTGCGGATCAGCTCGACGAAGCGGTGGGTCTCGGACTGGCTCATGCCTGCGGTGGGCTCATCCAGCAGGACCACGCTGGCGCCGCCGGCGATGGTCACGCCGATCTCCAGCGCGCGCTGCTCGGCGTAGGTGAGGTTCATCACCAGGGTGTCGCGCTTGCGGTGCAGGCCGATCATCTCCAGCACTTCATCCGCCCGCTCGTTGGCGTCGCGCAGGTCGGCCAGGAAACGCCAGAAGGCGTAGCGGTAGCCCATGGACCACAGCACGGCACAACGCGCGTTCTCGAACACCGACAGGCGATGGAAGAGGTTGGACACCTGGAAGCTGCGCGCCAGCCCCTGGCGGTTGACGCGGTAGGGCTCCTGCCCGTCGATGCGCTGGCCGTGCAGCCAGATGCTGCCGGAGGTGGGTGCGAGCTGACCGCTGATCAGGTTGAACAGCGTGGACTTGCCGGCGCCGTTGGGGCCGATGATGGCCACGCGCTCGCCCTCGCGCACCTGCAGGTTGGCGCCGCGGATGATCTCGGTCTTGCCGAAGCTCTTGCGCACGTCGTGCAGCTCGACGGCCAGGCCTTGAGTAGATGTGCTGCTCATATGCCCTCCCGGCGCTTGATCTCGTGCTCGATCTCTTCCTGGATGGTCCCCCAGTCGTGCAGGTAAGCGCGGCGCGCCAGCTCGAACAGGCCGACGCCCGTCAGCGTCACGAAGAGCGCCCCGACCCAGGTGTCCACGCGGTGGGTGTCCAGCCTCATGCCCATGAACTTCAGCTCCGGGCCCAGCGCGGCGGCGTTGAGCTGCAGGTGGTAGAGCATCTCGATCATCGAGCCGATGCCCGCCAGCATCACCAGCGCGGTGCCGGCCAGCGCCAGGTAGGCGCCCATCAGCCGGCGCAGCTTGCCGAAGGAGGCCACGCGCAGGTTCATCATGATCAGGCTGGCGATGCCGCCCGGCGCATACATCACCATCAGCAGGAAGATCAGGCCGAGGTAGAGCAGCCAGGCCTTGGTCAGCTCCGACAGCAGGGCCACCGCCAGCACCATCAGCACCGCGCCGATGATGGGGCCGAAGAAGAAGGTCGCGCCGCCCAGGAAGGTGAACAGCAAGTAGGCGCCGGAACGCTCCGCGTGGAAGACCTCCCCCGCCGTGACGGTCTCGAAGCTCAAGGCGAACAGCCCGCCCGCGATGCCGGCGAAGAAGCCTGCGACGACGAAGGACACGTACCTCACCATGCGCGTGCTGTAGCCGATGAACTGCACACGCTGCGGGTTGTCGCGCACCGCGTTGAGCATGCGGCCCAGCGGCGTGCGCGTGAACGCGAACATCAGCGCGGTACAGATCCAGGTGTAGATGGCGATGAGGTAGTACACGTGGGTCTCGAGCGCGTAGTCGACGCCCATGACCTTCCCGCCGACGCTGCGGTTGGATGTGATGCCGCCCTCGCCGCCGAAGAACTCGGGGAACATCAGCGACATGTTCCAGACCAGTGCGCCGATGCCCAGCGTGATCATCGCGAAGATGGTGCCCGCGCGCTTGGTGGTCACGTAGCCCAGCACCGCCGCGAAGAACAGCCCCGCGAGGCCACCGACCAGCGGCACCAGCGACACCGGCAGGTTCCACGGCTGGCCCTCGCCGCTGAAGTTGCCGCCGATGCGGGCGAGCGTATGGATCGCGAGGAAGGAGCCCAGCCCCGAATACACCGCATGCCCGAAGCTGAGCATGCCGCCCTGCCCCAGCAGCATGTTGTAGGACAGGCAGGCGATGATCCCGATGCCGATCTGGCCCAGCAGCGACGCCGAGTGGTTGCTGGTGAAGACCAGCGGCGCGATCAGCAGCAGCAGCGCGTAGCAGCCCCAGACGACCCAGCGGCCGACGTTGTAGGGTTTGAATTCGTAGTGCGTGGCGGACATCGTCTCACTCCTCCCGCGTGCCCATCAGACCGCGCGGTCGGAAGATCAGGATCAGTACGAGGAACAGGTAGGGCAGGATCGGCGCCATCTGCGAGACGGTGATGTTGAGCACCGAGTACAGCGGCGCGGTGGCCGGCACGTCCAGGCCCAGGGCGCTCAAGCCATGCAGCGCGGACTTGTCCACCGCCACCGCATAGGTCTGCACGACGCCGATGATCAGCGAGGCGACGAAGGCCCCGGCCAGCGAGCCCATGCCGCCGACAACGACCACCACGAAGATGATCGAGCCCACCGACGCGGCCATCGCCGGCTCGGTGGCGAAGGCGTTGCCCCCGATCACGCCGGCCAGGCCGGCCAGCGCGGCGCCGCCTCCGAAGACCAGCATGAAGACGCGCGGCACGTTGTGGCCCAGCGACTCGGCCATCTCCGGATGCGTCAGCGCGGCTTGGATGATCAGGCCCACGCGGGTGCGCGTCAGCAGCAGCCAGACCGACACCAGCATGAACAGCGCCACCAGCATCATGAAGCCGCGGTAGGCCGGGAAGGGATTGCAGCTCGCACCTGCAATCTTGTTGCAGATGTCCAGCGACTCGCGCCCCCACATCAGGCCCATGCCCGAGGCGTCGTGGGTCAGCGTGAACAGCGGGCCCTGGAAGAACTCGGGGATGCGGTAGTCCAGCGGCGAGCGGCCCCAGATGATCTGGACCAGCTCCAGGATCACGTAGGACAGGCCGAAGGTGACGAGCAGTTCCGGCACGTGGCCGTACTTGTGCACCTTGCGCAGGCAGAGGCGCTCGAACAGCGCCCCGATGATCCCCGCGCCCAGCGGCGCGATCAGCAGTGCGGGCCAGAAGCCCAGTTGCCCGGTGACCGTGTGCGCGAAATACGCGCCCAGCATGTAGAAGCTCGCGTGCGCGAAATTGAGCACGCCCATCATGCTGAAGATCAGGGTCAGTCCCGAACTCAGCATGAACAGCAGCAGCCCGTAGCTGATGCCATTGAGCAAGAAGACGATAGTGCTTTCCATGCCTACTGCAATAGTCGAAAAAAGAGCGCCGCAGCGCGGCGCCCTCTATCTGTCGTCAGCCGCGGATCAGGACGGCTTCTTCAGTTGGCAGGACGTCGGCGTACTGGCCACGTAGGGCTCGAAGTACTTGAGCGGGGCGAAGGTGTAGCCGGTGTTCTCGACGCTGTAGGAGTTCTTCGCGTCGACCTTCTGCCAGGCGCTGATGAACAGGCCCTGCTGCAGTTGGTGATCCTTGGCGCGCACTTCCACTTCGCCATTGAAGCTCTTGAACTTCAGGCCTTCCAGCGCGGCAGCCACTTTCACCGGATCGGTGGACTTGGCCTTGGCGAAGGCAGCCGAGAGGCCGGCGTACAGGTGGTAGACCGAGCCGGTGTACCAGTCGTCGTTGAACTTGGCCTTGAACTCGTCTGCCAGCTTGCGGGTCTCGCCGGGCATGTTCGAGTGGTTGTAGGCCACCTGGAAGACGCGGCCCGCGCCGTTGGCCCCCAGCGCCGTCGGCGTGCCGGTGACGCCGGCATAGTAGGTGTAGAACTTGGCGGTCAGGCCCGCCTCGTTCGCGGCCTTCACCAGCAGCGCCAGGTCCGAGCCCCAGTTGCCGGTGATCACGGTGTCGGCGCCGGAGGCCTTGATCTTGGCGACGTAGGGCGCGAAGTCGCGCACCTGGGCCAGCGGGTGGAAGTCGTCGCCGACGACCTCGATGTCCGGACGCTTGCGCTTGAGGTTTTCCTTCGCGTAGGCGGAGACCTGCTTGCCGTGGGCGTAGTTCTGGTTGATCAGGTAGACCTTCTTGACGTCGGTCTGGTCCTTCAGGAAGGTGGTCAGCGCTTCCATCTTCATCGACGTGTCGGCGTCGAGGCGGAAGTGCCAGTAGCTGCACTTGCTGTTGGTCAGGTCGGGGTCCACGGCCGAGTGGTTCAGGTAGACCACTTCCTTGCCGGGATTGCGCTCGTTGTGCTTGTTGATCGCATCGATCAGCGCCAGCGCGGCGCCCGAGCCGTCACCTTGCGTGACGTAGCGGATGCCCTGGTCGGCTGCAGCCTTCAGTGCGTTGATGGTCTCGGCAGGGCTGAGCTTGTTGTCGAAAGCGACGACTTCGTACTTCACGCCGGCCACGTTGCTCTTGCTGAACTTCTCGGCGAAGAACTGGAAGTTCTTCAGCTGGTTCTGGCCGACGCCGGCCATGAGGCCGGACAGCGGATCGATGAAGGCGATCTTCACGGTCTCGCCGCTCTGTGCGAGCGCTGCACTGCTGGCCAGTGCCAGCGCCGTCATCACACCCCAAGCACGTCTGTTCATGCGCATCGTTCTCCTCGTTCGGTACTCGTTTCAAACCTGGGCAGGTTACTTGCGGGGTTGCGGAAAGCGACTCAGGGATGACCCCATCAGGCCCCGTC
>SCTQ01000338.1 GCA_004322345.1 Aquabacterium sp. | reverse complement strand
CCATGAGGAGCACGGGCATGGACATCCGACAACTGCTGGGCACGGACCTGCCCGTCATCCAGGCGCCCATGGCCGGCGTGCAGGGCAGCGAGCCCAGGCCGCCGGCCTGGCCGACAGCGATGGCCAGGGCGCTGCCCTGCACGCCGGCCATGGGCGCCTGGATGACGGGCAGGTCCGTGCCCAGCAGTTGTCGGATGTCCATGCCCGTGCTCCTCATGGTGTCGCGCCGCGCACTATGCCAAGGCCGCGGCCACATGGTCGGCGAAGGCCCTTACCTTGGCGGCGTGCCGGCGCTGCACCGGGCAGACCAGGTGGATGGGCATGGGCCGCATCGGCCAGTGCGGCAGCAGCACCACGACCTCGCCGCTGGCGATCTCGTCCTCGAAGAGCCAGGTCGGCGCGTAGCAGGTGCCCATGTCCTGCAGCACCGCGGCCCGCACGACTTCCGAGCTGTTGGTCTGCAGGTTGCCGCCCACGCGCACCACCGTCGCCGGGCCGGGCGGGGCCTCTTCCACCTGCGGCGTCTTGCCGGGCTCGAAAGGCCAGTCGCCGCGCATCGCCAGCTCGGTGTAGATGATGCAGTTGTGATGGGCCAGGTCGGCCGGAGACTTCGGGCTGCGATGCGCCTTGGGCAGCGACTGCAGGTAGCGCCGGCTGGCCAGGGCCGCGCGGCGGAAGGTGCCGACGCGGCGCGCCACCAGGCTGCTGTCGGCCAGGTCGCCGATGCGCACGGCGACGTCGATGCCCTGCTCCACCAGGTCGACGAAGTTGTCGTTCAGCCGCAGGTCGATGCTGACCTCGGGATGCGCCGCGAGGAAGCTCTTGACGTGGGGCAGCAGCACCTTGCGCCCGAAAGCCACGGCCGCGGCCACGCGCAGCGTGCCCTGCAGCTGCTGCTCGCCCCCGCGCAGGCGGGCCTCGGCCTCGGACAGCTCGGCCACCAGCCGGCGCGCGTCCTCGAAGTAGCGCGCCCCGTGCTCGGTCAGCGCCAGCGCGCGCGTGGTGCGCGTCAGCAACCGCGCGCCCAGCGTGCGCTCCAGCGCAGCCACCTGCTTGCTGACGGCGCTCTGCGTGGTGTCCAGTTCGCGCGCGACGGCCGAGAAGCTGCCCGCCTCCACCACGCGCACGAAGGTCTGCATGGCCTGCAGCCTGTCCATGGGCCTGCTCCTTTGATTCCGGATGGGAATGAATATTAGGCCCGTGACCGCAGTTCCCGCCGATCGGGGAATCAAAGACAGTGGCGGCATCGCAACCGACAGCCCTCACGAGGAGCCCGCCATGACCACCCAGCCTGCCACCGACCGCCCCGTCGTCCTCATCACCGGCGCCCTCACCGGCATCGGCCGCGCCACCGCGCTGGCTTATGCGCGCCAGGGAGCCCGCGTCATCGTCTCCGGCCGGCGCGACGAAGCCGGAGAGGCGCTGGCCCGGGAGCTGCGCGCCTTGGGCGCCGACGCCGCCTACCTGCGTGCCGACGTGCGCAACGAGGACGACGTGCGCCGCCTGGTCGAGCAGACCGTCGAGCGCCACGGCCGCCTGGACGTCGCCGTCAACAACGCCGGCACCGAGGGCAGTCCTGCGCCGCTGGCCGAGCAGGATGCCGCCAACTACGCCGCCACCTTCGACACGAACGTGCTGGGCGTCTTCCTGAGCCTGAAGCACGAGCTGCGCGTGATGCAGCGGCAAGGCGGCGGCAGCATCGTCAACCTGTCGTCCATCGCGGGCCAGGTGGGCATGGCCGGGGCCGCGCTCTACGTCGCCAGCAAGCATGCGGTGGAAGGGCTGACCAAGTCCGCCGCGCTGGAGGGCGCCGCGCACGGCGTGCGCGTCAACTCGGTGGCCCCCGGCCCGGTGCTGACCGAGATGTTCGAGCGCTTCACCGGCGGCAGCTCCGACGCCAAGGCCGGCATCACCGGCGCGGTGCCGCTGGGCCGGGGCGCGCAGGCCGACGAGATCGCCCAGGCGATCGTGTTCCTGGGCTCCGAGCAGGCGCGCTACGTGACGGGCCAGAACCTGGCGGTGGACGGCGGCTACACCGCGCGCTGATGCGCGCGGGCCGGCGCGGGGGTCAGTCCCGCGCCACCACCACGCGGTTGCGCCCGGCGTGCTTGCCCTGGTAGAGCGCCGCGTCCGCGCGGTTGATCGCGTGCTCGGCCGTCTCGCCCTCGCGCAGGGTCGCCACGCCGAAGGTCATGCTCAGCCGCAGCGGCTCGCCGCCGGTGCCCATGTGCAGGTTCTCCACGCGCTGGCGCAGGCGCTCGGCCACGCCGGCGGCCTCGTCGGCCCCGGTCTCGGGCAACATGGCCAGGAACTCCTCGCCGCCCCAGCGGGCGACGAAGTCGGCGTTGCGCATGGCCTCGGCCAGCACCTGGCCCACCAGCTTGAGCACGGTGTCGCCCATCTCGTGGCCATGCTGGTCGTTGACGCGCTTGAAGTGGTCGACATCGCACAGCACGAAGGACAGCGGCGCCTTGTTGCGCTTGATGCGCTCCTCCTCGCGCTGCACCGCCTGCGTCAGCGAGCGGCGGTTGGGCAGCTGGGTCAGCGGATCGGTGGTCGCCATCTTGCGCAGCTTGGACTCGGCGCGGCGGATCAGCCGGGCATGGAAGGCCGCCAGGAAGAGCAACAGCGAGACGAAGCCGAAGACATTGGCGTAGAACAGGCCGTCCAGCACCATCGGATCCAGGACGTGCATCGGCACGCGGTGCCGCGCCCAGGCCGCCAGCGCGGCGTAGGCGACGACGACGACACCAGCCAGCCCCAGTCGCAGGGCGGGGGGACGCATCGGACTGACGACCAGCACCGGGATGATCAGCGCGACGTAGTAGTGGAAGCCGGCGTCCCAGCCGATGATCACCACGGCGCCCAGCGCGTGGGCCACGATCTCGGCGGTCAGCACGGCCCAGCCCAGCAGCATGCGATCGTTGCGCACCAGCACGTACGACAGCAGGTGGCACAAGGTGCAGGCCACGTTGATCCAGGCCAGCGACGTCACGCCGGCCCAGCCGAAGAGCGCGACGAAGGCCAGGTGCACGCCCGCGGCCACCAGGCTGATGGTCTGCAGCAGCGTGCGGAAGAGATCCTGCTGGCGCGGGATCGCGGGCTCGTCGCCCAGGCCGCGTCGCCCGGCCGGCATGGGAGCGATGGTGGTACTCATGGAATCCCCGGGATTCTCACGCAGGGTCGCAGGGGTGGACCGGTAAGAAGCCACAGCCACGCAGTATGCAGCCACGCCCCGCGGCCCGCCGCCGTTGCCTCGCCTGCCAGCTTCTTCACGCATGCGGCCCGGCACGTGGGCGGGACCACGCCGCCGTGCGTGTCACATCTGGCGCTTGGGCACTGGTATGGACGACTCACGGGCATCTGCCTATTCAAGCGCCCGCTTCAGGAGTCGAAATCCCTCCCTATGACCGCAGTCCCCACAGCCGTTCCCTCCGCCGCTCCCGGCGCCCCGGTCCCGCCCTGGAGCCCCAGCGAGGCGCAATGCCTGGAGGTGATGCGGCAACTGCACGTGACCGGCTACGTCGGCTGGCACGTCGTGCAGGGGCGCACGGTGCTGCAGGCCGACGAGGCCGGCCGGCGCATGCTCGGCTTCCATGCCGACGAGGAACTGGGCCCGCGGCAGTTCTTCGACTGCGTGGACCCGCATGACCGCCCGCGCCTGATGGCGCGTTGGCAGCGCCTGTGCGCGCACGCCGAGCGGGTGGTCACCGAGGAATTCTCGATCTGGCTGCCCGACGGCAGCGCGCGCCACATGCGCGCCGTCGCCGTGACCGACTTCGAGGCCGACCGGCGCGCCGCCGGCGGCGTGGTCGGCCTCTACGACATCACCGCCGAGCGCCAGGCCCTGCAGGCGCTGTCGGAGAGCGAGGCCCGGCTGGAGGAGGCACAGAGCATCGCCCGCTTCGGCTGCTGGGAATGGGACTACCTGCACCAGCGCGCGAAGTTCTCGCCCGAGGCGCTGCGCATCCTGGACATGCCGATGGACTGGCAGCCCCACCTGCGCGACGTCATCAAGATCATCCCCGAGGACCAGCGCGAGTGGGTCGTCGGCCTGCACAACGACGCCTACGCGCAGAAGCTCAGCACGCTGCGCTACGAGGTCAAGCACCGCCGCGCCAACGGCGAGACGCGCGACGTGCACTCGGTGATCAAGATCGAGTACGCGCCCAACGGCAGCCTGCGCCGGCTGATGTCCACCATTCAGGATGTCACCGAGCTGAAGACCTACCGCCGCCAGCTGCATTCGCTGTCCTTCTTCGACCCGCTGACCGAGCTGCCCAACCGCGCGCTGTTCGTGGACCGCCTGCGCCAGTCCTTGAACGACGCGGCCTGGCACGACCAGCAGCTGGGCATCCTGATGCTGGACGTGGACCGCTTCAAGGACATCAACGAGTCCCTGGGCCACAGCGCCGGCGACGAGCTGCTCAAGCAGACCGCCCAGCGCCTGCACCAGGTGCTGCGCGGCTACGACACCGTGGCCCGCCTGGGCGGCGACGAGTTCGCCGTCGTGCTGCCCGAGGTGCGCCAGCCCACCGACCTGGGCAGCATCGCGCACAAGGTGCTCAATGCCTTCAGCGCACCCTTCACCGTCGGCGGCAAGGAAGTCTTCGTCACCACCAGCGTGGGCGGCGCGCTCTACCCCGCCGACGCCAAGGACGTGGACCAGCTGCTGCAGTACGCCGACGCCGCGCTCTACCACGCGAAGGCGCGCGGGCGGAACAACTTCCAGTTCTATTCCAAGGAACTGACGGCCCAGGCCTCGGAGCGCCTGAACCTGGAGAGCGAGCTGCGCAAGGGCATCGAGCGCAACGAGCTGGAGCTGCACTACCAGCCCAAGTTCGAGCTCTCCAGCGGCAAGCTGGTCGGTGCCGAGGCGCTGATGCGCTGGAACCATCCGACGCGCGGCATGGTGCCGCCCCTGAGCTTCATCTCGCTGGCCGAAGACACCGGCCTCATCGTGCCGATGGGCCGCTGGGCCCTGCGCTCGGCCTGCAAGGCAGCCGTGCACTGGAACCAGGCCAGCGACCACCTGCTGAAGATCGCCGTCAACCTGTCGGCCCGCCAGTTCGCGGGCGACATCAACTTCGCCCGCAGCGTGCAGGAGATCCTGGAGGAGACCGGCTGCGAGCCGCGATGGCTGGAGCTGGAGATCACCGAGAGCCTGCTGCTGGACAACCGCGACGAGGTGCGCGACACGCTGGAGGAACTCGCCGTGCTGGGCGTGACCATCGCGATCGACGACTTCGGCACCGGCTACTCCGCGCTGAGCTACCTCACGCGCTTCCCGGTGCAGATCCTGAAGATCGACCGCTCCTTCGTGAAGGAGCTGCCCAGCAACAAGAGCAGCGCCGAGCTGGTCAAGGCCATCGTCTCGCTGGGCCGCAGCCTGAACATGGCCCTGGTGGCCGAAGGCGTGGAGACCCAGGAGCAGGCCGCCCACCTCAACGGCCTGGGCTGCGAGATGGTGCAGGGCTTCCTCTACGGCAAGCCGGTCACCGAGGCGGCCTTCAGCAAGCTCGTCGAGGCGTCCTGATCGCCCCGCGATTCACCAAGCACGCAAGAAAGGCCGCGGCCATGATCACGTCCCTGCTGGCGCGTTGCGTCGCCTTCATCGCCCTGTCATGCGCTGCGGCGCTGCCGGCACGCGCGATGGAGATCGAAGGCTTCCCCATCGAGGAGAGCATCACCGAGGCCGGCGTGAAGCTGGTGCTCAACGGCACCGCCGTGCGCAAGCGCGGCTACTTCCGCACCGAGCTGGCCATGCTCTACCTGCCGGAGAAGACGAAGTCGGTCGACGCGGTCTACAAGACCAGCGGTGTGCGCGTCCTGCGCCGCATCGTGCTGCGCGAGGTGCCGATCGCCACCGCGTCACGCTACTTCATCAACGACTTCAAGCAGGTCGCCACCGAGGCCGAGTTCAAGCAGCTGATCACCGACCTGGGCGAACTGGGCGGCGTCTACGGCACCATCAGCAAGGTCTCGCGCGGCGACACCATCGACACCGTGTGGATCCCGGGCAAGGGCATGACGGGCCGCTTCAACGGCAAGAGCCTGGTCGACAAATACAACAAGAACGAGCTGTTCTACCAGGTCTACATGCGCATGTATGTCGGCCCGACGGTGCACGACGACTTCCGCAACGGGCTGCTCGGCGCCTCACTCTGAGGCCGCCCGCGCCAGGCCGGCCATCCGCATCCACTCCTGACGCTGCTCGGCGCCCATCGAGGCGGCGAAGCCTCGCACGGCCTCGTGCTCGGCATGCTCGTAGGCGAACTGCGCCATCACGATGGCGCCGCGGTGGTGGCGTGACATCAACTGCAGGAAGAGCCGGTCGAAGGCGGCGTCGCGCTGGCCGGCGAGTTGCTCCAGCTGCTGCGCCGTCGCCAGGCCCGGCATGCTGCCGCTGCCGGTGCAGGCGGCGATGAAGGCCTCGAAGTCCTCGTTGCGCCGGCCGGCGCGCCAGTAGGCATCCTTCATCCAGTCCATCGTTGCCGTATCGGACGCCGCCGGCGCGTCCCACAGCACCAGCCAGCCCTGCAGCAGGCCCAGCTCCTTGAGCTGGGCATCGTGGATGCCCTGGGCGAACAGGCGTATGGCGGGCGTGCCCCGCTGCAGCGCCAGGCGGGCCATCACCAGGGCCTGCTCGTGGTGCAGGGACATGTCCTGGGCGAAGCCGATGCTGACGGGCCCGGGCGTGCGCGCGGGCACGGGCTCGTCCCGGCTCGTCGCGGCTTGTGCCGGCACCATCCAGCCTTGGGTCGGCAGGTCGCAACGCGCCAGCAGCGCCCCCAGGACGCCGGCGGCCAGGCACCCCACCCAGAAGGCCGTGCGGGTAGCAGCCATCGCGGTCACCGGCGGATCGGATAGACGCCGTTGGTGAAGTCCAGGACCATGAAGCCGTTGTCCTGGCAGCTCACCCACAACTGCCCGTTGACGAAGCGCGGCGGGGAAGGGCACCAGTCCGCAGACAGGTCGGCCAGCTTCAGGCCCGAGCTGTCGGTGGCCTGCGGCACGCCGTCCAGGGTGCCCAGGGCCGGCATGCCCGCGTGGTCGGAGGCCGGCAGCCGGGCGTTGCGCCCGGTCTGCGCGGGCGGGTTGAAGTAGGCGATCTCGCGCGGCTTGAGCGGATCGACGATGTCGAAGACACGGATGCCGGAGTTGAAGTAGCCGCAGGCCAGGGCCGTCGGATCGTTGCGACCGTCCACGCTGCAGTAATGCGCGTCGTAGGAGAAGAGCCCGTCGCCGGCCAGGTCCTGGCGGCGCGCCTCCAGGTGCTGCTTCTGCTGGATCTCCAGCCGGATGACGGACACCACCTTCGGGTTGCGCTCGTCGGAGACATCGATGATGCGCACCGCGCCGTTGGTGCCGTTGCTGCCGGACTCGTCGGCCACGATCACGTAGGGGCGGCCCCGGTAGCTCACCGAGGTCGCCTGCTGCGAGATGCTGCCGTCGTCCCACTTGAGGCGCGCCAGCTGCCGCACCCGCGGCGTGCCGCCGCGGCGCAGCTGGATGTCGCTGACGTCGAGCACGACCAGGCCCGCGGGGAACATGCTGGCCAGGTACATGCGCGTGCCGTCGGCATTGAAGGACATGCCGTGGTTGAGGAAGATCGACGAGCCGCCGTAGTAGATGTTCCTCGGCTTCGCGGGATCGCTGACGTCGATCGCGCTGAGCAGGCCGGCCGCGTTGCTCGCGATCCAGTAGGTGCGACCGTCCGGCGACCACTCGGCCTCGTGCGCGAGGTTGTCGACCGGCAGCGAGTCCGTGCCGCCGGCGTCCTTGTTCAGCAGCCTGGGGCGCGTGCAGTCGCTGACGTCGTAGAGGTCCAGCTTGTTCGTGCCGTACAGGATGCCCACGCCCGCGCCGGCGAGCAGGTTGCCCGCGGGGCTGGTCTTCAGGGACTCCCAGGTGCCGACGTGGAAGGCCCGCGTATCCAGCGAGGCGACGCGCTGCGGCCGCGCCGGGTCGGACACGTCGATCACCTGCACGCCCTGGAACTGCTTCTTCCTGATGCCGCCGTAGGCCGTGGGCACGTAGGCGCACCTGCCCGCCACGGCGCTCACCAGCGAGGCGCCTTCGCCCTGGTACTGGCCGGTGAGCGACAGATTGCAGGAGTAGCCCAGCCTGCTGCGGCCGCTGATGCGGTCGGCCGCGGGGACCTGGCCCTGCAGAGCGGTCTCGGGACGCGAGCCCGCGCCGCACTGCGCGGGCGGGACCGACGCGACCGCTGCGTCCGCCGCGTGGGCAGCGCCGGTCATCGCGCAGCAGGCCATCAGGCCGATGCCCGCATGGGCCAGGATGCGGCGCAGGGCCGCCTTGTCGTTCACCAGCATGTCCCGTCTCCTCGCTGTGCCGCCCGGTGGTTGCCGATGGCGGCGCGTTTGTGATGTGTCGCAAGGCGATGCTAGGCAGCGAGGACGGCGGGGCGATGCACGGGTGCGGCCAAGCGTTCACCCCCACGGCTCACTGCGGTGGAAGCACCGAGCCGCCGATCCACTTAGGTCACGCGGCCCGCAAGCTTGGATTCAGGTGGACCGGACGCCGGACATCGGAATCGGGGGAGCACAGACACCCATGCCCCGCCCTTGCACGACGAGCGCCGCGCGGGAGTTTCCCTAGGCTCGCAATCGACGGCAATTACTTGGCCGGCGCGGGTATTGAGCCGCCGGCCTGCAGCAAGAAGACTCGCGCTCCTCAGAACATCCGATACACGTGTGGAGCAAGAGATGACAGAAGTACGTCGACGCAAATTCCTCGGCAGCACGGCCATGGCCGTCGCCGGCACCGCGCTGCCGCTCGGCGCGCGGGCCGCCGTGCCCACCACGCGCTCGCAGGAACGCGTGGTCGTCATCGGCTCGGGCTTCGGTGGCGGCGTGTCCGCGCTGCGCCTGGGCCAGGCCGGCATCAAGGTGCTGGTGCTGGAGCGTGGCAAGTGGTGGCCCACCGGCCCCAACGCCGACACCTTCCCGCACGCCACGATGGTGGACAAGCGCCATCTGTTCTACACCTTCTGGCCCGAGCTCTTCGGCCGCCGCATCGGCCTGGACCCCTACGTCGGCCTGCTCGAACTCAATGGCGGGGACAACATCGCCGCGGTCACGCCGGCCTGCGTGGGCGGCGGCTCGCTGATCTACCAGGGCATGACGGTCAAGCCGACCGAGCCGCTGTTCAAGGCCACCTTCCCGAAGATCGACTGGGCGGAGATGGACACCGTCTACTACCCGCGCGTGCAGCAGATGCTGCATGCGGCCACCGCGCCGGACGAGCTGATCGACAGCCCCACCTACAAGGCCTCGCGCATCTTCGCCGAGCGCACGCGGGCAGCCGGCTACGGCGTCGAGAAGATCCCCATGCCCATCGACTGGAACTACGCGCTGGCCGAGCTGCGCGGCGAGATGAAGCCGTCCTACATCAACGGCGACTCCGCGCTGGGCGTCAACAACGGCGGCAAGTATTCGGTGGACGTGACCTACCTGAAGCAGGCCATGGCCACCGGCAACGTCACCGTCGCGTCGCAGCACAACGTGACCAGCATCGCCCGCGCGAGCAACGGCACCTGGACCGTCAACGTCGACCGCACCGACGAGGCCGGCACCGTGGTGGAACGCAAGATCATCACGACCAAGGCGCTGATCCTGTCCGCCGGCACCGTGGGCACTTCCAAGCTGCTGGTGCGCGCCAAGGCCCGCGGCGACATCCCCAACCTGCCCGCCGGCGTGGGCGAGGGCTACGGCACCAACGGCGACCAGATCTACGTCTGGACCAACAAGGAAGAGGACCTGGGCGCCATCCAGGGCGGCCCCGTCGTCTACGGCAGCAAGGACTGGGGCAACACCGCCACGGCCAACACCGTGATCCAGGCCGCCCTGCCGCCCGTCTACAAG
>SCTQ01000337.1 GCA_004322345.1 Aquabacterium sp. | reverse complement strand
CTGCACCAGCAGCAGCAGGCCGCCCAGCAGGTGCAGCGTGACGATGGCCGGGTAGAGCTTGAGCGTGACCGTCCACATCCCGAACAGTCCCTGCGGGATCACCCAGAGCGAGGCGATGGCCCAGGGCAGCTGCCGCCGCAAGCGGGGATTGCGCCGCGCCGCCACCCAGGTCGCCGCGATCAGCGCCAGGATCAGCATGCCGACGGCCGACCCGAGGTAGCGGTGGATCATCTCGATCCAGGCCTTGCCGTGGGTCACCGGGCCGGTGGGCATCGCCGCCTGGGCCTGGCTGATGTGCGCATGCGCGCCGATCGGGCTCGCGCTGCCGTAGCAGCCCGGCCAGTCCGGGCAGCCCAGGCCGGAGTCGGTCAGCCGCGTGAAGGAGCCGAAGACGATCAGGTCGAAGGTGAAGAACAGCGTCAGCGCCGCCAGCCGGCGCACCCGCGCGTCGGCAAGGGTCTCGCCGGGGCGCACGCCCTTGCGCACCAGCGACAGCAGGAGCACGGCCGCGATCAGCGCACCGACCAGGGCAAGCTGGACCAGCGGCTTGAGCGTCCACAGGGTGGCCTCGCTCATTGCTGCGTCAGTCCGCCGGCCGGCCGCGGCCGGGGCGCCGGGTCACGGCCTTCCTGGTCCCAGGAAGCCGAGGCCCGCAGCAGCTTGCCCAGGTCGGTCTTGACCTTGGACGGATCGGCATGGGCGGGAAAGCGCATCATCCAGTTCCCCATGGGGTCGACCAGGTAGAAGTGGGACTCCAGCGGCTGGCCGGGAGCCGGCTTCAGCCAGGCTGCCAGCTGCTGGCGCGGCACGTGCAGCACGGTGGCTTGCTTCATCGCCGGCAGCAGTGCCGCGCGCACCGGCTTGCCGTCGTCCACCAGCCAGACGCGGTCGAGGCGGTCCTTGTCGCGGCCCATCATCTCGCGCAGCTGGCGCTGGGCGTAGAGCTGGCGCTCGCAAGCCTCATCGCAATCGCCGCCGGCCACCACGATCAGGAGCCATTGGCCGCGCAGTGAGGCTGGGTCCACCGCGGCACCGCCGGCATCGGTCAACTGCAGTTGCGTGCGCGGGGGCAAGGGCCGCTGCGGCTCGATCAACTCGCCATAGCTGTTGTGGCCCTGCGGGCGGATGACGTAGTAGGTCAGGTAGGACGCCACCACGGGTGCTGCGCAGACGGCCCAGATCAGCAGCATCTTGAAGCGGCCGATCCCCGTGCGCTTCTGATCGGGATCGAGCGCGGGCAGGCTGTGGACCGAGAGGTTCAGCGGCTCGGGAGGAGACGACATGCGGCAGGCTGGAGTCAGGAGGGAACGGAGGGCCGAAGCCGCGGCTTCAGCAGTTGGAACCACAGATACAGGCCGGCGATGAGGCTGGCCATGCCGAACCACTGCACCGCGTAGCCGTAGTGCTTCTGCACATCGGCGGCCGGCGCCGGCCACCGGCGCTGCAGCCCATCGCCTGCCCCCGTGGCCTGCTGGATCGACAGCGGCCGCAGCGGCACGCCGATCTCGCGGGAGTAGGCGGCGAGGTCGAGATTCTGCCGGATCGTCCCGCCTGCCACGCCACCGAAGTCGAACAGCCGTGCGGGCGGCGGCATCACCCTGCCCTGCAGTTCGACCTCGCCCTCGGGGGTCGGTACGGCAGGCACGAGGCTGCGGTCGCGCAGGTCGCGCGGCGCCCAGCCGCGCTGCACGAGCACGGCGTCGCCGGCTGCAAGCTGCAGGGGCGTCACGATGTAGAAACCGGGACGCCCGTCCATCTGGCGGTTGTCCAGGTAGACCGTGCGCGCAGCCAGCCAGTGCCCGCGCAGGTGCACCGTGCGGTAGTGCTGCGCGGCGGCCTGTTCATCGGAACGCGCCAGGTCCTGCTGCGGCAACGGCGCCAGGACCGAGCGCTCCAGCAGGGCCTGGTGCTGCGCCTCCTTGGTGGCCCCCTTGCGGTACTGCCAGCGCCCTGCGGCCGAGGTGATGCCGATGCCGACCAGCGCCGCCACCAGGACGACCCAGGGCGAACGTGGCCGGGCTGCAGCCTCAGCCACGGGCGGCCCCCGATAATGCGGTCATGAAAATCGTCATCGCAGTGGTCTTCGTCGGAATCCTCGTCGCCCTCGCCCTCGCCGGCCAGGCGATGCGCCAGGATGGCCGGGACGGCAAGCCCAAGACCAACCGCATGGCGCATGCGCTGGCCTGGCGGATCGGGCTGTCGGTGGCACTCTTCCTGTTCGTGCTCGTCGCCTACAAGCTGGGTTGGATCCAACCTGGCGGGCTGCCGGTTCCCACCCGCTAGGCATCATCACTGCCGCCCAGAACGAACGAAGAGCGCCCGCGGGCGCTCTTCGCGTTTCAGGGGCCGGGCCCGAAGCCCGGCGCTGCCTGATCACATCCAGTAGACCACCAGGTACAGGCCCAGCCAGACCACGTCGACGAAGTGCCAGTACCAGGCCGCGCCCTCGAAGCCGAAGTGGCGCTCGGGCGTGAAGTGGCCCTTCATCAGGCGGATGGTGATCACCAGCAGCATCAGCATGCCGAGGAACACGTGGAAGCCGTGGAAGCCGGTCAGCAGGAAGAAGGTGGAGCCGTAGATGCCGGAGCTGAGCTTGAGGTTCAGCTCTTCGTAGGCATGGTGGTACTCGTAGCCCTGGAAGCCGAGGAAGGTGATGCCCAGCAGCACGGTCAGCCACATGAAGGCGATCGTCTTGCCGCGGTTGCCGGCGATCAGCGCGTGGTGGGCGATGGTCAGCGTCACGCCGGAGCTCAGCAGCAGCGCGGTGTTGATCGTCGGGATCGGCCACGGGCCCATCGTGCGGAAGGGCTCGACCGTGCCGGCCGGGGAGACGGTGGCGCCGGGCAAGACGCTGGGCCAGACGGCCTGGAAGTCGGGCCACAGGATGGCCGAGTCCAGCCGGCCCAGGTCAGCCAGTGCATAGGCCCGGGCCCAATACAGCGCGCCGAAGAAGGCGGCGAAGAACATCACCTCCGAGAAGATGAACCAGCTCATGCTCCAGCGGAAGGACACGTCGATGCGATCGCTGTACAGGCCGGTCTCGCTCTCGTGGATGGCCTGGCCGAACCACTGCTTGAGCACGAACAGCCACCAGGCCAGCCCGAAGACCAGCGAGTAGGCGCCCCACTGGTGCCCGTTGACCCACTGCCCTGCGCCCAGGATGACGAAGAACAGCCCGATGGCCGCCATCAACGGATGGCGCGACGGCGCCGGCACGAAGTAGTAAGGCGTTTGCCCAGGGGTCGCTGCGGACATGTTGGCTCCAGATGCGCTTTGGATGTTGTCGGGACTGGGGTCGGGGACGTTCTTGTTCGTTCGGTGGCGGCGATCAGGCGGCGGCGCCACTGGCGATCACCCACCGGACCAGCAGGACGAGGGCGAGCACGAAGAGCGCAGCACCAAGCACGCCGGCGATGACCACGTGCACGGGGTTCAACTCGGCGACGTCTTTCGCATGGTCGCTCGACCTGCGAATGCCGAGGAAGGACCAGGCCACCGCCTTCATGGTCTGCAGGAAGGAGCCCTTGCGGCGCGCGGCGGCTTTGAGGTCCGCACCGGCCTGCTGGTCGCGCTGCGTATTCATCCGCCGGCTCCCACGGGCACCTGCCCGGCCGACGACGTCGTCGGCGCCGGCGGCGTGCGTCCGCCGACCTCGAAGAAGGTGTAGGACAGCGTGATCGTCGCGACGTCCTTCGGCAGCTTGGAGTCGACCGTGAAGACGACTGGCCAGCGCTTGGATTCGCCGGGCTTGAGCGTGTGCTCCTTGAAGCAGAAGCACTCGACCTTCGCGAAGTGCGCCGTGGCCTGCTTGGGTGCGTAGCTGGGGATCGCCTGGGCCGTCATCGTGCGGTCCTGGTCGTTGCGGAATTCGTAGTAGACGGTGGTGAGCTCGCCCGGGTGCACCTGCACCGAATGCTGCTCGGGCTTGAAGGACCAGGGGCCGCGGGCATTCGCGTCGAACTCGATGGTCACCTTGCGCGAGAAGTCGACCTGGGTGTTGCGCACCACCTTGCCCGCCGCGCCCGGGATCTGCTGGTCGCCGAGGCTGAGCACGTTGATGCCCAGGGCTTCGCAGATCGACTTGTACATGGGCACCATCGCATAGCCGAACGCGAACATCAGGCCGGCGACGACGGTCAGCTTGCCCACCATGCGCAGGTTGTCGCTGCGCAGGGTCCGGTCGGCGGTGTTGCGGCTGGCGTCCACGGTCGACTCGCTGCCGCTCAGCCCTTGAACAGCACGAACCTGGCGACGAAGCCGAGGAAGAACGCGATGGCCACCGACCCCAGGATCCAGCCCAGGCGCAGGTTGCGCGAACGCTGCTCTTGCTGCTGCTCAGACATCACAGGACTCCTTGGACTGCCGGCTGGTCTCAGCCGATCACCTTGGTCGCCGTGGCATCCAGCTTGGGCGGGTTCTCGAAGGTGTGGAAGGGCGCCGGCGACGGCACTTCCCACTCCAGGCCCTCGGCAGCTTCCCAAGGACGCTGTGGTGCCTTCTCCCCCTTGCCGGCCATGGCCGGGAAGACCACGAACAGCAGGAAGTACACCTGGGCCAAGCCGAAGGCGAAGGCGCCCACGGAGGCGATGGCGTTGAAGTCGTGGAACTGCATCGGGTAGTCGGCGTAGCGGCGGGGCATGCCGGCCAGACCCAGGAAGTGCATCGGGAAGAAGGTGACGTTGAAGGCAATCAGCGACCACCAGAAGTGCAGCTTGCCCTTCCACTCGGGGACCATGACGCCGGTCCACTTGGGAGCCCAGTAGTAGAAGCCGGCGAACAGCGCGTACAGCGAGCCGGCCACCAGCACGTAGTGGAAGTGGGCGACGACGTAGTAGGTGTCCTGCAACTGGGTGTCGATGGGCGCAACCGACAGGATCAGGCCGGTGAAGCCGCCCATCGTGAACACGAAGATGAAGCCGACGGCGAAGAGCATCGGCGTCTCGAAGGTCATCGAGCCGCGCCACATCGTGGCGATCCAGTTGAAGATCTTCACGCCGGTGGGCACCGCGATCAGCATGGTCGCGTACATGAAGAACAGCTGGCCAGTCACCGGCATGCCGGTGGCGAACATGTGGTGGGCCCAGACGATGAAGCTGAGGATGGCGATCGAGCTGGTCGCGTAGACCATGGACGTGTAGCCGAACAGCTTCTTGCGGGCGAAGGTCGGCACGATGTGGCTGACGATCCCGAAGGCCGGCAGGATCATGATGTAGACCTCGGGGTGGCCGAAGAACCAGAAGATGTGCTGGTACATCACCGGGTCGCCGCCGCCGGCGGGGTTGAAGAAGCTGGTGCCGAAGTGGCGGTCGGTCAGCGTCATCGTGATCGCACCGGCCAGCACGGGCATCACCGCGATCAGCAGGTAGGCGGTGATCAGCCAGGTCCAGCAGAACATCGGCATCTTCATCAGCGTCATGCCTGGGGCGCG
>SCTQ01000002.1 GCA_004322345.1 Aquabacterium sp. | reverse complement strand
TGGTGCGGGCGATGCCCAACACGCCGGCGTGCCGGCGGCGGCGGCGATGTCGGTGCTGCGGATGCCGGCCATCACGCTGAAGTGCAGCGGGCCGGCCAGCAGGCCGGTAGCCTGCACGGCCTCGGCGAACTGCTGGGGCTTGACGGCCCAGACGATGGTCTGCAACTGGTCCAGCGCGGCATCGGGCGCGGCGCGCGTGACGACTCCCAGCTCGGCCTGCAGCTTCGCGCGCTGGGCCTCGCTGGGGTCGATGACGACGATGCTCTGCGCCTCGCGCCCCTGGCGGATCAGCCCGCCGATGATGGCGGTGGCCATGTTGCCGCCGCCGATGAATCCGATCTCTTGCGCCATGGCTGGTGCTCGCTCGTGTGTGTCCGGAGGGAAGGCAGGCAGTCTACGTGCCCGGGGTTCAGAGCCCGGCGATCAGATCTGCGTTGCCGCCTGCTGCGGCCGTGTTCACCGTCAGCGTCTGCTCCACCACGAAGCGCAGCAGGTAATGCGGCCCGCCAGCCTTGGGGCCGGTGCCGCTCAGGCCCTCGCCGCCGAAGGGCTGCACGCCCATCACCGCGCCGATCATGCCGCGGTTGACGTAGACGTTGCCCACGCGCGCGTGGGCGGCCAGCCGCGCGGCGCGGGCGTCGATGCGCGTGTGCAGCCCCAGCGTGAGGCCGTAGCCCAGCGCGTGGATCTGCTCGAAGACGGCCTCCAGCGTCGGCGCCGACGTGCCCGGGCCGAAGCGCAGCACGTGCAGCACGGGGCCGAAGATCTCCTCGCGCAGTTCGGCGATGCTGCCGATCTCGAAGGCGCAGGGTGCGATCCAGTCGCCCGGCGGCAGGCCGGCGGGCAGCGGCGTGCGCGCGAGCAGGCGTGCGCCGGACTCCAGCCTTTCGATGTGGCGCTGCAGGTGGGTGCGTGCCGCGCCGTCGATCACCGGGCCGACATCGGTGGCGGCCTGCGCCGCCGGGCCGACGACCAGTTCCTGCATGGCACCGGCCAGCATCGCCAGCAGGCCGTCGGCGATGTCGTCCTGCACGCACAGCAGGCGCAGCGCCGAGCAGCGCTGGCCCGCACTGCCGAAGGCGCTGAGCACGATGGCGTCGCAGGTCTGCTCGGGCAGCGCGGTGCTGTCGACCACCATCGCGTTCAGGCCACCGGTCTCGGCGATCAGCGGGACGATGGCGCGCTCGCGCCCGTCGGGCAGGTCCTCGGCCAGGGTGCGCTGGATGCGCCGCGCGGTGCGCGTCGATCCGGTGAAGGCCACGCCGGCACATAGCGGATGGGCCACCAGTGCGGCGCCCACCTCCGCACCACCGGGGAAGCAGGCCAGCACGCCCTCGGGCAGGCCGGCCTCGGCCAGCAGGCCGGTGAAGGCGGCCGCGATGCGCGGTGTCTGCGATGCCGGCTTGGCGGCCACCGCGTTGCCGGCCACCAGCGCAGCCACGACCTGGGCGCCGAAGATGGCCAGCGGGAAGTTCCAGGGCGCAATGCAGACGAAGACGCCGCGGCCCAGCAGGCGCAGCTCGTTGCGCTCGCCGGTGGGGCCGGGCAGCAGCTGCGTGCCCAGGTGCAGCGCTGCCTGCTGCGCGTAGTAGCGGCAGGCATCGATGGCCTCGCGCACCTCGGCCACGGCGTCGGCGACGGTCTTGCGGCCCTCGTCCATCAGCAGGCCGCTGGTTGCGGTGAAACGGGTTTCCAGCAGGTCGGCGGCGCGCAGCAGCACGGCGCGGCGCTGCTCCAGCGGGGCCTGGCGCCAGCCGGACGCGGCGGCGGCCAGGCGGCGCATGGCGGCATCGACCTCGGGTGGGGCGGCCGCCTCGCGTGGCGCCGCTTGCGCCGCATGCGCGGCGGCTTCGAGGGCCGCGCGTTCCACGCGGTCGTGGTGGTCGGCACCCAGCGCGTTGGCGCGCTGCGGCCCGTAGAGCCGGGGCGGCAGCGGCAGGGCCGCCGAGCCGTCGGCGGCCAGCCAGGGCGAGGCCAGCAGCGCGTCCACCGGCACGGCCGCGTCGCCCAGCTGGTGCACGAAGGAGGCGTTGGCGCCGTTCTCCAGCAGGCGGCGCACCAGGTAGGCCAGCAGGTCGCGGTGTTCGCCCACCGGCGCGTAGACGCGCACGCCGGCCTGCCGCGCCAGGGCCGCCGCGCCGTCGCGGCGGTCGGCGGCGAGCTGGCCGTAGACCGCCTCGCCCATGCCGTGCAGCCGCTGCCATTCGAAGGCCGGCGGTGCGTCTGCGCCGGCGGCCTGGTGGGCCAGCAGCGCGACGGCCGCGATGGTGCCGGCGTTGTGCGTGGCGAACTGCGGGAAGACGCAGTCGGGCGCGGCCAGCAGGGCTTTCGCGCAGGCCAGGTAGGACAGGTCGGTGCCGGCCTTGTCGACGAAGACGGGGTAGTCCGGCATGCCCAGCACCTGGGCGCGCTTGACCTCGGCGTCCCAGTAGGCGCCCTTGACCAGACGCACCATCAGCCGCATGCGCGCGGCGCGCGCCAGCTGCAGCACGCAGGCCACGGTCTCCAGCGCGCGGGTCTGGTAGGCCTGGATGGCCAGCCCGAAGCCGGCCCACTGAGGATGCGCCTGAGCGGCGCGGGCCAGCAGGGCCTCGAAGACGTCCAGCGACAGCTCCAGGCGCTCGCTTTCCTCGGCGTCGATGGTCAGGTTGATGCCGGCGCGCGCTGCCCGGTCCACCAGTTGCCAGGCGCGCGGCACCAGCTCGGCCAGCACGCGTGCGCGCTGGCCGTCCTCGTAGCGCGCGAAGAGGGCGCTCAGCTTGATCGAGATGCCGTCGCAGCGCGTGGGCAGCGACGGCCCTTGCGCGGCGGCGGCCAGCGCATCGATGGCGCCGGCGTAGGCATCGAAGTAGCGCTGCGCGTCGGCCGCGGCGCGCGCGCCTTCTCCCAGCATGTCGAAGCTGAAGCGCGCGGCCGGGTCGCTCTTGCGCGCGCCGCGGGCGTGGTCCAGCGCCTGGCGGATGTCGCGGCCGAAGACGAACTGCCGGCCCAGCAGCTGCACGCCCCGCACCGCGGCGGCCACCACGGCCTGGCTGCCCAGGCGCTGCAGCAGGCCGGGCTCGCTGCCGTCCGCAGGCAGCATGCGCTGGGCCAGGTCGATGGCGCGGCTGGCGAACGCGCCCAGGGCCGGATGGCCGTGGGACTGGTGCGGCACCTGGGCGGCCCGGCCCAGCTGGTCGGCGGCCAGCGCGGCGGCGGTCTCCACGTCCGGCACGCGCAGCAGGGCCTCGGCCAGGCGCATCAGCGCGCGGCCCTCCTGGCTGTTGAGCGGGAACTCCTGCAGCAGCGACTCCACCGCCCACAACGGTGCCGGCTGCCCGCGCACGCCCAGCACCCAGGGCGCGGCCAGCGTCTGCACCGCGCTCCAGTCGGCGGCGATGCCACCTGTGTCGCGCAGGCCCGCGCGCAGGGCCTCAAGCACGTCGGCTTGAGGCCGATACGGTGACGGCAGACGCCTGTCTGCGATTCCCGGCTGCAACGTCATGAGACCCTTCCCGCGTCGGTTGATGTCCGCGGCCTGCCCCGATTCAGGCCGCCCGGGCCTGCGCGCCGCGGCTGCCGAAGATCGCGCTGCCGATGCGCAGGATGGTCGCACCCTCGGCCACCGCGGCCTCCAGGTCGGCGCTCATCCCCATGGACAGCGTGTCCAGCGGCAGGCCCAGTGCCCGCAGGCTGTCGAAGAGCTCGTGCACCGCGTGCAACGGCCGGCGCTGTTCGTCGAAGGAATCGGCCGGCGCCGGCAGCGCCATCAGCCCGCGCAGCCGCAGCCGGGGCAGTGCATGCACGGCCTGAGCCAGGGCCGCGGCCTCGGCCGGCGCGACCCCTCCCTTGCTGGCCTCGCCGCTGACGTTGACCTGGATGCAGACATTGAGCGGCGGCAGGCCCGCAGGCCGCTGCTCCGACAGCCGCTGCGCGATCTTCAGGCGGTCCACCGCATGCGCCCAGTCGAAGTGCTCGGCCACCGGCCGCGTCTTGTTGGACTGCAGGCCGCCGATGAAATGCCATTCGAGGACGGGCCTGAGGTCGTCCAGCGCGGCGATCTTGTCCAGCGCTTCCTGCAGGTAGTTCTCGCCGAAGGCGGCCAGGCCGCAGGCGTGCGC
>SCTQ01000336.1 GCA_004322345.1 Aquabacterium sp. | reverse complement strand
CAGGGCACCAGTCCACTTGTATTGCCCCGACGAACCGTCATAAGCAAACGCACAGGTAGGCGGGTTGCCGGAGACATCACCGGGCGGATAGCCGCAGCTCGCTACACCAGTAAAGCCCGCAACCAAGCTACTAGGCACCGGCAGCCCTTGCAACGCCGAGCACTTTGCAGCCGCGGACCTGTACTCGCACATGTGGACAGGACCGGGGTATCCATCGCAGGCCGGATCGTTCGCCGAGCACTGCGCAGACGTTCGAAAAACGATGGTCGGCTCTAGTCCATCGTGGGCAGGGCACACGGGCTGCAACGGCCACTCGACTACGCGAGCCTCAGGAAACTGGAGGATGACCGTCCACGAGACGGTATCGTCTTCGCGATACCAAACGCTGCACACGACATCGGGCGGATTACTGACGAGGAACAAGTAGTGCGCGTGATCGCCACCAGACCAAGCCTCATAAATCGCCTCACAGGCAAGCCCCATCGTTTCGTAAGCCTCGCCGGTAGCGAAGTCATCGAGGTACTCGGCCCGCTCGCGCAACACCACATCGTCAGCGGCCTGCGCAGAGGCAGCGAACACCGCCCCAAGGACCATCACGCCGAGCAGCGTGAGCAGGAAGCGCGTCAACCACCGAAGAGGATCCATGCGGCCCCCACTACTGCAATGATGATGAACACACCCATGTCAGCCCCTTTTCGCACGAGCCACCCGGCCCGGATGAAAAAGGGCCGATGCCTTTCGACACCGGCCCGCGCGATCACAGCGCGCTGCGCAGCCACTTGTAGAGCTTGATCGCCACGGCCACGCCGAAGACGGCGACACCGATGGCCAGAACGCCGGTCTTGACGTCGGCGATTTCCGTGGTGGCCGCCGTCACATCGATTGCGGCATTCGCGGCAGTGGCCGAAGCCAGCACCAGGGAGCCCAGCAGGGCACGGGAAACGAACTTCTTCATTGCTTCACTCACTTTCAGGAACACCATCACTGCTTAAGACCCGACGCAGCGCACGAAGACACCACGCGAGAGCCCAGACACCGAGGATGGCGGCCGATATCTGAGCACCCTCCGAGACGGAGAGATTCCAAGGGAAGTTAGGAGCGTTGACCTCGCTACACGTCATCAGAAGGAACGTGTCGTTCTCCTGAACCTGGGCCTTCGTATTGAAGTTGTAGCGAGTCACTTGCACACGGCCGGTAGTGCCCGAAGGCGCAAGCGGGTTGCAATACACAGCCCCGTTGATGTCCGTATGATTCATCTGCGCGCAGTACGACGCCGTCGCAGTCACCGCATCAGGGAGGCATTGCGTACCAGCCCAATAGCCCATTACCAAGCCTCCACGCGCACCAGATCGCCGAAGTCATCGACGGTGGCCCACCACGCCCGCTCGCACCGGTACTTGCCGGCAACGACAGGGATACACAGGTGAAGGAGCGGGAAGGACGCAGAGCGTGCCCAGGTGGCCCAGCCGTCGCAGAGCATTTAGGCCCCCTTCCCTGCCGGCTGCACCTGCGGCTGGCCTTTCGCAAGCGAAATCGGCTTGACCGCCTCGACGATGATTTGATGGTTCCGCTTGGTCACCTGCATACGGAAATGCACCTCGCCCGTGATCGGGAACTCCAGGTGCATCAGCGGCTTGACGACGTCGGCCGAGTCGGCCCTGTATTCGACGGTGCGGAAGCCCTTCGCATTGCCCTTCGAGGTATCGAGCTCCTCCTCGATGAAGATCGAACCGACGTTGATGTCTTGACCGTCGATCTTGTCTGCGAAGAAGGCAACGCCTTTGATGATGCTGGTCTTTTGGAAACCGTTCATTGAATTAGCTCCTGATGCGTTTCGCCTGCGAAACGCTGCATAAGCGCGTCGGCGCCGATAAGGTCGAAGGCCGTCAGGCTCGATTTCTCCAGCCGACGCGGGAGGCCTGGACGGCAAAGCAGGTCGAGGACTTGCCCGGCTTCGAGCTTTCCCCGCAATACGGTGATGAGACGGCCATAGGCCGCACGCTGGTAGGTGACCAGCGAGCCCAGGGCAATCTCGCCCTCGGCTTGATCGGTGGCGATGCGCAACGCGCTGCAATCCAGCAGGCGGGCCAGCGCTTCATAGGCGCCGACGAAATAGGCATCGGAATTGGTCAGGACATCGAGCGGCAATTCGCGGTCGATGTTGCGCAACTCAACCTCGAAGCGCGTCCACGGGCTGGCGCTGTCGCCGAGCTGGCGGCCCTTCTCGTAGGCGCGCAGCATCTTCCCGTTCTCGCGGCGGCCGACGTTGATGGTTCGACCGTAGTGGGGGTCCAGCCAATCGCCGATAAGGCTGTGACGGGGGCGACGGCCACCCGAGTGGAATTCGCCAGCGAGGTACCAGTCCCGCGCGTCCTCCACCGTGTACTCGCCCATGAGGCAATCGACGGCCAGGTCTACGCGAGTCAGCTTGGTTTCATCCCACCGGCCGACCTCGGCGGCTACGCCGGCCCAGCCCCGCACACGACCGCAGGCCGAAGCGGTCAGATCCAAGCGCGCCCTGCCCCCGTGATGCTCGCCACCCCAATCGACGCGGGCCACGTAGACCGGCGTCCCGTGGATCACCACGTAGAAGCGGCAGCCATGCGCATAGCCCAGCAGGCCGGGCGAATCCTCGCCCACCACGCTCCCGCCAAGCCAGGCGGTCAGCAGCTCGAATGACTGGAGGTTGACCAGCTCGTCCGGCTCCGGCTTCCAGGTGACGGTGAGCCAGTCCACTTTCGCGCGCGCACCCTGCACTGCCCTGCTGACACTTTCCCCCCCTGTTAGAGACGGGGGGCAAGGGGCACCGCCGCTGCGCGCCGGGCGCGCGCGCTCCGCGCGCGCAGCGGCTAGGACGTTGGCTTGAGCTTGCTGCAAGGGTGGCACTCCAGTTACAGTGCCGTACGGAAAACCGTTCCGTACGGTTGGCCGTACTGTAACCACTGGTACGTTCAACCGTACATAGATTATGACTATCTCATTGCGCGATTTAATAGACAAGGCGGCAGAAGCCGCAGGCTCGCTGAACGCACTCGCGGAAGAGATGGGCATCGCCCGTCCGCGGTTGAGCGAGTGGAAGGCCGGGAAGCACCATCCCGCCGCCAGCACCCTCGCGTATTTGGCGAACCGCGCAGGGCTGCCGGTGCTGCAGACCGTTGCGGAAATCGAAGCTCAGCTCGATGAGCGAAACGGCGGCATCTGGCGCGATGCGCTGAAGAAGCTGCGGTCAGCCGGCGTCACAGCCAGCGTGCTTCTTGTTATCGGAATTAGCGGCGCGCCGACTAATTCGCATGCGAATCAACGAGTTAACTCGCATGCAGACAATGCAACTGCAATACACATTGTCATGTATTAAACGTTCGCCCCCCTGGGTCCCCCGTGACCAAAGCGTGAGCCGCGATGGATGGTGGCGTGAGGCTGCCTGCCCACAGTCCTCTCCTGGTGCCGGATGGACCGGCGCCCGTCTTCGGACGCAACCGATGGAGAGATGACCATGCCGACCCTTTCGCTTCCCCCCAGGCTGCGCCGTGCGGCGCAAGCCTCACTGATCGCCGCCGTGGCGATCGTCACGGCCTCGGCCCATGCCGGGGAATGTCCCGCGGCCAACCGAGTGGCCGATGGCAAAGGCCAGCAGCCCGGCGCCACCCAGCCTTCAGGCGTCACCGATACCGTGCGCGCAGTCACCGACCTGAGCAAGGAACCCAACGCTCACGTCGACGGCCGCCATTTCCGCCTGCGCGAGCTGGTCCTGCAGCCCGGCGGCGTCGTGCCCTGGCACAGCCACGGCAACCGGCCCGCGATGATCTACGTCGTCTCCGGCGAGGTCGTCGAGTACGCCAGCAACTGCGCCGTGCCCATCGTGCACCGCGCAGGCGATGTGGCGCCGGAGAAATTCGGCACCTCGCACTGGTGGAAGAACACGGGCGGCAGCACCGCCACGCTGATCTCGGTCGACCTGTTCCCGGTCGAAGCCACCGACGCGCACACGATGTGACGCCGCGCCCCGGGGTGCCCGTGTTCCTGCTTGCACGTGATCAAAACGTGACCAATCGCGGACATGCGTGTGACCGGGGCTTCGGACACTGACTTCACTGCAACACGCAAGGCCGGCGACGACGGCCCTGCTGAGCAGCGGCAAGCAACCCACTTTCCCTTCTTCATCCACAGGAGCCATCCATGACCACCACCACCCAGCAACTCGTGCAGGGCGCCCTCGCCGGCCTGATGACCTTGAGCCTGGCCGCCGCCAGCGGCAGCGCCCTCGCCGCCAAGGGCGACACCGAGAAGTGCGCCGGCATCGTGAAGGCCGGCCAGAACGACTGCGGCACGAGCAAGAGCGCCTGCGCCGGCAGCGTCAAGGCCGATCGCGACACGGAAGCCTGGATCGCCGTGCCCAAGGGCACCTGCGCCAAGATCGCCGGCGGCACGGTCGTCGACAAGGCCGAGAACCGCCACGGCGGCGCGGCTGCGTCCAAGAGCTGAGCGCCAGGCCGCAACGGACGAGGAGCGCGCCATGCAGCCCACCAGCCCCATCTTCCCGTCGTCGGCCCGCGCGGGCGGCACGCCGCCGGCTCCCGTCCCCGTCGGCCGCGCAGGCCCGGTCCTGCGCGCGCTGAAGGCGGCGCGCGCAACCGTGCGCACGCTGGACTTCCTCTCGCCGCTGGCCGACCTGGCGCTGCGGCTGTACGTGGCCCAGGTCTTCTTCCAGGCCGGATTGGTCAAGATCGGCAGCTGGTCCGCCACGCTGTCGCTGTTCGAGAACGAATACGCCGTGCCGCTGCTGCCGCCCGAGGCGGCGGCCGTGATGGGCACCGGCGTCGAGCTGTTCTTCCCGGTGCTGCTGGTGCTGGGCCTGGGCACGCGCCTGGCGGCCTTCGTGCTCTTCGTCTTCAACATCATCGCGGTGGCCTCCTATCCGGACCTCGGGCCGGTGGGCCTGAAGGATCACCAGGTCTGGGGCCTGATGCTGCTGGTCGCCCTGCTGCACGGCCCGGGTCCGCTGTCGCTGGACCGCCTGATCCGCCGCTACGCCTTCAAGGACGCGCGCTGAGCGCGCCCCGCCGAGGAGAACGACATGGATGAGCCGCGCAACATCGTGATCGTCGGCGGCGGCTTCGCCGGCACCACGCTGGCCCGCACGCTGGAGACCCGGTT
>SCTQ01000335.1 GCA_004322345.1 Aquabacterium sp. | reverse complement strand
CCGTCGGCACGGGTGCCGTGGTGTCGCTGATGGCCCCGGCATAGGGCGTGAAGTACACGCGCTCCTCGGTGCGGTTGCCGGCGACGTCGAACTTGAAGGTGTTGATGAACTTCTGCGGGTCCAGCACCGTGGTCAGGCGGCCCGCCGCGTCGTAGTAGTAGCGCGCGACGTTGTTCAGCGGGTCGGTCACCTTGGTGCGGTTGCCCAGCTTGTCGTACTCGTAGCGCGTTTCCTTGCCGTATCCGTCGATGTCGGCGGTGCGGCGGTTGTTCAGGTCGTAGCGCGTGCCGACGCTGCGCTGGTCCACGGTGCCGGCGGCATAGCGCAGCTCGGTGCGGTTGCCCACCGCGTCGTAGTAGTACTCGTTGCGCCAGCCGTAGGAATCGATCTCCGCCGTCAGCTGGTTGCGCGCGTCGTACTCGTAGCCCTTGTCCACCCACACGCCGGCGGCGGGCGTGCCGCTTTGCAGCTGGCGCTCGCCGATCCGGTTGCCGGCTGCGTCGTAGCGGTAGGTGGTCTGGCCCCCGGCCGGCGTGTCGATGACCTTGAGCCGCTTGGCGCCGTCGTAGGTGAAGCGCGTGGTGCGCGGGGCGGCGGTGCCGCCGTTGGCGGCCTCGGTCTGGCGGACACGGTTGCCGGCGATGTCGTAGCCGTAGGTGGTGCTGTTGCCCAGGGCATCGGCCGACGAGGTCATGCGGTCGCCGGCGTCGTAGGCGTAGGTGGACGAAAGCGGCCGCGCGCGCGCGGCCTTGGCCGCGTCATAGCCGGGCTGCCCCGGCGTGGGGAGGTACAGGCCGTGGACGATGCCGGTCTGGTTGCCGAAGGCGTCGTAGCCGAAGGTGGTGGTGTAGCCCTCCGGATCGGTCACGCTGGTCTGGCGGTCGTGGATGTCCACGCCGTAGGAGGTCAGGCGCGCATCGCTGCCGTCGGCGTAGGACAGGGTGGCGGTCTTCAGGTTGCCGCGCAGGTCGTAGGTGTTCTCGGTGCGGATGCCGCCGCCGGGCACGCCGGCCATGGTGAGCGTGGTGAAGCGCAGGCGCCCGGCGTCGTCGTACTGGTTGTTGCGCACGCCGCCGTTGGCGTCGGTGATGCGCGTCTGGTTGCCCAGCGCGTCGGTCACGTAGCTGGTCAGCCCGCCCATCGGGTCGCGCGCGGTGAGCAGGCGGCCGTCCTTGTCGTAGGTGTAGCTGGAGGTGCGCTGCTGGCCGGCGACGCCGAAGGCCTGGATCGCGTCGGTCTTGCGGCCCGCGCCGTCGTAGACGTACCTGGTCACGGTGCCCAGCGCGTCCGTCACCTGTGCCAGCAGGTTGCGGCGGTCGTAGTCCGAGGTGGCGGTGTAGCGGTTGTAGATGAGCAGGATGTCCGCGCCCGTCAACGCCGCCACCTGCTTGCCGTTGCCTGCCCCGTCCACGATCCCCAGGCGCTTGCGCAGCGCCACGTAGTAGGCATCGTTGCTGTTGGTCAGCGCCAGCGCCACCGGGCTGGTGACCGTGCGGCGGTTGCCGGCCGCGTCGTAGGTGTACTTGGTGTAGCCGCCTTCGGGGTCCGTATGGGAGATCTGGCGGTTGTTGCGGTCGTAGTTGTAGGTCTCCGCAGGCGTGCTGGTGCTGCCGTCGGTCAGCGCGCGGCTGGTCAGGTTGCCGGCGGCGTCGTAGCCGAGCACGGTGCTCACGCCCAGCGCATTGGTCTCGCGCGTGGTGTGGTTGGCCGAGTCGTAGGTGCTGTGGCTGATGCGCACGGCCGCGGTGCCGTAGGCCTCGTGCTGCGCGATGACGTTGCCGAAGGCGTCGAGGTCGTAGTGCGTGGTGATGGCCAGCGCGCTGCCGTAGGCGCGCGTGCTGTCGGTGACGCGGTCGGCAGCGTCGTAGACGTAGCGCGTCTGGCGCGCGTCGGCGGTGTTGTAGGCCTCGGTGGCCAGCGTGCGGTTGCCGCGGCCGTCGTATTCGTAGGCCGTGACCACGTTGTCGGAGGCCGTCTCGAAGGTCACGCGGCCCGCGTTGTCGTACTGGTAGGACGTGACGTAGCCGGTGTCGCCGGCCAGCGGCGCGGGCTGCGCCCCGGCCGCGGGCGCGGCCACCTTCTGCCGGTAGAGCGTGCGCCTGGTGACGTTGCCCAGGCCGTCGCGTTCGAACTTGGTGAGGAAGCCCTCGGCGCTCAGCGCCCAGGCCTGGCGGCCCGCCGCGTCGTACCAGTCGCGCTGCACCAGCCACTGCGTGGCGGCCAGGTCCAGCGCCTGCCAGGTCTCGGTGCGGCGGCCGGTGGCGTCGAAGACGTAGCGGGTGACGTAGCCTTCGCCGTCGGTGCGCTGTGTCACGCGGCCGGCCTTGTCGGCGACGATGGCGACGTTCTGGTTCCTGGTGCTGGTGAGCGCGGCCGCCGCCGTGGTCACCGCGGCCAGCGTGGCGCCGGCGGCGATGCTGGGCTTGTCCCAGTAGACGATCTCGTTGGTCTGGCGGCCGGCGTCGTTGTAGCGCCGCTCGGTGAGGAAGCCCTCGCCATCCAGCGTGAAGCGCACGCGCCCGGCGCCGTCGTACCAGTAGCGCGTGGTCTGGTCGCGCAAGGGGTCCTGGTTGGCGGCGTTGGAGGCCCAGGCCGCCAGGCTGCCCAGGTCCATCGGCTGGCCGGTGGGGCGCAGCCTGGCGTAGACCGTGCGGCTGACGACGTTGCCCGCGCCGTCGTACTGCATGCCCACCACCGCGCCCACGCCGTCGACGGTGAACGCGGTGCGGCCGCGCTGGTCGTAGGTGATCCAGTTGACGCGGTCGGCGGCCGACGGCGCCGTGGGGTTGCCGGCCGCGGACAGCGCGTCGGCCACGTCGGCCGGGCTGGCGTAGGCGACGTTGGAAATGCCCAGCGCGTAGGTGCGCACGCGCGTGACGCGGTTGTCGGCATCGAAGCTGCGCTGGGTCACGGTGCCGGCGCCGTCGATGCTGTAGACGCCGCGGCCGTCGCGGTCGTACACCGTGCGCTCGATGCGGTCCTTGGCGTCCGCCGTCACCGTCACCGATGCCAGGATGTCGCCGAAGCCGGTGGTGGTGACGCGCTGCGTGTAGCCGCGGGTGAAGTTGACGCGGCCCTCGGCGTCGTAGTTGGTCTCGATGACGTCGCCCGCGCCGTCCACCGACCAGCGCTGGCGGTTGTCCGCGTCGTAGACGTACCAGGTGGACTTTCCGGAGGCGTCGATGCGGCGCGTGAGGTTGCCGGCCGCGTCGTAGCGGTATTGCGTGCGCAAGGCCAGGCCGGCGGGGTCCTGGATCTCGTCGGTGCGGCGGCCCAGGGTGTCGTAGCGGTATTCGGTGCTGCGCGGCGTGCTGCTGCCTTGCCCTTCGGTCACCGTCAGCGTGCGCCCTTCCAGGTCGTAGGTGTAGCCGGTGCGCAGGTTCAGGCCCGCGGGGTCGACCGTCACCGTCTTGATGCGGCCGTCGGTGTCGTAGTCCGTGGCCGTGACGCGGCCGCTGGGCTCGGTGACGCTGGTCACGCGGCCCTGGCCGTCATAGCCGTAGGTGGTCACCAGCTTCAGGCCGCCGGTGGCGTCGTCCACGGTGCGGGTGAGCACGCGGTTGGCCGCGTCGTAGGCGAAACGCGTGACGATGCCGCGGCCGTCGGTGTTGGTCACCTCGCGGCCCGCGGCGTCGTAGCTGCGCGACTCCAGCGTTCCCAGCAGGTCCGAGGTGGAGATCAGGTGGCCGTCGAGGTCGTAGCTGTAGATGACCGCGTTGGTCTGCGACATGACCCCCACGGTCTGGCCGTGGCGGTTGAGCGCGGTGATCACGCCGATGTTCTCGGGCGTGGTGATGGTGAAGCTGCGGCTGGCGTCGTCGTAGCGGTAGCTGGTCGTCTGGTTCGCGGCGTCGCGCGTGGTCAGCGTGCGCGAGTAGGCGTCGTAGGTGACCTGGCGACGGGCGGCCAGCGCGTCCACCGTCGCCACGGTGCGGCCCAGCCGGTCGTACTCGGTGCGGGTGACGCGGTTCAGCGGGTCGGTCACGCTGGTCAGGCGGCCGAAGGCGTCGTAGCTGCGGCTTTCGGTGGTGTTCAGCCCGGCGGTGTCGAAGCGGGTGAGCTTGAGCAGGCCGCGCTGGTCGTACTCGTAGGAAGTGCGGCGCGTGCGCGCGGCGTCCTGCTTGTCCAGCCGCTCCGATTGCTCGCCGAAGGCGTTGTAGCCGATGGTGGTGCCCGCGCCCTGCGGGGTGCTGGTGGTGCGCAGCTGGCCGGCAGCGGTGTAGGTGTAGGTGGTGCGCGCGTCGTGCGCCGCGTCGGCCACGGGTGTCAGCAGCAGCGCCAGCGCCGGCGTCAGCAGGCCGCCGGTGAGGCCGGTGGTGGCGATGCGGGTGCTGTAGGCCAGCGTGTCGGTGGCCTGGTTCAGCGCGTTGTAGCGGCTTTCCTGCACCTCGCCGTAGGCGTTGACGGTGAAGCGCAGGCGGCCGTCGGCGTCGTAGTAGTAGACGGTCTTGAGGCCGGTCTGGTCGGTGGTGGAGATGCGGCGGCCGGCCAGGTCGTAGGCGTGGCGCAGGCTGTACTGCGTCCAGACGGCCTCGATCTGCGCGGGGGTCATGCCGGCGGTGATCCGGGCGTAGCCCTCGGCGGTCAGCTCCTGGGTCACGCGGCCCAGCGCGTCGTAGCGGCTTTGCCGCGTGCGTGCCTCGCCGGTGCCCGCGGCGCGCGTGCGGCTGGTCAGGCGGTCGGCACCGTCGTAGGCGTAGGTGGTGACCGTGCCCTCGTAGTCCGTGTCCTGCGCCACGCGGCCCAGCCCGTCGTAGGCGAAGCTGCTGGTGTGGGCCGGGGTGCCCGCGGCGGGGCGCAGGTCGGCCAGGGTGTCGTTCGCAGCGTAGGTGCGCACCGTGCCGTAGCGGATGGACTGGGCCACGCGGCCGGCCACGTCGTAGACCGTCTCGGTCAGATAGCCCTCGGCGTCCAGCTCGCCCACCTGGCGGCCCTGGCCGTCGTAGAAGTAGTAGGTGGTGGCGTCGCGCTCGGGTGTCGTGGTGGTCTCGTTGTCGGGCGCGGGGCGCAGGTTTTCCAGCATGCCGGCGGCCCGCTCCAGCACCGGCGTGGGATTGGCGTAGGCGACGGTGCGCACGAGGTGGCCGGCCGGGTCGTAGCTCGACTCGGTGAGGTAGCCGGCGGCGTCCAGCACCCCGACGCGGTGGCCGTCCTTGTCGTAGAAGTGGCGCGTGCGCCGGTCGTTCGCCGATGCCGGCACCAGCAGCAGCAGGTCCAGCGGCTGCATCTGGTCCGTCGCCCGCGGGATGCTTACCGGCGTGGCGTAGCGGATCACGTCGGTCAGCCGGTCGGCGCCGTCGTAGACGTTCTGCACCACGGCGCCGGCCGCGTCCACGGTGTAGACCAGCTTGCCGGTGTTGTCGTAGATGCTGCGCGTGACCTGGTCGGCCCCGGGGTTCCCGCCGGCGGCGGTGCGCAGGGTGGCCAGGGTCACGCCGGTCGGGTTGCCCGACGCATCCACCAGCGACGCCAGCGTCGCTGCATTGAGCAGCACCGCGTAGCGCACGGTCTTGACGACGTCGTCGGCGCGGTTGAAGACGAACTCGGTCAGCGTGCCGTCGCCGTCCACCTCGGCCGTCTTGCGCCCGGCCTCGTCGTAGAAGAAGAACTGCCGCACGCCGGTCGGGTCGGTGACGATGCGCTGGCGGCCGTTGGCGTCGTAGCGATAACTGGTGGTGCCCAGGTTGGCCGCCGCGGGGCCGGTGTTGATGACGCTGGTGAGTTCGCCTGCGCCGTTGAACGTGGAGGTGCGCACCAGGCCGTTGGCCAGCGTGGCGACGGTGCGGTTGCCCGCGTCGTCGTACTGCGTCAGGGTGCTGCGCGTGACGCCGGCGGCGACCCATTCGGTCGTCGTGAGGACGCGGTTGAGGCCGTCGTAGGTGTAGCTGGTGAGGTAGTCGTTGGGGTCGGCGGTGGTGGCGGTGCCGCGGGCCTCGATCTTCTGCAGCAGGTTGCCGCGCTGGTCGTAGACGAAATTGGTGCGTGACGCCGGGCCGCTGCCCGCGCCCGTCGTGGTGGTGGCGGCCCAGGCGGTGATGGAGGAGACCTGGCCGCGGAAGTCGTAGGTGTAGTCCAGCCGCTCGGTGAAGCGCTGGTCGCGTGCGGCTGCCCAGACGGACATCTCCTGCTCGCCCAGCGGGTCGGTGGGCTGCAGCCCGGTGAGCGGGTGGACGGCGTTGGTGTAGTGCAGCGTGAGGATGCGCTGGCCCGCGGCGTTGTAGCGGTGCTCGGTCACGCGGCCGTCGGCCGTGACGAGGAAGCGCAGGTGGTTCTCGCTGTCGTAGACGTGGCGCGTGGTCTGCGGGCCGCCGGGGCCGAGCAGTATGCCCAGCAGGCCGCCGCCGTCCGGGTCGCGCACCGTGTAGGTCGTCTCGTTGAGGATCTGGTTGGTGGCGCTGTAGGTGCGCGTCACCGTGGAGCCGGAGGCGTCGTAGGTGGTCAGCAGGTTGCCCTGCAGGTCGTAGTCCATCCCCGTGACGCGGTTCAGGCCGCCCAGGCCCGGGTCCTCGGTGATGGACGTGAGGTTGCCCATCAGGTCGTAGCCGAAGTCCGTGCGCAGCCGCGCGCCGCTCACGCTGGGGCTGATGACGCTGGCCAGGCAGCCGCCGGTGCCGTGCAGGTAGGTCGTGACCAGGCCCAGGCCGTCGGTGACGTCGCACTGGTTGTACAGGCCCGTGAGCAGGTCCAGCGCGCTGAAGTTGAAGGTGGTGGTGCGGTTGCCGGTGGCCGTGGCGATGGTCTGCGTGCGCACCAGGTAGCGGCCGCCGAGCTGCTGGTAGGTGAAGCTGACCAGGCTGCCGTCGGTCTGGCCGATGGAGGCGATGCGCTTGCTGGTGCCGTCGTAGGTGTAGGTGGTGACGTAGGTCTTGCCGTCGCTGATGGAGTTGTCCTGCGGCGTCAGGTCCACCGTCACCTTGCTCAGGCGGTTGCTGGTGTCGTAGGTGTAGCGCGTCGTCGTGCGCGTGACCCCGGCGGAGACCACGCGGATCTGCGTGAGGTTGTTGCCGCTGTAGTCCAGGTAGGTCGTCTGGCCCGAGGCGTCGGCGATGCTGGTGACGTTGCTGCCGGTGTAGCCGTAGGTCAGCGCGTTGCCGTCGGTGTCGCGCGAGGCGATCAGGCGGCCCGTGGCGTCGTAGGTCTCGGTGCGGCGGGTGGAGCCGTCGGTCCAGATCCACTGGCCGGTGAAGATGTCGCGTGAAAGCGTGTCGTGCGCGCCGCCGCCTTCCCAGGTGACGTAGAGGCCGGACAGCAGGTCCAGCCGGTAGACCACCGCGGCGCCGTCGCCGTCGGTGCGCGTCACGGTGTCGCCCAGCAGGCTGAAGCTCAGCTTCTTGTTGACACCCAGGCGCCAGTTGTCGCCGTTGTCGTCGTCCAGCTGGCCCTGGGAGTTGTAGGTGCGCAGCAGCGACGCGTCCAGGCCCAGCGCGGCCAGGCTGTCGTCGTACTGCTGGATGGCGAGGTTGCCGGTGGCGCTGTTGACATACACCTGCTCGCCCGAGCGGCCCGTGGCCGGGTTGCCGAAGACGCCGTTGCGCGCCAGGGTCGCGGCCGTGGATGCCGACAGGCCCAGCGCCGACCCGCCACCGATGATCGCTGCCATGAACTCGTTCCTCGCACTGTGTTTGGAGTGGCTTGCGCGACATCAGCAAGCGGCACGGCCAAGGCAGCGCGAGGAGAACGTGGCCCGCTCGCGGTGGTCTTGCCCGTCGACATGGGCAAGGCATCCACGGCAGGCGGCGGCGGTTTAGGGCGGCCCCCGCGTTCAGGTGGGCTCGGCGGGCGCGGGCGGGTCCGCCGTATACCGCGGGCGCGGGCTGGTGGCGCGGCCGGCACAGCGGTTGACGCAGGACGGCTAACGCGCCGGCCGTGCCGGGCGGCAGCATGGACGGATCGTTTCAACCGCCCAAGGAAGGCCACCATGCCCGCTGTCCGCCCGCCCCGTTTCCCCATCCCCACGGCAGCCGCCTGTGCTGCTGCGCTCCTGCCTCTGCTGGCCCAGGCGGCCGGCTTCTCCATCGACAGCCCGGACCTGGCACCGGGCGCCCGCCTGGCCGCGGACCAGGTCTATCGCGGATTCGGATGCGAAGGCGGCAACCGCTCGCCCGCGCTGCGCTGGCAGGGCGCGCCGGCCGGCACCCGCAGCTTCGCGCTGACCGTCTACGACCCGGACGCTCCCACCGGCTCGGGCTGGTGGCACTGGGTCGTCTACAACCTGCCCGCAGACGCCACGGGCCTGCCTGCCGGCGCCGGCAGCGCGGACGGCGCACGACTGCCGGCCGGTGCCGTGCAGGGGCGCACCGACTACGGCACGCCGGGCTACGGCGGCGCCTGCCCGCCATCGGGCGACGCCCCGCACCGCTACCGCTTCACCGTGCACGCGCTGAAGGCCGAACGGCTGGACCTGCCGGCCGATGCCTCGGCCGCGATGGTGGGCTACATGATCCACCTCAACAGCCTCGGCCAGGCGACGCTGGAGGGCCGCTACGGGCGCTGAGCCCGTGCCGGCGTTCAGGCCCCCGCGGCCTGCCGCGCCAGGTCCTGCGCCGCCTGCTTCACCGTGCTGGTCAGGCTGGCCGGCTGCTTGCCGCGCGCCGCCTCCAGCTTGGCCAGCGCGGCCTCCATCTCCTTCGTGAAGGGCTTCTTCACCTCGGACTCGAAGCGCATCACCATCTCCTGCAGCATGGCCTGGGACTCCAGCGGCAGCTCGTTGAAGGTGGTGAAGGCGCCGAAGGCGCGGTCGATGTCGCCGTTCATCTCGTAGATGCCGCTGTAGAGCTGGCGCAGCTTCTGGTCCATGTCCAGGCTGGTGATGCCGTTGGCCCATTCCTCGTAGAAGGGCCGGTCGGCCATCGCGTCTATGGTCTGGTCGCTGACGTACTCGACCAGGATGCCCTTGAACTCGTCGACGAAGGCGGCGTGGACACGGCGCATGCGCTCCAGAAAGTCGGCGCGTGCTTCCTCGGCCCGCAAGGACAGGGTGCGCGCGTCGGCGGCCAGCGCGTCCTTCAGCGCGGCCTGCCAGGTCTCCAGCGCCTGGCGGTTGTTCTGGTAGAGCTGCTTGGCCTGCTCGTAGCCGTTCTTCTCGACGTACTCGCGTGCCTCGCGCCGCGTGGTGCTGAAGGTGACGATGACGGTCTGGCGCCCGCCCATCAGCGCGCGGATGTCGGCCACCTGGCCGTCGATGACGGACTGCGCCACCGGCTCCAGCGCCTTCGCCGCCTTGGACACCGTCTTGGCGATGCCGCCCAGCGGGTTGTAGACCAGCGACAGCCCGTCGAAGACGAGGGTGGCCAGCAGGCCGCCGGGCTTGGTCAGCGCGTCGATGACCTTGCCGGCGATGTCCGGGTCCAGCCCGGCCTGCTCGGCCGCCTGCTTGACGCTCTGCTTCTTCTCCTCCACGTTCTTGATGAAGGCCTCGATCTTCTTCGGGTCGCCGCCCACGCGCTGGTACAGCGACTTCAGCACCTCCTGGTACTTCTCGTTGACGACCTTCTTCGCGCGCTCGGGCGAGGACAGCACCTGCAGCCCGTCGCGCGCGGCCTGGGCGGCTTCCGAGGTCGCTTCCTCGAAGCCCTTCTTCACCGTCTCGCGCAGCTGCGCGGCGTAGTAGCGCTCCTTCTGCAGCAGGTCCTTCTCGGTGTCGGAGAGGTTCTTCCAGCGCGCACGCATGATGGCGGTGAACCACTCCAGGTCGTGCATGGCCTTCATCTGGTCGTCGCGCGCGGCGCCCGCCGCCGCGGTCTTCAGGCCCGCCCAGAAGCGCGCCTCCTCGGCCGCGGCGACGTCGCGGAAGACGATCAGGTTGGGGGGTTGGGGCTTGATGGTCTGCAGCAGGTTCTGCACCTGCTCCAGCTGCGCCTTCGACAGCTCGTCGAGCTTGCTGTCGTAAGCGTCCCTGCGCGGGTTGTCGCCCTTGTCGGCGAGGATCTCGCCGAGCGCGGCCAGGCCCTCCTCCCGGGCCTTGAGGATGACGTCCAGCGCCGCGCTCAACGGCGCCCAGTCCTCGGGCGTCATCGTGGCCTTGAAGAAGTCGAAGCGCTGGCGCAGTTCGGTGGTGCGTTGTTCGTAGCCCATCGTCTCCGCCTCCTCAGATGCTTTGCAGGGTGGCGATGCGCCAGGGCCCGCCGTCGATGCGCTGCAGGGTCCAGAAGCGGTTCACGGTGACGTCCATGAAGCCGCGGTATTCGGGGCCCTGCTCGCCGTCGAAGCGGCCGATGTGCTGGATCTCGGCCTCCACTTCCTCGACCTTCGAGGCGCCCTCGTATTCCTTGCCGGTGGTCAACACCCGCGCGTCGCCCACCCAGGCCACGCGGGCGTCGAAGAGCCGGCCCCCGAAGCTGGCGCGCGAGCGCTCGAACTCCTCGTCGCGGATGTTCTGCATCAGGTGGCAGACCTGCGGGCTGCCGTCCAGGTTGTTGCGCACCAGCCAGTCGGCGAAGAGCGTGCGCCAGGTGGTGACGTCCGCCGCCTTGATGCAGGCGATCATGGCCTCCAGCACCCGGGCCGGCGGCGCATCGGGCGGCGGCGCATCGCTGCGTGCGGCCAGCAGCACGGCCTCGCCGGCGAAAGGCGGCTTGGGATCTTCTCCCTCCACCTCCACGCACAGCGCGTCGCCTATCAGCGCCGCCTGCAGCTCCACCTGCAGGCCCCAGCGCCCCACCCCGTTCATCACCAGCACGCGGGCCTCGGGGAGCACGCGCGCCAGCAGGGTGTACTCCTCGCGGATGCGGTTGGAGACCAGGCGCTGGTAGCGGCGCAGCGCCATCAGCATGCGCTGGGCACCGGGGCTCTCCATGTCCAGGAAGTACCAGCCCTCGCCGTCCGAGCCCGCGGCGAAGTAGCCGTGGTTCACCTCGGACACCCATTGCCGCGTGCTCAGGCGCTCCAGCAGCACGCTCCTGCCGACCACCTCGTCGCGCCTGCCGTGCACCGGGTGCTCGGCGGGGAAGGCGGGCTGGATCAGCCGGCCGGCCTGCCTGCCCAGCACGGCCTGCCAGGCGCCGTGTGCGGCGCAGGCGACCTCGGCGATGCGTTCTTCGTCCGCACGGCGATAGGCGAGGTCTGCATCCGTCAGCTCGAAGCGCGCACCGCGCATCGCGGCCACCGCGTCGTCGAAGTCGGCCTTCACCGCATCGGCGAAGGCACCGGGGTACTTGCTCGCCAGCAGTTCCACGCGCGGGGCCTGCTCCAGCAGCGTCTTCAGTTCATAGGGCGTGGTCAGCCCCGGGCGCCAGCGCGCGAAGGTGGCGATGCCGCGCATCTGCGTGCCCAGCTTGTCCAGCCAGCCCGGCCAGGCATCGTTGAAGCCGTCTCGCTCGTAGTTGTCGGGGCCGTTCTCGCACAGGAGCACGGCGTTGCCGTCGCTGCGATAGCTGCGCGCGTAGCGCAGCGTGCCCTGCACCTCCAGCGTCTGCCAGCCCTGCGGCCAGGCCTTGCGGCGCACGGTGAACTTCACCACGTGGCCTTCCTGGCGGCCCGCGTCGGCCCAGCGCTGCGCCTCCTGGTACTGTCCCGGCAGGCGCGGGCCCTGGGTGCGCTGCTCGTCCGGCGACAGGCGCGTGACGGGCTGGCCGTCCACCGCGACGATGAAGTCGCCAGCGCGCAGCCCGCTGCCGCGCATGCCGCTCTCCCAGCCGATGCTGCCCACCAGCAGCCGCGGCGGATCGTCGTCCAGCCGCAGCTCGGTGGTGATGCCGCTGCTCAGTTCACTGCCCGTGTAGACCTGTCCTGGCATGGACGCCCCCGCTCGCTTTTTGTGGGGGCGGATTCTGGGTCAGCGCAGGGGGGGGCTCATATCCCTTGCAGCGCGGCTGCTTGCGGGCCGCGCGGCCAGGGGGCCTCGAGGGCCGAGCCCCCATGCGGGAGGCGGAAGGCGCAGCCCGCGGCCCGCGCCAGCTAGGGCCTGTTAACACTACCGGAGGATGCGCGTGATTCAGGAAACGGGCGCCATCGAGGCGCAAAGCGCAGCCGTAGCGGTGGCTACGGCGAGCATTTG
>SCTQ01000334.1 GCA_004322345.1 Aquabacterium sp. | reverse complement strand
GCCCTCCAGCCCTTCATCCACCACTACAACTGGCATCGACCACACTCAGCCCTTGCCCACCAGCCACCCATGATCCGGATCCCGGCTGTGAACAACGTCCTGCAACTCAACACCTAGGCGCGCGCTCCCTCCCCCCGCAAGGGAGGATCCCATACGATGCAGACGCCAACAAAAAAGGGGATTCGCATGGCAGCCGAGCCGACGGCATCGACCAACCACCACCTGGGCAGCGCCCGCAAGCGCGCGTTGCGCGAGCGCGCAAGGCGCCGCGCCACGCGCGCGGCTGAGGAGCTCCGCCTGGCCGTGGACAAGCACCTGTGCGGCACGATGCCCGAGGCCATGGCGCTGCTGGACGAAGCCGCCACCCAGGCCGCAGCGGCACTGCAGGAGATGACCGCGATGCTGGAGGCCACCAACCGCCGGGCCGAGGCGGTTTTCGCCGAGCTGGCGCGGACGAATGCTGGCGGGGCGTCGGCTGGTGGCCACCTCGCCGTCCTGCCGCGATGAGCGCGGTTTCCGAGATCCTGGGCCGGCTATCCGGCATCGCCTTGCTGCGGGACCGGCTGGCGGAGACCAGCCGCCACGTGGACAGGAGCCTGGCCCGGCTGCTCGACCACGGGAAACGGCTGGTCCACCTGGAGGCCACGCAGGCCCGGCTGCCGCCGGGCGCCTCGGCGGCGGCCCGGCCGCGGCTGCAGAAGAAGCCCGACGCCTGACGCCGGCCGTGAGCCGCACCTCCCGCCTCTTCCTGCTGCTGGACGCCTTGCGCCAGCATCGCCGCCCCGTGCCGGCGCAGAAGCTGGCCGACGAGCTGCAGGTGTCGGTGCGCACCATCTACCGCGACGTGCAGACGCTGATCGGCCTGGGCGCGCCGGTGGAGGGCGAGGCGGGGGTGGGTTATGTGCTGTCGCCGGGCTTCTTCCTGCCGCCGCTGATGTTCGGCACCGACGAGCTGGAGGCCCTGGTGCTGGGCGCGCGCTGGGTGCAGCGCCACGGCGACCCGGCCCTGGCCAAGGCTGCCGGCGATGCCTTGTCCAAGATCGCCACCGCCTCGCCGGCCGACCTGCGCGAAACCATCGCCAACACCGGGCTGTGGGCGCCGCCCACCTCGAAGCCCGAGCCGTTGAAGGTCGACCTGCAGGCCATACGCGAGGCCATCCGCCGTGAGCACAAACTGCGCATCGCCTACACCGACGCCGGCGGCGCGCCCACCGAACGCCTGATCTGGCCCATCGGCCTGGCCTTCCACGACGGCGTGCGCACGGTGCCCGCGTGGTGCGAGCTGCGCCAGGGCTTCCGCATCTTCCGCGTGGACCGCATGGCGTCGCTGGTGGACACCGGCACGCGTTATCCGCGCCGCCGCCCGGCCCTGGTCAAGGCCTGGCGGGCCGAGAAGAACTACGGCGAAGACTCCTGACAGGATCTGTCAGGGGTGCTGCCCAGAATGCCTCGCACCGACACCCATCCCAACGGAGCGAGAACATGACGATGCACCTCTACCAGAACCCCGCCTCCTCCAACGCCCGCCGCGTCGTGATGACGGCGCTGATCCTGGGCACCGAGCTGGAACTCATCACCATCGACCTGAAGAGCCCCGCCGACCGCGAGAAGCTCGTGGTCGTCAACGCCAACAGCAAGATCCCCGTGCTGGTCGACGACGGCCTGGTGCTCAACGAGTCCTGCGCGATCATGCAGTACCTGTGCGAGGGCACGCCCGGCCAGGCCCTGTGGCCGCAGGACCGCCGCCTGCGTGCCGACGTCAACCGCTGGATGTTCTGGTGCGCCCAGCATTTCGCGCCGGCCCTGGGCACGCTGAGCTGGGAGAACTTCATCAAGCCGCTGATCGGCCTGGGCGGCCCCGACCCGGCGGAGGTCAGCCGCGGCCAGGCCGAGCTGGCCCGCTTCGCCGCCGTGCTGGATGCCCACCTCGCCGGCCGCCGGTGGGTGGCGCAGACGGATGCCGGGCCCGGCCTCACGCTGGCTGACCTGACCATCGCCGCGACGCTGATGCATGCCGGCCGCGCCCAGGCCTCGCTGCAGCCGTACGAGAATGTCCGGGCCTGGTACGCCGGCATCCAGCAGCTGGACGCCTGGCGCCGAACCGAATTCGTCCTTCCCGGCCAGCCGCGTTGACCCAAGAACACCCGCCAGCGATCCGCAACGCCACCGCGGCCCCGCCGCTGGTGGTCGCACGCCCGGAGGGGCTGTACTGCCCGCCGGGCGACTTCTACATCGACCCCTGGCGGCGCGTGCAGCGCGCCGTCATCACGCATGCGCATGCCGACCACGCGCGCACCGGCAGTGCCCATTACCTGGCCACGCGCAGCGGCGAGGCCGTGCTGCGCCAGCGCCTGGGCGACATCACGCTGCAGGCCCTGGACTACGGCGAGCGCATCGTCCACCACGGCGTCACGCTGAGCCTGCACCCGGCCGGCCACGTGCTGGGCTCGGCCCAGGTGAGGCTGGAATGGGGCGGCCAGGTCTGGGTGGTCTCCGGCGACTACAAGCCCGAGCCGGCCGGCGACCACAACCCTACCTGCGCGCCCTTCGAGCCGGTGCGCTGCGACTGCTTCGTCACCGAGTGCACCTTCGGCCTGCCGGTCTACCGCTGGAAGCCGCAGCGGCAACTGCTGGACGAGGTCGATGCCTGGTGGCAGGCCAATGCCGATGCCGGCGTGCCCAGCCTGCTCTACGGCTACAGCCTGGGCAAGGCGCAGCGCCTGCTGGCCGGCGTCGATGCACGCATCGGGCCCATCTACGTGCACCCGGCAGTGGAGCCCATCAACCGTGCCTATCGCGACAGCGGCGTGCGCCTGCCCGGCACCCTGGTGCTGCCGCCTTCGGGCCTGCCCAAGGACGAGCTGCGCCGCGCGCTGGTCGTCGCCCCGCCGGGCGCCGCGCAGGGCGACTGGCAGAAGAAGCTCGGCAGCGACGTGAGCGACGCGATGGCCAGCGGCTGGATGCACCTGCGCGGCATGCGCCGCCGCTACGGCGTGGACCGCGGCTTCGCGCTGTCCGACCATGCCGACTGGCCGGGCCTGGTCGGCGCCATCGCGGCCACCGGTGCGCAGCGTGTCATCGTCACCCACGGCCAGGAGGGCGTGCTGGTGCGCTGGCTGCAGGAGCAGGGCCTGGAGGCCGGCGCCTTCGAGACCGAGTACGGGGACGAAGGGGGGGCTGCCGCATGACGCCGCTGGACCTCTACGAGGACGCCACCGACACCGCACGCGACCTGCCGTGGCTGATGCACCGCCTGCCGGCCTACCTCGTCAGCGGCATCAGCGTGGGCCTGGGGCTGGCGCTGATGACGGCCGTGGTCGCTGCCTCGGCGGGCCTGCCGGCGGCGATGGCGATGTCCTCGGGCTTCGCTGCGGTCAGCGTGGCCGATACGCCCGTCACGCCGCGAGCCAAGTGGCTGCAGATGCTGCCGGCGGTGATCGGCAGCGCGCTGGTTGCCTTCCTGGTCACCGTGGTGCACGTGTTCTTCGGCGGCAACGTCTGGCTGCTGGGCGCGGTGGCGCTGGCCGTCACCTTCTGCGCGGTGATGTGGATGGCCTGGGGCAAGCGCGGCGGGCCGCAGACCTTCGTGCTGATCCTCACGCTGGTGTTCCAGATGGCCTCGCACACCAGCCTCGCGCCGCAGGGGCGCGATGCCTGGGCCCACCTGGGTTGGGTCGTCATCGGCGGCGCGCTGATGGCGCTGTGGGCGCTGGCCGCCAACCTGCTGTTGGCCCCGCGCTACCGCACCCTGGCGCTGGCCGCCTGCCTGGAGGCCGTGGCGCGGCTCATCCGGGCCCAGGCCGACTGGGTGGACGACCTGCTCGAGGACGGCGAGGCCGGCGTCGGCGAAGCCTCGGCCGCGCCGCTGATGGCCCTGGTCAACCAGCAGGCCACCATCGCCGAGCCGCTGCAGCAGGCGCGCGACCTGCTCTACAGCCTGCGTCCCGGCGCCCCCCAGCTGCCGCTGGCCGCCGCGCTGGTGCGGGTGGTGGACATGCGCGACCAGGTGCTGGCCTGCCAGCTGGACCTCGACGAACTGGCCCGCAGCCCCGAGGGCCGCGCCGCGCTGCCGCACTTCGCGCGCGCGATGCGCACGCTGGCCACCGACCTGGACAGCGCGGCGGACGCCCTGCAGCGGGGCCACGGCCTGCCGCCGCCGCAGTCTGCGCAGACGGAGCTGCTGGCGATGATCGCCACGGCCGAGGCGGAGCAGGCGCGCCGCAGCTGGCCCTCGCCGCTGAGCGGCATCGTCATGGACGGGCACCCTGCGCCCACGGCGCCCGAAGGCGCACAGCCGCAGCATCCGGGCCCCGCGCCCGTCGCGCTGGTGCGGGCGCTGATCGGCCGCGTGCGTCACATCGGCAACGCGCGCGAGCAGGTGGCTGCCGCGCTGTCCGGCCGCGATGCGAGGCTGCCCATCGGCCTCGACGGCCTGTCCACCTTCGTCTCCGCCAGCCACTGGCCGCTGGCGGCGCTGCGCAATCACCTGCAGCTGCGTTCGCCGATCCTGCGTTACGCGCTGCGCGCGACGCTGGCCATGGCCTGCGCCTACGGGCTGGGCATGCTGCTGCCCTGGGGTTCGCACAAGCACTGGCTGCTGATGACGGTGGCAGTCGTGATGCGCGGCAGCCTGGAGCAGACGCTGTTGCGGCGCAACGCGCGGGTCATCGGCACGCTGCTGGGCTGCATCCTCGTCACGCTGCTGCTGGCCCTGCCGCAGTCGCACTGGCTGCTCTTCGGCACCCTGGCCGTCGCACTGGCGCTGGCACATGCCTATGCGCTGGTGGACTATCGCGTCACCTCGGCCGCCGCCGCGGTGCAGGCGCTCCTGCAAAGCCACATGCTGGCCGCCGGAAACCAGGTCATGCACATGGCTGCCTTCGAGCGCCTGGCCGACACGCTGATCGGTGCCGGCATCGCCTGGGCCTTCAGCTACGTGCTGCCGGCCTGGGAGCGCGAGCAGTTGCCCATCGTGCTGCGCCGCCTGATCCGCGCCCAGGCCACCTACGCGCGCGAGGTGCTGTCGCTGCACAAGCCCGCGGCTTCCGATGCTGCCTGGCGTGTCGCGCGGCGCGAGGTCTACGACGCGCTGTGGCTGCTGACCCAGACCCTGCAGCGCATGAGCCGCGAGCCGCAGCGGGTGCGCGCGGCGGCCAGGCGGCTGGAGATGGTGCTGGTGCACAGCCATCGGCTGACGAGCCACTTGGCGGCGGTGAAGACGCTGCTGACGGTGAGGCGGGACGAACTCGAGCCTTCGGTTACCGGACTCGCGCTCCAGCAGGCCGAGGAGGCACTGACACGTGCCCTGCGGCTGGGCAAGACCCAAGGGCCCGATGCTCCGGTCCCGGTCCAGGGCGGCGAGCCGTTCGTCGGCGAGCTGCCGCTGGACCCGGGCATCGACCCCACGCCCTGGCTGCTGCGCCGGCTGCGCCTGGCCCAGGACGAAGCCGGGCAGATGATGCGGTGCGTGGAGGCGACGCTGGATTCGACACACTAGCGTGCCCGCTTCCTCCTGAGCCATTCGGCCCCGTCCGCCGCGCAGCGCCTGCATGTCGCCATGTCATGTGGCTCGCATACATTGATCCGACATCAAGGTGCGTTCGCCGTCATCGCACCTCACGACGAATCACAGGGGATGCATGCACATGAGTTTCTCGACGGCCACCGGGCCGCGGCGCCGGCGCTGCCCTGCGTGGGCTGGCGGTCCGTCCCGCACGGGATCACCGATGGCCGATCCGCCCGGCTGGTCCGCGCCGCGCGCTATCGGCGCCGCCGCACCCCGTGACCCTGCGGCCGATGGCCGGCTCTGGCTTACGCTCCTGCGGCGCACCGCCCCCCTGCGGGACATACGGTGCGTTGCCAGCCTCCTGGTCTGTTGCCCGCGATGAACGCGGCGCGTGGCCGGATCCTTCTCCTGATCAATCTGACATTCGCGGCCCAGGCGGCCGCATGGAGCCATCCCATGACCTACGTCAATGAGCTCATCCCCGACGCGGACAAACCGCGGATCGATTGGTCGCGCTTTCGTGCTTGGCCGCACAGCCCGCCCTACAGCCCGTGGAAGTGGACCATCGACCGCGAGCTCGACGTCTTCCTCGTGTTCCTGGAGGACGGCGGACGCGAGCAGGAGCGCCCGCAGGTCTACGCCCTGTACTGGCACGGTGAGGTCATCCGCTTCGAGGCAAGGTGCCGCAGCGCCAACCACGCCGGCGGGAAGTTCGACCTCTTCTGGACGCTGTCCGGCATCGAGCTGCCCGCCCATCTGGAGCCGCGCCGCACCGAGGTGCTGGAGGACCTGAAGGCCGCGCTCGACGCACACGGCGTCACCTACAAGCGGGCCGAGGTCAACGAGGTCCACATCGAGATCCGCTGAACGCGCCGGCGAAGAACGCGCGACGGCAGACAGAAGAAGCGACACGCAGAACGACAGGGAGAACGAACATGGCACTGACCTACGACCAGGCTCTGGCAGCACTCAACGACCCGAAGTTCCAGACGCTGGACGGCCTCAAGACCCTCGTGAGCCAGGTATCGGTGCAGGTGCCGAACCAGGCGGCGAATGCGACCACCATCCTCTACAGCGGCAAGATCGGCGACGTCGATGCCTGGCGCGTGGCCACGCAACTGGGCAGCGCGGGCGGATCGTCCGTCGTCACGATGGAGCGCACGCCGGTCTCGGCGCTGCTGAACTCCCCTCAGTTCAAGGACGCTCTGGAGCGTGCGGCGGGCACCACCGACCCGAATGCCATCAGGGTGCTGATGGACGGCGTGGGCGGAGATGGCACGCGTGTCATGGGCATGTGGGACGTGGCATCGAAGAGCGTCGCGGACGCGGCCGTCGGCGACGTGCGCACCCTGGTGCCCACGGCGGAGGCGGGCAAGGTGTTCGCCGAGACCGAACTGCCCGCGCTGCTGGACAACACCAAGGTCACTTCCATCGACGGCATCCCGCGCCAGCAGTTGCTGGACCTGCGTGCGGACGCCATGCGCAGCGGGCTGTCGAACGCCGAAGCGATGGGCAAGGTCCGCACCGCGGTGGCCTCGGCCTCGGCGGATGCGCTGATCGGTTCGGAAATCCGCCTGGCGACCGCGGCCGACGGCAGCATCACTGCCTTCGACAGCGGCAAGTTCCTCGACGGCACCGGATCCAGCGGCGTCCACCTGCCGTCGGGGCAGGGCACGCCGTTGGGATCGCGGCTGTTGAACAGCCTGACACCGGCGCAGCTGGATACCTTGCGCAGCGGCAAGGCCCTGCTCGAAGACGTCGGCCGGCTGCCGGGCGTGGGCATAGCAGGCAAGGTCGCGCGCAAGGGCCTGCCCTTCCTGGGCTTGGCCCTGGCGGCCATCGACGCCAACGCGGCCTACCAGGGCGGC
>SCTQ01000333.1 GCA_004322345.1 Aquabacterium sp. | reverse complement strand
CCAGGACCCCAAGCTCGACGAGCTGGCGGCCGACTACCTGGCCGGCTTCGGCGTGCGGGCGCTGCTGGACGCGGCCTTCATGGTCAACGGCCGCGCCCATGGTGTGTTGTGCCTGGAACAACTGCACGAGCCCCGCCTGTGGACCGCGCACGAGGCCGCGCTGCTGCGCCGGGCGGCGGCCACGATCACGCGCGACGTCACCGTCGCGTCCGGTCTGTGGTTGCCCAGCAGCCCCCGGCCCGAGGCGTTGCCCGACGACTGCCTGCCCGAGGATTGACCGCGGGGCTGCCCCGCGGGCGGGCAGCTGGGGTACAAAGCGCCCTCACGCGCACGCCCCTCCCATGAACGCTCCCGATCAACTGGCCCCGCTGCTGCAGGCCGAATCCACCGAGCTGGCCCGGGCCCAGCTCCAGCCGGAGGCCGACGGCAGCCCGTCGCAGGCCGTCGTGATCGGCGGCGGGCCCGCGGGCCTGATGGCCGCCGAGGTGCTGGCCCAGGCCGGCGCCCGGGTCGAGCTGTACGACGCCATGCCCTCGGTGGCGCGCAAGTTCCTCCTGGCCGGCCGCGGCGGCCTGAATCTCACCCACTCCGAATCCATCGAGCCTTTCCTCGACCGCTACGGCGCGCGTCGCGCCGATCTGGAGCGCAGCGTGCGCGCCTTCGATGCCCAGGCCCTGCGTAGCTGGGCCGAAGGCCTGGGCGTGGAGACCTTCGTCGGCAGCTCGGGGCGCGTCTTCCCGCGCGAGATGAAAGCCTCGCCGCTGCTGCGCGCCTGGCTGCGCCGGCTGGACGCGGCCGGGGTCAAGCTGCACGCCCGCCATCGCTGGCAGGGCTGGACGGCGGACGGCCAACTGCGCTTCGCCACGCCGCAAGGCGAGGTGCTGCGGCGCGCCGGTGCCACCGTGCTGGCCCTGGGCGGCGCCAGCTGGCCGCGCCTGGGCGGCAACGGCGACTGGGTGGCGCCGCTGCAGGCGCTGGGCGCGCAGGTCGCCGCGCTGCAGCCGGCCAACTGCGGCTTCGATGTCGCACCCACCGGCGAGGGCCGCACCGGCTGGAGCGACTACCTGCGCACCCGCCACGCCGGCCAGCCCGTCAAGCCGGTGGCTGCGAGCTTTACCGATGCGCAGGGCGCCGTGCGCCGCCAGCAAGGGGAATTCGTGCTGACCGACGGCGGCGTCGAAGGCAGCCTGATCTACGCCTTCTCCGCACCGTTGCGCGATGCCATCGCGCGCGACGGCCGCGCCACCCTGCACCTGGACCTGCTGCCTGCGCACACGGCCGAGCAGGTGCTGGCCGAGACCACGCGCGCCCGCGGCCCGCGCAGCCTGGCCACCCACCTGAAGAGCCGCCTCGGCATCCAGGGCCTGAAGCTGGCGTTGCTGCACGAGCTGCTGGGCGCCGGGCGCATGAACGATCCGGCGCAGCTGGCGCAGGCGCTGAAGTCGCTGCCCCTGGTGCTGGCCGCACCGCGTCCGCTGGACGAGGCGATCAGCACGGCCGGCGGCCTGTGCTTCGAGTCACTCGACGAGCACCTGATGCTGCGCCATGCACCCGGCGTGTTCTGCGCGGGCGAGATGCTGGACTGGGAGGCGCCCACCGGCGGCTACCTGCTGACCGCATGCATGGCGACGGGCCGCACGGCGGCCCATGGCGTCATCGACTGGTGGCGCCGGCAGGGGCGGATTTGATGTGGGCCCCTCGGTCCACGAGTACGTGGCCCGGTCCCCCGGGGGGACGGGGGCCGGCTTGGGAGCGGCCCGGCGCTCGGCCCCTGCCGCCTCCGCCAGTCGGTGATGCCGGCGGGAGCGGTGAGCAGGCGCTGCGGGAGCGGCCCGGCGCTCGGCCGCTGCCGCTCTGCCAGCTGGTGATGCCGGTGGGAGGGTTGAGCCGGTGTTCTCGGGGCGGCCCCGCGCTTGGCCGGTTCAGGCCTTTGCGGCTGCCTTGGTCGTCGTCCTGCGCACGGTCTTGCCGGCGGTGGACGCGCGCGGCTTGCGGGGGCGTGCGGGGGGCTTGGCTTTCGGCTTGCCGTCGGTGACGACGATGCGGTTGATGCCCTTGGCGAGGCCGGCCGGGGTCGGCTCGGCTTCCACCAGCGCGGCGGCCTGCTGGATGGCCGGCAGGTCGCCGGCGGTGGACTGCACGAAGTGCTCGACGGACATCGTCGCCTGCAGCATCAGCTCGCTGTAGGCCTCCATCTGCGCGATCGCGGTGTTGACGATGGCTTCGAAGGTGCCCTGCATCAGGCTCAGCACGAAGAACGGGAAGTCCAGCGGCGTGCTCGGCGTGGCCAGTTCGAGCTTGCCGAAGGACAGCGCGGGCAGCTCGGGAAACTTGAAGACGGAGGGGTCGAAGAAGGGCAGGGCAGGCGTGCTCGTCGCAGTCATGGTCGAGTCCTCGGTGTGTGGAAGGGCCGCCCGGCGCGCTGCGGCAACTGGTGCGCATCATGCTGGCGCGGTGGCGCCTTCGGCAAGCCCCTGCGCCTGACTGTCGCGAGGCCGCCAGCCAGCGGGATGCCGCTGCCCGGACAATCCCGCCCATGACTGAAGCACGAGACCTGCCCCGCATCACCTGGCGTGACGGCGACGAGGAACACCATGCACGTTGGCGCAGCGAGGCCGGCGTGCCGCCGCCCAGGCGCGTGGTGCTGGCCGACGACCGTACCAGCGCAGACCAGGCCTATCGCCTGGCCTGCGAAGGCACGGCCCTGCTGTGGTGCGGCGACTACCAGAACGCTCGCCACCTGCTGCAGGCGCTGACGCGGCGCGTCGAGGCCCGGGCGCATCGGCCGGCTCGTCCCAAGGCCGGCGCGCCGGCGAAGCAGCCGACGATCACCGAGGCCTTCCACCTCCATCGCAAGGCCCAGGGCGAACGCGCCCGCATCCTCGGCATGCTGCTGCTGCCCTTCGACGCCGACCACTCGATCCCCTTGCGCCGCGCACCCGACGCGCGCGCAGCCTGCCTGGAGGCCTACGGCCCGGCGCAGGAGCACTACGCGGCCTCGCTGCGCGAGCTGCTGGGGCTCATCGGCGCGCACGAGTGGCGCAAGAAGGGTGTCGAGATCCCTGCGCTGGGCGCGTGCATCCATCCGCACTACGGCGTGTTCTCGCCGGTGCGCGGCGAGTACCTGGACCTCATTGCCCGCGCCCCGCTGCCTGCGACGCTCTCGGCCGACAGCCTGGCATTCGACATCGGCACCGGCACCGGCGTCATCGCCGCGCTGCTGGCCAGGCGCGGCGTCAAGCGCGTGGTCGCCACCGACCAGGACCCGCGAGCGCTGGCCTGCGCCGCGGAGAACCTCGGCCGGCTGAAGCTGGCGCCCCAAGTGGAACTGCTGCAGGCCGATCTCTTCCCGCCGGGCCGCGCGCCGCTGGTGGTCTGCAACCCGCCGTGGGTGCCGGCCAAGCCGAACGCACCGATCGAGCATGCGGTCTACGACCCGGACAGCCGCATGCTGCGCGGCTTCCTCGCGGGCCTGGCGGCGCACCTGGCGCCGGGCGGCGAAGGCTGGTTGATCCTGTCCGACCTGGCCGAGCACCTGGGCCTGCGCCCGCGCGACGAGCTGGAGGGCCTGATCGCCGCTGCCGGCCTGCAGGTGGCCGGCCGGCTGGACATCCGCCCGCGCCACGGCAAGGCGGCGGACCGCGCGGATCCGCTGCACGCCGCGCGCGCGGCCGAGGTCACCTCGTTGTGGCGCCTGTCGTCCAAGACGTGATTCCCGCCCGGTGCCCGGACAACCCCGCTGTTCTTTTGTTGCGCTGATGAACAAAATCGCGGCGTTGTCTCCACATCATTGCGCCCATGCGGACGTCCGCCACCGTGCGGACGTTTTCTTTTGGCCGCTCAGCCCTCGTCGTGGGCGACCTTCAGCAGGATCTTCAATAGCCAGGCCTGTTCCTCGGCGCTCAGGTGCTGTGCGGCCAACCTGTCCTGGTCCATCACGGCCTGGGTGATCTGCACCAGGTCCTTCTGGCCCTTGCGCGTCAACGCCAGGCCCCAGGCGCGGCCGTCACCGGGCTGGTCCAGGCGTTCGACATAACCCATGTCCTCCAGCGCGTCGACCAGCATCACCGCGCCGGACCGCGCGATGCCCAGCACCTGGGCCAGCTGGGTGAGCTTGAGCCCGCGGTTCAGCGAGATGATGGTCATCGCCGAGAAGCGCGGCGGCGTGATGTTCCAGGGGGCCAGCGCCTCGATGAAGATCTCGTTGAGGGCGATCTGCGCGCGGCGGATCCCGTAGCCGACCAGCTTGTCGAGTACGCCGTAGTCGATGCCCGGTACGTGGGGGTTGAAGTGGGCGGGCGGGACGGGCTCGGATTTCTTCCTGGGCATGTGGTCTCGGGGCAGTCTGCTTGGTACAGCTGCGAATGTAAGGCCGCCCGCGCGGCCCGGCCCGTCCCGGTCAGAGGCCTTTGAGCTTCAACCGGTTGGCCTGCTGCCGATAGAAGGCCAGCGGATCCGGCGCGCCCGGGCCGATCAGCCCGAAGACCTGGTTGATCTCGTCGAGGTGGTTCCACGGGTAGTCGTCGCGCAGCACCTTGCCCCAATGCGTGGAGCAAACCGGCACCAGCCCGTCGCTGGCGGCCTCGACCGACTTGCCGATCGCGCCCAGCACCAGGTCCGATACGTCGAGGATGTTGGTGGCGGGCTTGCTGCCGGTGACCGAGTAGAAGTAGATGCCGCCTGCCTGCTCCGGTCCCTGGCCGCAGGCCGCTGTGGGCCTGCCCAACGGGAAGCGCGCATTGAAGGCCGAGGTGTCGGCTGCCCAGGCCTGCAGTGCAGCGGGATCCTGCGGCAGGCCGGCTCTGCCCGAGGCCCAGCCCAGGGTCCGGCCCAGCAGCGTGACGAGCTGCGGATAGCCGGTCAGGATGGCCCCCATCGCGTCACCCGAGGCCGATGCCGGCAGGTCGTGCGGCGAGCCCACGGTGGTCACGCTGGCCACCAGTTCGGGCGCCACGCCGGCCACGTAGCGAGCCGTCGGGCCGCCCTGGCTGTGGGCGACCAGGTTGAACTTCCTGTAGCCCTGGGCGGCGGCCCATTCCTTCAGCTGCTTGAGCAGTTGCTCGCCACGCACGTCGTTGTCGTTGAAGGACGAGAGCGAGGCCACGAGCACCGTGGCGCCGTTCCTGCGCAGGTCCGCGGGCACCTGGTAGAAGTAGTCGATGCCCAGGATGGAGTCGAAGCCGGCCATGCCGTGCACCAGCACCAGCGGGTACCTGGTCTTCGCATAGTCGGATGCAGCCTGGGCCGGGGCGGCGAGGGCGCTGCAGGCGAGGGTGGCCGCGGCCAGCAGCTTGAGGAAGCGGTTCATGGGCAGTCTCCGGAGGTGGGTCGCAATGGGCGGATATTTGTTCAGTAGCAGAACAAATATCCGGTTTTGCGGCTCCGGCGGGAACCCAGGTTTCACCCGCCCGTGAACGCGGGGGCGGCTCGTCTTGCCTAGGCCTTGATCATCGACAGCAGCATGCCGGGGATGGCCTTGAAGTCCTCGTGCCTGGGGGTCGCGCGCGCGAAGACCTGCAGCCCGTGCAGCGAGCAGCGCAGCAGGCTGGCCAGCAGCCGCGCATCCTTGTCCTTGGGCACGTCGCCGTTGAGCTGGGCGCGGCGCAGGGCGGCCTCGAAGGAGTCCTCGAGCAGGCGGGCAGTGGTCTGCAGGCGCGCGGCGATGTCCGGGTCGGCGTTGCCGGCCTCCATCGCCAGGTGCACGGTCAGGCAGCTGCGCGGCGCCGCGACGGCGCCGGTCTTCTGCACGTAGTGCTCGAAGAAGCGCTGCAGCGCCTGCCAGCCATCGGGCTCCGAGCGCAGGGTCTGCGTCATCGGGCGGATGACGTCCTCGATGTAGCGGTCGAGCGCGGCGATCAGGATGCCGCGCTTGTCCTTGTAGAGGCTGTAGAGCGTGCCCCGGTGCACGCCGGTCACGCGCACGAGATCGTCCATCGACGTCTTCTCGTAGCCCTGGGTCCAGAACAGCGCCATCGCCTGCTGCAGCGCTTCGCCTTCGTCGAAGGAGCGGGGTCTTGCCATGCTTCACATATACGCCTGTGCGGCGTCAATTCAAGAACGATCAGTTCAAAACCACTCGGCGCCGGGGGCTTACTTTGCGTACGTTCACGCAAGGGAAACACCTGACTAATATGAGAACGCGCATTCTTAATTGTTCCCGCAAGGGCGGCGGCAGACGACAGTATGTCACCCCGGCCTCGCGGAAGCGGTGGGAACGACGCGACACGTCAACGCCCTCCACAGGAGTCACATCATGACCAAGCTTTCCTCCTCTGCCGCCCGCGCCCTCGCCCTCGTCGCCGGGCTGTCCGTCTCCGTGCTGTCCGCCCAGGCTGCCGACCTGACGCGCGAACAGGTCGCCGAACAGACCCGTGCCGACCTGAAGCAGGAAGCCGAGATCACGGCCTTCACGGCCAACGACCCGCTGTTCCGCCTGGAGTCGCCCGAGCAGGTGGCGGCCACCGTCGTCGCCCGCAAGGCCAGCCAGCTGGAAGCCAACCCGACGGCCGCCGGCCGCCAGGCTTCCAAGGCCGAAGCCCGCAAGGTGAACTGAGATGAAGGCCCGCGGAGCCGTCGCGCTGGTCACCGGCGCCAACCGTGGCCTGGGACGCGCCTACGCCCAGGCCTTGATCGCGGCCGGCGCCGCCAAGGTCTATGCCGCGGCGCGTGACCCGTCCTCGATCGACCTGCCCGGCGTCGTGCCGCTGAAGCTGGACGTCACCGATCCCGCGCAGGTGGCCGAGGCGGCGCGCTCCGCCCCCGATGTCAACCTGCTGGTCAACAACGCCGGCATCGCCCGCATCGACTCCTTCTTCTCGGAGCAGGGCGTGCAGGCCGCACGCGACCAGCTGGAGACCAACTACTTCGGCACGCTCAATGTCAGCCGCGCCTTCGCTCCCGTGCTCAAGGCCAACGGCGGCGGGGCGCTGGTCAACGTGCTGTCCATCGCGAGCTGGATCAGCTCGGAACTCCTGGGGCCGTACGCCGCATCCAAGGCGGCGGCCTGGTCATTGACCAACGCGCTGAGGCAACACCTGCGCGGCCAGGGCACCCAGGTGGCCGGCGTCCACGTGTCCTTCATCGACACCGACCTGACCAAGGGCCTGGACGTGCCCAAGCTGAACGCCGCGGATGTCGCGCGGCTGACGCTGGAGGGCATCGAGGCGGGTCTCGATGAGATCCTGATCGATGACCAGACCCGGCAGGTCAAGCGCTCCCTGGGCTCCGACCAGGCCGCCTACCTGGCTCCCCGCTGAGGAAACGACAACAAGACGAGGGGTCGCCGCCGGGCCATGCTCAGCCGGCGGCTTCCTCCAGCCGCTTGAGCTCGGCGCGCCGCACGGCCAGCAGGATCTCGTCGGACAGCTTGGGGTCGTTGACGCAGCGCGCCAGCACCAGCGCGCCCACCATGGACGACATCAGGCGGATCGCCTCGGCCCGCTGCGCAGCCGCGCCGGTCACGGCTTCGGACAGCACCGGTGCCATCTCGTCGAAGAGACGGCTCAGCTCGGCGGAATAGGCGCTGCGCACCGATTCCGGCTGGCGTGCGATGTCCGACCCGAAGGACGCCATCGCGCAGCCCGCGCCCGGGTCGCCCCGGTGGCTGCGGGACAGGTAGCTGCGTACGTATTGCACTTGCGGCGAGCCGGCCTTGCCTGCCTCGGCGATCAGCCCGCGGCCGCGGGCGACCGAATTGGCCGCCACCTCCGCGGCCAGCGCTTCCTTCGACGCGAAGTGCGCATAGAAGGCGCCGTGGGTCAGCCCCGCGGCCTTCATCACCTCGGCCACGCCCACCCCGTCGAAGCCGCGCTCCCGGAACAGCCGGGCGGCTTCCTCCAGGATGCGTTCGTGCTTGGCGGCGGTCTCTTCCGGTGGGTAACGCATGGCGATCGGGCCCTTCCAAAAATGACGGGGCAGCTGCTTGACAGCATACATGACGGCCATCATGATTCAAAGCATGACGATCATCATGAATGCCGCGAACGGGCATGGAGCACCGCGATGAGTGACCTGAACAAGGGCCCCGCCGGCTACGGCGTGGTCGACCTGCAGACCCTGGCCTCCCACCCCGGGCTGGAGTTCATCCGCGGCATCGCCACCGGCCGCCTGCCGGCCCCGCCCATTGCCCAGACCCTGGACTTCGACATCGAGGAAGTGGCCCCCGGCCGCGTCGTCTTCATCGGCCGTCCGGCAGCGCCGCACCTCAACCCGATGGGCACGGTGCACGGCGGCTACATCAGCACCCTGATGGATTCCTGCATGGGGTGCGCCGTGCACACCATGCTTGAGCCCGGCCAGGGCTATACCTCGCTGGATCTGAAGGTCAATTTCCTGCGCCCGCTGATGGCCGGCTCGGGCCGCGTGCGGGCCATCGGGACCATCGTCAACTTCGGCCGCCGCACGGCGCTGGCCGAGGCGCGCATGGAGGACGAGGCCGGCCGCCTGATCGCCCACGGCTCGTCGAGCTGCCTGGTGTTCCCGCTGGAGGCCGCGCCTGCAGGAAAACCGGCTTCGCGCTAAGGTCGCCTCCCCCGTTCCCCGTCGAGGCCGCCATGTCCACCCCTTCAGCCGGCGCCCCCGCGCCAACCCCTGCGTTCTGGCCGCTGGTGCTCGCCGCCTCGGCCATCTTCGTGCTGACGATGGGCGCGCGGCAGTCCATGGGGCTGTTCATCTCGCCGCTGAACACGGCCACCGGCCTGGGGCTGGTCAGCATCAGCTTCGCCTTCGCGATCGCGCAGCTGGCCTGGGGCGCCTTCCAGCCGGTGTTCGGCGCGATGGCAGACCGCTGGGGACCGGCGCGGGTCGTCGTGCTCGGAGGCGTGCTGCTGGCGGCGGGCACGGCTCTCACCCCCTTCGTGCACAGCCAGGGGATGCTCATCGTCACCGCCGGGCTGATGGCACCGGCGGGTGCGGCGGCCGGCAGCTTCTCCATCCTGATCGGCGCCACGGCGCAGCGCCTGCCGGCGGAGCGCCGGGCCTTCGCCTCGGGCTTCATCAACGCCGGCGGCAGCTTCGGCCAGGGCATCTTCGCCATCATCAACCAGGCCATGATCTCCGCCTACGGCTGGGTGGTGGCGATGGTCGCGCTGGGCGCCAGCGCGCTGTTCACGCTGCCGCTGGCGCGTGCGCTGCGGCAGCCGGCGCACGCGGGCCACGCCGCCGCAGCCGATGGCGGCATGCGCGAGCAGCTCCGCGTGGCCTTCCGCAACAAGAGCTACTGGTGCCTGCACGCCGGCTTCTTCGTCTGCGGCTTCCACATCGCCTTCCTGGTCACCCACCTGCCGGGCGAGGTCGGGCTGTGCGGCCTGCCGGCGTCCGTCGCGGCCACCGCGCTGTCGGTCATCGGCCTGGCCAACATCGCCGGCAGCCTGACCGCGGGCGCCCTGTCCAGCCGCATGCAGATGAAGGTGATCCTGTTCTGGAACTACCTGCTGCGCGGGATCATCGTCGCCGTCTACCTCGTCGCGCCCAAGACGCCGGCGACCTTCTATGTCTTCGGTGCAGCCCTGGGCTTCACCTGGCTGTCCACCGTGCCGCCCACCGTGGGACTGGTGGGCAAGCTCTTCGGCACGCGCTACCTGGCGACGCTGTTCGGCATGACCTTGCTGTCGCACCAGATCGGCGGCTTCTTCGGCGCCTGGCTGGGCGGCATCGCCCGTGCCACCAGCGGCGATTACCACTGGATGTGGTACGCGGACATCGTCCTTGCAGTGGCCGCCGCCCTCGCCAACCTGCCCATCGAAGAAGACCCCGTCCCCGCGCGCCGCCCGGTCGCGGCCTGATCCCGTCCCCTCCATTGCACAAGGAGCCCGCCATGAAAGCCGTCCTGTCCGCCTATGCCCGTTCGCCCTTCCACTTCGCCCGCAAGGGCGCGCTGGCCGCGGTGCGCCCCGACGACCTGGCCGCCCAGGTGGTCAAGGGCCTGCTGGCGCGCACCGACCTGGACCCGGCGCTGATCGAGGACATCGTGCTGGGCTGCGCCTATCCGGAGTCCAGCCAGGGCAACAACCTGGCACGCATCGTCGGCCTGCTGGCCGGGCTGCCGCATGAAGTGGGCGGCATGACGATGAACCGCTTCTGCGGCTCGTCCATGCAGGCCATCCATTCGGCCGCCGCGCAGATCGAGGCCGGCATGGGCGAGGCCTTCCTCTGCGTGGGCGTCGAGTCGATGACCATGGTCCCGCAGGGCGGCTTCAACTTCTCGCCCAACCCCTGGCTGCTGGAGCACACCGACGCCTACATCAGCATGGGCGAGACGGCCGAGAACGTGGCCAGCCGCTATGGCGTCAGCCGCGAGGACCAGGAGGCGCTGGCGGTGGAGTCCCACCGCAAGGCCGCCGAGGCGCGCGAGCAGGGCCGGCTGCGCGACGAGATCATCGCCATCCGCACCGACTCCGGCGAGGTCATCGCCGAGGACGGCTGCATCCGCCCCGGCACCAACGCCGAGGCCCTGGCCAAGCTCAAGCCCGCCTTCCGCCCGGACGGCGTGGTCACCGCCGGCACCTCGTCGCCGCTGACCGACGGCGCAGCGGCCGTGCTGGTTACCAGCGACGCCTTCGCCCAGCGCTACAACCTCAAGCCGCTGGCGCGGGTGCGCTCCTTCGCCACCATCGGCTGCGACCCGTCCGAGATGGGCGTCGGCCCCATCCCTGCCACGCGCAAGGCGCTGGCGCGCGCCGGGCTGCAGGTGTCGGACCTGGGCGTGGTCGAGATCAACGAGGCCTTCTCCTCCCAGGCGCTGTACTGCGCACGCCAGCTCGGCCTGGATCCGAAGACGGTGAACCTGGACGGCGGCGGGCTGGCCATCGGCCATCCGCTGGGCGCCACCGGCGCGCGCATCACCGGCAAGGCGGCGGCGCTGCTGGTGCGCGAGGGCGCGCGTTATGCGCTGTCCACGCAGTGCATCGGCGGCGGGCAGGGCATCGCCACCGTGCTGGAGCGCGCATGAGTGCAGGCGAACTGCTCTACCTGGACGACCTGAGCGTCGGCCAGGTCTTCACCAGCCGCAGCCAGTCGCTGGACGCGGCCGACATCAAGCGCTTCGCCGGCGAGTTCGACCCGCAGCCCTTCCACACCGACGAGGAGGCGGCCCGGTCCACCTTCTTCGGTGGCCTGGCCGCCAGCGGCTGGCACACCGCGGCTCTGACGATGCGGCTGATGGTGGACGGCGGCGTACCCATCGCCGGCGGGCTGGTGGGTGCCGGGGGCGAGATCGCCTGGCCGCGCGCCACGCGCCCGGGCGACGTGCTGCACGTGGTCAGCGAGGTGCTGGAGATCGTCCCTTCGCGCTCGCGCCCGGACCGCGGCATGGTCACCGTGCGCAGCGAGACGAAGAACCAGGACGGCGAGGTCGTGCAGCGCTTCACGGGCAAGCTGGTCGTGCCGCGGCGCAGCGCGTAGGCGCAACGGAGGCCGGCGCGTAGGCCCCGGCTGACTGGGGAAGACTCGCCCCTTTGTTTAGGTACTTCTCACCGTCCCGGGGGATGGTGGAAAGCACGCCGCATCGGCATGCTGTCGGGACTGTCAACACACACCCAGATCCCGCTCAAACCAGCCCCACCGGAGTCCTGCCGTGAAGTACCCCGCCCACCTCGTCCGCCAAGCCCTGCAGCGTTCCGGCTTCGAGTTGAAGCAGGCGCTGAGACCCCGCCGCAGCCTGCCCACGATGTCGGTGATCCGGCTCGGCGGCAGCCCGCTGGACCGGCTGACCTGGGTGCTGGGCCTGCGCCGCTGAGCGGCCCAGGCCGCGGCCGAGTCACCCCGCTGTCATCACCGAGCACACCGCCTCGCGGGCTTGCGGCCCGCGGGGCGTTTGTCTTTTCGGCCGGCGTGCGGGCGAGAATCTCCGCCAACATGAAGAAGCGAACCTGGTTGGTGGCCGCGGCGGTCCTGGTGGGGCTGGGCGTCGGCGGCGCGCTGTTGTTCCAAGTGGCGGTGCGCCGCGTACAGGCCGGCATCGAGCAGTCCCTGGGCCCGCGCGCCAGCGTCGGTGCGCTGAAGGTGGGCTGGTCGGGCGTCGAGCTGTCTGACCTGCGCGTGCGCGCCGAGCCCGGGCGCTGGCCAGCCGAGGACGAGTTGCGCGCCGCCCGCGTGATGGTCGTGCCCCAGCTGCGCAGTCTGCTGGGCGGCGATTGGCGCGTGGGCAGCGTGCGCATCGAGGGCGCCTACGTCTCCGTGCTGCGCAGCCGCGACGGCAAGGTCAAGCTGCTGCCCGCGTTGTTCGAGCGCACGGCCGCCGTGCCGCCGCAGCAGGCGGCCAGCGCGGAGGAAAGATCCGGCAGCAGCGTGCCGGTGATCCACGTCGGCGAGGTCGAGCTGGTCGGCGCGGTCGCCGAGTTCTACGACGCCAGCGTGCGGCGCCAGCCGCACCGCATCCGGCTCGAGCAGATCGACGCCACCGTGCGCAGGCTCAAGCTGCCGGCGCTGGACGAAGCGATCGCCGTGGAGGTGCGCGGCGTGGTCAAGGGACCGCAGCACGACGGCGAGCTGGCGATCTCCGGCGACCTCACGCCGGCCACGCGCGATGCGCACATCAAGGGACAGCTGGGCGGCGTGGACCTGATCGCGTTGCAGCCCTATCTGCTGCGCCTGAACGAAGGCGGCGTCAAGCGCGGCACGCTGGACCTGAACTTCGAGGCCACGGTGCAGAAGAACCACCTGCATGCGCCGGGCAGCATCGCCCTGGTCGGGCTGGAGCTGGGCAGCGGCGGCGGCGTGCTGGGAACGTTTGCCGGCGTGCCGCGCCAGGCGGTGATCGCGGCGATGAGCCGCAAGGGGCGCATCGAGCTCCAGTTCACGCTGGACGGCCGGCTGGACGATCCGAAGTTCTCGCTCAACGAGGCCTTCGCGATGCGCACCGCGGCCGGGCTGGCCGAGACCCTGGGCGTGAGCCTGGGCGGCGTGGTCGAGGGCGTGGGCAACGTGATCAAGGGCCTGTTCGGCCGCTGATCCGCTGCTTCATGCGTAGGTGTTGAGCTTGGTGCCCAGGTTGCCCGAAGTCGCCAGCGCAGGCTGGGCCGGCTGGGGCAGGGCCTGGATCAGCGCGGCGGCATTGGCCGCGTCCAGGTTCATCGACTTCTTCAGCACCAGCAGAGCGGCGGCGGAGCCGGCCGAGCCGGGCGTGGCCGACGAGGCATTGTTCACGGTGGTCGCGCTGGTGACGGAGGACATGGTGCGAAGCCTTCTGTTCGTAGGGCGGCCACGAGGCTGCCCGATCCTGGACTATCGGCCGCGCCAGCAGACTGCTTGAGGGCGCACGTCGCCGTTCGTCCCCTCGCCCTGTCTGTACACGGTCAATCCGGCAAGCCACGCGCCCGCGGCGTGGCGAGGGGGGCCTGACCTGGCAAACGAGCGTGAGCGGCACCGGGCTTGCTGTCCGATGCCGGACACTCAACAGCCTCAGGAGCCCTCATGCCCATCACCGGAAGCTGCCACTGCGGCCGGCTCGCCTTTCGCATCGAAGGCGAGATCCCTGCCGCGCTCACACGCTGCACCTGCACCTTCTGCGCCAAGCGCGGGGCGTTGCTCGCCTACTACCCGCCGCAGCAGTTCTCGGTGACGCAGGACGCGGGCGACGCCGTCTACCGCTGGCACACGAAGCTCGTGGCCCACCACTTCTGCCGCGACTGCGGTGTCGCCACCTGGTCCGACAGCCCGGACTTCGGGCGCGACGGCAGCTGGGACGGTCATACGCGGCGCATCGGCGTCAATGCGCGGCTCTTCGACGGCTGGGATGCGGAGCGGGCGAAGGTCGAGGTCATCGATGGCAGGCATCTGTGGTGAGAGGCCGGTCCATCCCCAGGAACACACGGGTACCGCGTGATCCCCCCGGATGAGTACCGGCGCGGGCGCGAGGTCATTCGTGCCATCGAATGGCGGCAGACTTCTTCTTTTCGCAAACGCAACAACAAACACACAGGAGCGGCCGCCGGGCCGCGAGCAGGCACGCCATGGCCATCGGGGAACACACAGGCCGGGGCAACGGCTATCTCATCGTCGACGACCACGCGCTGATCCGCGAAGGCGTCGTGCGCGTGTTCAGCGGCACGCGCCCCGACGCCCAGCTGTTCGAGGCCGGCGACCTGGCCCAGGCCATCTCGATCCTGATCGGCCCGCAGGGGCCATCCATCGACACCGTGCTGCTGGACCTGCACCTGCCCGACAGCCGCGGCATCGCCACCTTGCAGCGGGTGCGCGCGATGGCACCCGACGTCGTCGTCGGCGTGGTCTCGGGAACCGACGACCACGAGCTGGCGATGCAATGCCTGCAACACGGCGCGGCCGCCTTCGTGCCCAAGCACGGCGAGATCGACCAGTTCGTGCAAGGCATCTCGGCGCTGGCCGGCGGCGGCGTCTACTTCCCGCGCGACCTGCTGTGGCAGGCTGCCAGCCGCATCAAGCCGGACCAGGCCTGCGGGTCTTCGGGGGAAGTGAAAGTCACGCGGCGCCAGAACGACGTGCTGCGTCTGCTGCTGCGCGGCTATTCCAACCACGTGATCTCCACCGAGTTGGGCATCAGCCCGGAGACCGTCAAGCTGCACGTCAGTGCGCTGCTGCGTGCCTTCGGCGTCAACAGCCGGGTGCACCTGATCCTGGCCTGCGCGAACCGGCCCTGAGAAGGCGCGATCATTCACAGCCTCCCTGCATGCGTCTTCTTTGCCTGAGCCTGCGCGGCCTGTCCGAGGAAGACGCCGCCATCTGGATCGACATCGTCGGCAACGGCTGGCGCCTGCATCCGAAGGCGCTGCCGCTGCAGATCGTCGGCCTGGCGATGATGGGTGCGCTGATCGCGCAGTCCAGCCTGCCGGACCGGCTGTGGATGCCGCCCTGGACCTGCCTGCTGCTGGTGTGGGCCGCCGTGATCCCGCTGGCGCTGCACTTTCGCCGCGTGCAGCTGCACGCCGGCAACTACACGCTTTGGCGCGTGCTCCTGCTGGGCTGGCGCGCACTGCACGCGGTGGCCGGCGGCATCCTCTTCGCACTGCTGTACGGCAACCTGAGCCTGGAGTGGCGGCTGCCGCTGCTCATCATGGTGGTGGTCTTCACGTACGGCCTGGCCTTCTACGCCGTCGAGGATTGGGGCCTGGCGATGGTGGGCGGCCTGCCCGTCGTCACCTGCGTGCTCGGCGCGCTGCTGGCGCGTGGCGGGGGGCCGGACCGCTTCATCGCGCTGCTGCTGGTGGCCGCCTGCCTCAACGGCTGGCTGGCAGGGCGTTCGATCTCCGTGCGCCTGTTCGAGGCCGCCCGCACGCGCCGGCGCAACGCGGTGCTGGTCGACGAGCTGGCGTGGAAGGTGGAGCAGGTCACCCGCGCCAAGGCCGAGGCCGAGCACGCCAACCGCGAGAAGAGCGAGTTCTTCGCCGCTGCCAGCCACGACCTGCGCCAGCCGCTGTACAGCCTGCAACTGCTGGCCGATCACCTGCGCCGCCAGCTGCAGGCTGCATCGCATGTGGAAATCGCCGACAAGCTGCGCGCCGCGCTGAACTCCATGCGCCAGCTCTTCGAGCGCATGTTCGACGTCGCCCGCCTCGAGGCCCAGAAGGTGGCGCACGAGCCGCGCCCCGTGCCGGTGGCCGAGCTCTTCGCCGCGCTGGATCACGAGTTCGCCCATGCCTGCGCACGGCGCGGGCTGTCCTGGTCCTTCGAGGCCGGCGATGCCTGGGTGCAGGCCGATCCGGTGCTGGCCCTGCGCATGCTGCGCAATCTGCTGGAGAACGCCGTGCGCTACACCACCCAGGGCGGCGTGCACCTGCGCGCGCGGCAGCGCGGCGCGCAGGTCGTGCTCCAGGTGTGGGACAGCGGCAGCGGGATCGCCCGCACGGATCGGCTGCGTGTCTTCGACGACTACTTCCAGGTCCACAACGAGGCGCGCCGCGCGCAGGACGGCCTGGGCCTCGGGCTGGGCGTGGTGCGCCGGCTGGCGGCGCTGACGGGCGCCTGCATCACGCTGCGCTCGCGGACGGGGCGCGGGTCCTGCTTCGGCCTTGGCTTCCCGCTGGCAGCGGCGGTGCCGCAGGCGCGTGCGCCTGCGCCTGACGAGTCGGGCCTGTCGGGACAGGGCGCCTGCGTGCTGGTGCTGGAGGACGAACCCGCGGTGCGCGAGGCCGTGATCGCCGTGCTGCAGGCCGACGGCTGGCTCGCCATCGGCGCCGACAGCGCGCGGCAGGCGGTGGAAGAGGCCGCGCGGCAGGATGCCTGGCCGCAGGCGGTGATCAGCGACTGGCGCCTGGGTGGCCAGACGGGACTGCAGGCCATCGCCGCGCTGCGCTACGAGTTCGGCGACGAGTTGCCCGCCATCCTGGTGACCGGCGACCTCGACCCGCGCGTTGCCGACGAGGCGCGGGTCGAAGGAATCGCGGTGATGCACAAGCCGCTGGACCGGCTGCAGCTGCTGCAGGCCCTGCGCGATGCGTTCCCGCGTACGCACGAGGGCATGCCGCACGGCACACCTGCCGCGGCGGGGTAGGCCGCATAACCCGGCCGGGTAGTGCGCGACCCAGGGGTGGTTGCCAGGCGGCGGCGCCAGAACAATCGCGCCGTTTCAAACAACGCCCCAACCCGAAGAGGCCACCCCATGAAGCTGAAGCCGAGCGTCGCATCCATCGTCGTGTTCCTGCTGGCCGCCGCGGGCGCGGCCCAGGCGGGCAACTACACCTTGTGGATCAACGGCCGTTCCAACCCGAACGCCAGCCTCGGCAGCCCGGCCGACTTCAGCTACTGGGGCGGATCGCCCACGCTGAACGTCGCGGCCGGCGTGCAGCCCATCAGCGTCAACTGGGACGGCAAGAGCCACATCGCCACCACCAACGCCGGGGTGCGCAAGGCGCTGGACTGCTACTGCACCGGCAGCAACTGGTGCTACGTGGCGGTGCACAGCGCGGGCAACCTGCAGATCGGCTATGCGCTGTCGCAGTACGGCAGCTCCACCCGCAATGCCTCCGGCGTGCCCACCGACGGCGTGTGCACGGGCGCCACCGGCGGCGCGCAGCAGGTGGGCTGGAACATCAAGTACGTGGACGTCGCCGCGGGCGCCGCCGGCGGCTCCGAGCTGGCCGACGCCGGCGCCTGGGCGATGAACGAGGAGCTGGTCGACGACCTGAAGACCGCCACCGCACGCGCCCTCTACAACCACAACGCGACGGCCGGCATCAACCTCTACCTGTACGCCGGCGCCAAGGGCGCGGTCACCTCGGCCGTGCTCAAGGGCCAGAACGACTCGGTGGTGGCCTACCACTCGGCCGGCGGCACCTCGGGCAGCAGCGGCACGCGCCTGTGCAACCCCGGCCAGTGGACCTGCGCCAACGACCTGACCCTGGGCAGCGGCGCCAACGAGGGCGGCTCCACCAAGTGGAGCTTCCATTCCGTGGTCTTCCGTGACGACGCCGAGGCCTACGACCACTACGCCAACGGCAGCTGGGCCGGCGTGGTCTCGCTGGTCCGCGCCCACATCGCCGCCAACGCCAAGTGACGCCCCGCAGCTGGGCAGCCGGCGCGCTGCTGGCGGCCGCGGCCGCCCTGGGCTGGCTGGCCTGGGACGACGGCGCCAGCGCGATGCATGCGCCGGCACCGCCCGCTGCCCCGCCGCCCGGTGCCCTGGCCGGTGCCGGCTTGGCCGCCACGGCACCGCAATCCGACGCGGCGCGGGCCCAGCGCCTGCGCGAGCTGCAGGCCGCGCTGCACGATGCGCGCCAGCGCCTGGCCAGCTACCAGGCCGCCACCGTCTATCCCTTCGACTCGCGCCCTGCCGCCGAACAGCGCGACCAGCTGCGCCCCTTCGACCCGGTGATCGAGAGCCGCCCGCTGCTGACCGCCCAGGGCGAGCCCCTGCGCGGCCGCCACCTCGTCACGCGCCAGGACCGGGTCTTCGTCGGCGGCCAGGACAGCGTGGTGTTCGCGGTCTCGATGGTGGACGACCAGCGCCAGCCGCTGCCGCTGCGCGTGCTGCGTGCTGTCGCGCGCGAGGCACCCTCCGGCGGCGCGGCGGCCGTCTCGCAGCCTGCGGCCCTGCAGTTCGACGACCGCGGCACCGGCGGCGATGCCATCGCGGGCGACGGCACGCTCAGCGCCCGGCTGCAGCCCGCGGCGCAAGGCTTCGCCGCCGTGCGCGGCACGATACGCGTCGAGCTGGACCTGCAGGCCGCAGGCGACGGCGGTGCACCCGGCCACGCCTTCTTCGACATCGTCTACACGCCCGAGGTGCCGGCCACCTGGACCGGTGACGTGCGCGAGTCGATGGAGCTGGGCTCGCTCGCCTTCTTCCTCGGTGCGCAGGTGCGCGAGCCCGGCCGCTATGTCGTCAGCGCACGTGTCTACGACGCGACGGGCCGGCCCTTCGCCCTGCTGCAGTTCAACGACGAGCTGCCCGCGGGGCCGGCGCAGGTGAAGCTCACCCTTTTCGGCAAGCTGGTGCGCGACGCCGGGCCGGTGTTCCCGCTGACCTTGCGCGACGTGGACGGCTATCGCCTGATCGAGGACCGCTTCCCCGACCGCGCGCTGATGCCGCGCCGCGCGGGCATCGCCCACACCAGCGCGCGTTACGTGCTGGATGCCTTCGCCGATGCCCAGTGGAGCAGCGAGCAGCGCACGCGCTACCTCACCGAGCTGGGCCGCGACGTGGCCCAGGCCGACGCCGCGCTGAAGGCGGCGCAGGGGCGCTGAACCGGCCCTCAGCCGCGCCGCCAGAACAGCCGGTGCACCTGGGCGATCTCTTCTTCCAGCTCCGCCACCGGGCCGATCACCTGCACCGCCTTCTGCCCGCGCGCGAAGAGCTCGCGGCAGGGCAGGTCCAGCGTGGGGTTGTCGGCGTGGTTCCCGGTGATGGCCAGCAGCGCGGCCTCGCTCATGCCGTAGACGACGCGGCCGATGTGGGCCCAGTACTGCGTGCCGGCGCACATCGCGCAGGGCTCCACCGTGGTGTAGAGCGTGCAGTCCCACAGCTGCTGCGGCGTGTAGCGCCGGGCCGCCTCGCGCGCCAGCACGGCCTCGGCGTGGTTGATCGCGTCGACGTTGCCCTGCGCCAGCAGGACGGTCTTGTGGTCGGGCGCGACCAGCACGGCGCCGAAGGGGTGATGGCCCTGGCGCTGCGCCTCCGCGGCGATGGCGTTGGCCGCGCGCAGGTGGGCGGCGATCTGCTGCGCAGTGGGGGCGGTGCGGGTGTCCATGGACCCGCACGGTGCACCTTCCGTGCCTGCGTGCCCGGGAGCGCTCAAGCAGGCTCGACGCCCGCCCGCCGGTACACCAGCAGCCGCCCCTTGTAGGCCACCGCATCCGCCGTGGCGGCGCGGTGCAGCCGCTCCTCGGCCAGGCCGAAGCCCTGCGCCGCCATCTGGCGGTTGAAGGCCGGGCGGTTGCCGCGGTCCGGGTCGACGATCCACACCTCGCCTGCGGGGGCGGCATGACGGCTGATGTAGGCCGCCAGCATGCCGCCGGCGTCTCGCTCGTAGAGCAGGTCGCTGCCGATGATCAGGTCGTACTCGCCTTCGACCACGCGGCGCGCGAAGCCGTCGCAGCGCTGCGGCGCAGGTTGCGGCGGGTTCCAGTGGCCGTGCAGGTATTTCATCGGCGGCAGGGCGTTCAGGCGCAGGTTCGCGCGCAGGAATCCGGCGGTCCGCGGGTGGCAGTCGCTGGCGGTGACGTCGGCGCCGCGCCGGTGGCCGACCAGGCTGGCCAGCGCCAGCCCGCAGCCCAGCTCGAGGATGCGTTCGCCGCCGCGCATCGGCCGGCTGGCCATGCGCTCGGCCATCAGCGCGCCGGAGGGCCACAGCAGGCCGAACAGCGGCCAGGCGGCCGAGGAGATGCCCATGCGGGCGGCCTCGCCCAGCGGATCGCTGAACTGCTGCCGGTCGAGCAGCGAGCGGATGATGAGATCGTCCGCACCGGCGATGGCGATGCGCTCTTGCTTGACCAGGTAGCCGGGCATCGTCGATGGGGCGGGAGAGTCGGGGCGCGGAGTATGCGCCCCCCGCCTGCGGTGCGCTCAGCCCGGGTCCGTCAGCCGATGCCGCTCATGCCATTCGGCCAGGGAGAAGTCCGGGAAGAGGTCGTATTGCTCGTCGCCCGGGCGGCCCTCGACATGCACCCAGCCGGCGCGTGAGCCCAGCATCGCGTGCACGTTCTGCGGCGGGGTCGGCAAGGGCGTGTCGATGGCCCCGGCGTGCGGGTGGACGAGGCCCGGCCAGCCGGGATCCCACAGCCACAGCGCGGTGCCGCAGCGCGCGCAGAAGTGGCGGTGGCCGCTGCTGGTGTGCGTGCTGCCGTCTTCCTTCACGAGCTGCGCGCGGTAGACCCGCAGCCAGCGCCGGCCCTTGATCTTCATCGTGCGGTGGTCCGCGGCAAGGTTGATCGCATAGCCGCCGGTGCCCGCCGTCTTGCGGCAGATCGAGCAGTAGCAGCGCATGAAGGGCACGGGCTGGGCGGACTGCACGCTGAAGCGCACGCTGCCGCAATGGCATGAACCGTCGAGATGCATGGCCGGTCTCCTTGTCGGTCGGGGCGGCCCGCCCGGTTCAGCCGCCGAACACCGGCTCCCGCTTCTCCAGGAAGGCTCGCACGCCTTCGGCAGCATCCGGCGTGCCTGCCGCCAGCATGAACTGCGCGGCCTCCACCGCCAGCGCCTCGTCCATGCTCAGGTTGATGCCGCGCGTGGCTGCGCGCAGCGTGGTGGCCACCGCGGTGCGGCCGTGGCGGCTGATGCGCCGGGCCAGGGCCAGGCATTCGTCGATCAGGCGTCCTGCATCGACCACCCGGTTGACCAGGCCCATCTCATGGGCACGCCGCGCATCGATCGCGTCGCCCGTCAGCAGCATCTCCAGCGCACGCTTGCGACCCACGTGCCGCGGCAGGCGCTGGGTGCCGCCGAAGCAGGGCGGGAAGCCAAGGCGGATCTCCGGCTTGGCGAAGCTCGCGTGATCGGCGGCCACGGCCAGAGTGCAGGCCTCCATGGTCTCGCAGCCGCCACCGAAGGCCAGGCCGTTGACGGCGGCGATCACCGGCTTGGCGTAGTTCTCCAGACGCTGCGTCATCGCCTGCCCGCGCCGCGCGAAATGCCGCCAGGCCAGGTCGCTCGAGGCCATGACGTCCGGCGCGAAGCCGGCGATGTCGGCGCCGGCGCTGAAGGCCTTGTTTCCGCGGCCGGTGAGGATCACGCCGCGCAGCGAGTCGTCGTCCTCGATGGCGTCCAGGTGCAGCATCAGCTCATCGATCAGTGCGTAGTTCAGGGCGTTGAGCTTGTCGGGTCGGTTCAAGGTCAGGACGGCTTGGTCGCGTTCGCGGTCGAAGAGGACGAGGTCGGGCATGCGGGTCTCCAGGTCTGGTCGGGTTGACCGCAGAATCGTGGCGCGCCGCGCATCCGTGCGGCGCGAAACTTTTTCCTGCCGGCCATGCCGCGCGGGCATGCCGATGAGCAACGACCCCCGACGACTGCTGCAGTCGCTCACGCTGGACAGCCTGCGCGGCTTCGAATCCACCGCTCGCCTGGGCAGCTTCACCGCGGCCGCGCAGGAACTGAGCCTCACCCAGTCGGCCGTCAGCAAGCAGGTCAGGCTGCTGGAGGACACGCTGGGCCGGGCGCTGTTCGTGCGCGGCGCGCGCGCGCTGGTGCTCACCGACGAAGGCCGGCAGCTGCACGAAGCCGCGCGCGAGGTGCTGCTGCGCCTGGAGCAGGCTGTCCGGCTCGTCACGCAACCCGAACGTGCCGTGGTCTCGCTGACCGCGCCCCCGTCCTTCTCGTCGCTGTGGCTCGCGCCGCGCCTGGCCGCGCTGCGCGCGCTGGATCCACAGGTGGACATCCGGCTCGATGCATCGGAGGACCACCTCGCGCTGGAGCGCGACGGCTTCGACCTGGCCGTGCGCCTGTCGCCACCCGAACGCGCCGCGGGGGGCTGGACGCTGCTGTGCCGCGAACGCCTGTTCCTGGTCGCCGTGCCCGGGCTGGCCGCGCGCATCCGCGAGCCGGCGGACCTGGCGGGCGTGCCGCTGCTGGTCTTCGACCACGCGATCTCGCGCGAAGGCGGCTTGAGCTGGGAGCATTGGCAGCAACTGCTGGGCTGGACCGCCCCCGCGGCGCAGCCGCGCTTCCGCTTCTCGCAGTACGAGCACGCGTTGAAGGCCGCAGCCGAAGGTGCGGGCGTGGCCATCGGGCGTGCGCCGCAGGTCGACGCCTGGCTGGAGGAAGGCCGGCTGCAGCCGGTGCTGGGCCGGTTCGAGGCGCAGGGAGCGGGCTGCTACCTCGTGTGGTCCGGGCCCGCGCGGGCTCGCCCGCAGGTGCAGCGTGTGGCGCAGTGGCTGCAGCAGGCGCTGCGGCATTCGTCCACGGCCTGAGCGCGCGCCGGAAAAACACGGCTTGCCCGTCGGTCGGTCGCGGCCTACAGTCCTTCCGCCTGGTTTCCCGACACGACAAATACGTGCCGCGTCCGCCCCCAGGCGGCGGTCACGGCTGCAAAAAGCGGGTGGGCGGTGGGCGATTTGTATTCCAGCTTGGTCGAGCAGTCTCCGGATGCCATGATCGTCACCACGCCCGAGGGCACGGTGCTGTTCTGGAGCCCGGGCGCGCAGGTGATGCTGGGTTATTCCCCGCAGGAGGCCGAAGGCGCCGAGCTGTCCGCGCTGGTGATGCCGCACGGACACGCCGCCCCGACGCGGGCGGCCGAAGGCGGCGAGGAAGCCGTGCGCCGGCGCAAGGGTGGCGAGCTCATCTACGTCCACCTGGCCACGCGCGAGCTCCACGAAACGCATTGGGGCGCCTCGGCGGTGCTGCACCGGCTGGTGGACATCACCGCGATGAAGGTGCTGCGCGACGCGCAGCTGATCGAGCGCCGCTACCGTGACCTGACCGAGTCCACGCCCGACGCCATCGTCATCGTCAACGACGCCGGCCACATCATCCTGGTCAACGGCCGCGCCGAGGAGGTCTTCGGCTTCCAGCGCGACGAGCTGCTGGGCCGCTCGGTCGAGATGCTCCTGCCGGGCCGCTTCCGCGGCCAGCACGTGGGCCACCGCGCGGGCTACCTTTCCGCGCCGCGCGTGCGCAAGATGGGCGCCGAGCTGGAACTGCACGGACTGCGCAAGAGCGGCGAGGAGTTCCCGGTCGAGATCAGCCTGTCGCCGCTGGACACCGAGATCGGCCTGCTGGTGATGAGCGTCATCCGCGACATCGGCGACCGGCGCAAGGCCGAGCGCAAGTTCCGCAGCCTGCTGGAGTCCGCGCCCGATGCCATGGTCATCGTCAACCGCCGCGGTTTCATCGTGCTGGCCAACTCGCAGACGGAGAAGCTCTTCGGCTGGCAGCGCGGCGAGCTGCTGGGCCAGCCCATCGAGATCCTGGTGCCCGAGCGCTTCCGTGACCGGCACCCGGAGCACCGCGGCAGCTACTTCGCCGACCCGCGCATGCGGCCGATGGGCGCGGGGCTGGAGCTCTTCGGCCGCCGCAGCGACGGCAGCGAGTTCCCGGTGGAGATCAGCCTCAGCCCGCTGGAGACCGAGGAGGGCCTGCTGGTCAGCGCAGCCATCCGCGACATCACCGAACGCAAGCGCTTCGAGCTGGCCCTGCGCGAGAAGAACGACGAGCTGGAGCGCGCCAGCCGTGCGAAGAACCGCTTCCTGGCCAGCATGAGCCATGAGCTGCGCACGCCGCTGAACGCCATCATCGGCTTCACCGGCCTGATGCTGATGAAGCTGCCGGGCCCGCTGACGGCCGACCAGGAACGCCAGCTCGCCGCGGTCCAGTCCAGCGGCAAGCACTTGCTGTCGCTGATCAACGACCTGCTGGACCTGGCGCGCATCGAGTCCGAGCGCATCGAGCTGGCGGTCGAGCCCGTGGTCTGGCAGCAGGTGGTGCGCGAGGTGGAGGCCACGCTGCGCCCGGCGGCCCAGGCGAAGGGGCTGCAGCTGGAGGCCGTCCTGCCCGCCGCGGAGGTGTGCGTGCCCACCGACCGCCGCGCGCTGCAGCAGATCCTCATCAACCTGGTGAACAACGCGATCAAGTACACCGAGCGCGGCATGGTGCGCATCGAGCTGGCGCAACGCGCCCAGGAAGGCGGCGTGCTGACGGAGGTCGCCGTCGTCGACACCGGCGTGGGCATCAGCCAGGAAGACCAGGCGCGGCTTTTCCAGGCATTCACCCAGGTCGGAAACATCTCGCCGGCGATCGAGGGCACGGGCCTGGGCCTGTACCTGTGCAACAAGCTCGCGGCGGTGCTGGGCGGCAGCATCCGGCTGGAGAGCCAGCCCGGGACCGGCAGCCGCTTCGCCTTCGTCTTGCTGCGCAAAGAGGAATCGGCATGACAAACAAGCGCATCCTCGTCATCGAGGACAACCAGGTGAACCTGGACCTGATGGACTACGCGCTGCGCGCCTTCGGCTGGGAGCCGGTGGCGGCCATGCGGGGCGAGGACGGCCTGGCCCAGGCCCGCATGCAGCGCCCGGCCCTGGTGCTGTGCGACATCCAGATGCCGGGCATGGACGGCTACGACCTGGCGCGGCAGTTCAAGTCCGATCCGGAACTTGCCTGTGTGCCGCTGGTCGCCGTGACCGCCTATGCGATGGTGGGCGACCGCGAGAAGGTGATGGCCGCCGGCTTCGACGGCTACCTCACCAAGCCTATCGATCCGGCCGCGTTGGCCGACACCGTGGCGACCTGGATGGCGCTTGCACCTGAGGAGCCTGAGGCCTTGTCCCGGCCGGACGAACCCCCCCCCAGCGCGACGCTGCGCGGAGCGACCATCCTGGTGCTGGACGACCAGGACCTGAACCTCGAGCTCAAGCGTGACCTGCTCAGGCCGCTGGGCTACAAGACCATCACCACCAGTGAGATACAGGAGGCCTTCGAGCTGGCGCTGGCGCGCCGCCCGGACCTCATCCTGTCCGACGTCGGCCTGACCACCGCGCACGGCTTCGACTTCCTGCGCATGGTGCGTGCCCGCGAGGAGCTGCGCACGGTGCCCTTCATGTTCATCACCGCCACGCACTGGGATCCGGTGGTGCGGCAGGAAGGCCTGGCGCTGGGCGCCGACCGCTTCCTCTACCGGCCCATCGAGCCGCATCAGCTGCTGGCCGAGATCCGCGGCTGTCTGGAAGACGGCCGGGCGCGGGCCGCCCGCCCGGTCTGACTCAGGCCCCGGGCCACTCCCGCCGGCCCACGCCGCTGTAGGCCACGCTGCCCACGGGCGTCGGGAAGACGCTGCCCGGCGGCTTGTCGGCCGCTTCCAGATACACCGGCTGCATGCCGCCGGTGAAGCCGGCGAAGCAATACAGGTTGAACTCGCGCGGCGTGAAGCCGAAGTCGGCGCCGAAGGCCGACACCAGCGCGCCCAGGTTCATCTGCAGCGGCTTGCCCAGCTCCTTGAGGTGGCGCTCGATCTCGAAGGCCAGCGTGACGTGCGGGCCGTCGGCCACGCCGAGCTCGCGCGCCAGCTTCATCGTCGGCGGGATGCGCTCGTCGTGGGCGGCGATGGGGCGGCCGTAGCCGGGCAGCTTGCCCTGCGTCCTCAGGTGCTCGTCCAGCGCCTGGGCCAGCGTCGCGCCCTCCTGCATGCGGGCGTGCACGCGCTTGAAGAAGGCCAGCGCCTTGAACTCGTTGCGGCGGCCGTAGATCGTGGCCTCCGACACCGCGTTGGCCGCGGCCAACGCGAGCGTGGGCGTCGTGCGCGCCGTGCCACCTAGCGCGGCGACGCGGTTGTTCCAGATGCGGGCGTCGGGATAGCTGGTCCAGACCCAGATCGCCTCCATCAGCTGGCGCTGCTGCGGGCTCAGGCGGTGACCGGTGGCGCCCAGGGCGCAGAGGTCGAACCAGGCGATGCCGGGCAGGTCCTTGTGCAGGTCGTGGCCGCGGAAGACCGCGCGCGTGCCGGGCCAGGCCGCGCCGACGGAGGTGACCAGCTTGTCGACATGAGGCAGCAGCTTCGCGGGGCGGGGGGCAATGGTGTCGGAGCCGTTCATGCGGCCTCCTGCTCGTGCGGGGCAGCCTTCGTGGCCGGATCGTCCAGCAGCTCGACAGGCGGGAAGGGGAAGCGCTTGAAGCCGACCTCCCATTGCTCAAGCGCATGCACCGCCGCGCCGGGCAGGCGCAGCAGCAGGTGGAGCATCTCGCCTTGCTCGGGGCGCAGGCCCAGGTCTGCGTAGGCGGCCGCGGCCACGCCGGTCATGGACAGCGGCAGGCCGCAGGCGGACTCCAGCGTCGTGCGGTGGTCCTGCAGCCAGTGCAGGCGCGCGCCGCTGCCGGCGGCGTCCGACAACGCTTCCAGCGCCTGCAGCACGATGGTCGGCGTCGTGGCACCGTTGGGGTCGAAGCCGGCGGCGTGCTCGGGCTGCGGCCAGGTGTCGTCGGCAAGGGGCTCCAGCTTGGTGACACGGCGCAGCCACACGGCCATCCATTGCGCGGGGTCGTCGCCGCATTCGGTCCAATGCGTCATCGCGCGGAAGACCTCCTGCGCGCCGCCGCTGGCGCCGGCCCCGACGGCCAGCGCGGCCATCAGGTTGGCGGCGGCGGGGGAGCCGCCGATGCCGCCGCACATCGCGGCGTAGACCGAAGGCTCGCGCGGGCCCGGGTTGGCCAGCGCGACGGCCAGCGTCTCCAGCAGGCGCGATTGCTCCCTCGTGGGCGCTTCGCCGCGGAACAGGAGGTAGACCATGTCGGCCCAGCCGGCGCGGCCCAGCATGCGGCCGTAGACGTCGTAGCCGTGGCAGTGCGCGCTGCGCGTGGCGAAGGGGTTGTCGGCCTCGGCCTCCTCCTGCCAGATCCGCGTGTGGATGGGGGACACGCTCATCGCACGTTCTCCAGCTCGGGCCGGCGGTCGGTGTCCGGCTCGTCGTCGCCGCGCGAGGTGTCCAGGGTCTGCATGCGCAGGTTCATCGGCGGCACTTCCTCGGGGTCGATGCGCACGTCCAGCAGCGTCGGCCCCGGACGCGAGAGCAGGGCCTCCATGTCCAGCTCGTCGAAGTCCTCGGGCGACTCGATCACGTAGCCGGGGATGCCCATGGCCTGGGCCATCAGCGAGTAGTCCACGTACGGCAGCTCGAAGGCCACGCGTTCGGCGCCGGCCAGACGCTGGCCGTGCTTGACCATGCCCAGGGCCGCGTCGTTGAGGATCACGAAGATCACCGGCAGATGCTCCTGCGCGGCCACGGTGATCTCCTGCCCGTTCATCAGGTAGCTGCCGTCGCCGGTGATGCAGACGACGGGGCATTCCGGCTTGCCGCGCGCGATGCCCACGGCCGCGCCGATGGCCCAGCCCATGGGCGCGAAGTCCATCAGCACGCGCAGCCAGCCGGCGTGATCGTGGCGGCGCTCGCCCGGGCGCACGCTGGCCGCGCCGCTGCGGCGGTTGCGCATCTCCAGGTAGTGGATGGCCCAGGCGGTGCTGTTGCCGGCGTCGGCAACGAAGCGCGTGGTCGGCGGGAAGCGGCGCGACAGCTCGGCCATCAGGCGCTGCGGCTTGATGGGGGTCTCGGGGGCCATCAGCTTCTCGGGCTCGCGCAGCATCACGCGTGGATGGACCACGCCGGTGCGTTCGGCCGATTGCCAGGGCAGGCCGAGTGCGGCCTGCTCGATGTGCATCAGGTCCAGCAGGCACTCGAAGACGGTGCGGATGCGCCCGCGCACGTGCTGCTGGGCCATGGGCGAGCGCAGCAGGTGCTCGTCGGTGTCGTCGATGTGCACGAGGCGGCGGTTGAGCACGCTCTCGCTCCAGGCGGCGCTGGTCCATTCGCCCAGCGTGGTGCCGACGGCCAGGGTCAGGTCCACGCCGTCGTTGAGCGCCAGCTGCGCCGAGGCATGCCCCGCAAAGCCGAAGACGCCGCGGTACAACGGATGGTGCGGGTTGATCAGGCCCTTGGCGTCGGGCGTGGTGACGAAGTCGGAGTTCGTCAGCTCGGCGAAGTGCATCAGCGCGTCGATGGCCTCGCCGCAGCCGCCGCCGACGATGAGCATCAGCTTGCGGCTGCGCCGGATGGCGGCGAAGAGGCTGCGCACCGCGTCCTCGTCGACGATGGAAGGCTTGCGCAGCAGGTCGCGCAGGCCGTGGGCCAGCATGCGCGGCTGCACCTGGCTGCGCAGCAGGTCCACCGGGATCGACAGGTGGACGGGGCCCACGGGCGGTTGTGATGCGCGCATCAGCGCGGTCACCAGCTTGGTTTCCAGCTGGTCGGCGTGGGAGACCAGGGTGTTGTAGCGCGTGCAGTGCTGGAACATGCCCACGGTGTTGACGCCGGTGCAGGCCGATTCCTGCAGTGCGCGGCGGCCGAACAGCGGCAGCGAGGGCTGGCCGGTGATGGCCAGCAGCGGCACGCTGTTGTCGTAGGCGCAGGCCACGCCGGTCAGCAGGTTGGTGGCGCCGGGGCCGGAGGTGGCGCAGCACACGCCGAGCTTGCCGGTCTCGCGCGCATAGCCATCGGCCATGAAGGCGGCGCCGGCTTCGTGCCGCGCCAGCACGGGGCGCACGCCCCCCCGGCGTGCGCTGACGGCCAGCGCGTTGTACAGCGGCTCGATGGCGCCGCCGGGCACGCCGAAGACGTATTCGACGCCCAGCGCTTCGAGGTGGGCGACGATGAGGGTGGCGGCATCGACGGACTGGGGCTGGTCCGGCGATGAGGGGAGGAAGGCGGCAGATGGTTTCACGACTGGTGCCCGTATCGCGTTTGGCGGCCGCTGTACTGCTCGGTGGGCCGCAGGAATCCCGTTGGTTGAAGGGGGTCGGTCAATGTGTAACGGGATGATACGAATGCATACACCTGCGGTCATCCCTCCTGCCAAGGGGCGACACCGACATCAGGGGGCGATTGCCCTGGTGCGACGCGTGTGGCGTGAGCTTTGTCATCGCCTCCCGTCTTGTTACGTTCGACGCATGTTGTGAGCCAGCCTCGGCGTGGCTGTGAATGCACCTGCAACGGCACGACATGCCTGCGCGAGGTGCCGCCTCCTGCGGTCCATCCGGCTCATGCGAGCGCGCGCTGCGCAGGCGTCGCACCGAGCGCGGGCGGCCCGGGGATAGACTGCGTGGCCCGCCGTTGCCCACCGCCCAAAAGAGGCCCATGTACGCATCTTTCTTCGGCCTGAAGCAAGAGCCCTTCTCGATCGCGCCCGACCCGCGCTATCTGTTCATGAGCGAGCGCCATCGCGAGGCGCTGGCGCACCTGCTCTACGGCGTGCGCAGCGGCGGCGGCTTCGTGCTGCTGTCCGGCGAGATCGGCGCGGGCAAGACGACGGTGTGCCGCTGCTTCCTCGAGCAGATCCCCAAGCGCTGCAACGTCGCCTACATCTTCAACCCCAAGCTCACCGTGCACGAGCTGTTGAAGACGGTGTGCGAGGAGTTCCGCATCCCGCACGGACACCAGGGCCCGGGCGTGGAGACGGTGAAGGACTACCTGGACCCGATCAACGAGTTCCTGCTGAAGACGCACGCCGTCGGGCAGAACAACGTGCTGATCATCGACGAGGCCCAGATGCTGTCGGCCGAGGTGCTGGAGCAGCTGCGCCTGCTGACCAATCTGGAGACCAACGAGCGCAAGCTGCTGCAGATCATCCTGATCGGACAGCCCGAGCTGCGCGACATGCTGGCCCGCCCCGAGCTGGAGCAGCTGGCCCAGCGCGTGATCGCGCGCTTCCACCTGGAGGCGCTGTCCGAGGCCGAGACTGCGCAGTACATCCGCCACCGGCTGGGCGTCGCGGGCCTGGACAACAACAAGCTCTTCGATCGCCACGCGCTGGCGCGCATCCACCAGCTCACGCGCGGCGTGCCCCGGCGCATCAACCTGCTGTGCGACCGCTCGCTGCTGGGCGCCTACGCCGAGGGCCGCGCGCGGGTGACCGCGGCGGTGGTGGACAAGGCCGCCGGCGAGGTCTTCGGCGGCGCGCTGCCGCCGCCGGCCGAACCGTCGGCAGGCAGGCGCGGCCGCGCCGAGGGCGCACCCGGCACGTCGCGCTGGCGCGGCCTGGCGCTGGGCGGTGGCCTGGGCCTGGTGGCCGGCGCCGTGCTCTTCGGCGTCGCGACGGTCGCGATGGACCGCGGCCACGGTACGCAGGCGGAAGCGCCCCCCGCCGTCGCCCCCCGGGCGGCCTCGCCCGCCGCGCCGCGCGTGGCCGGGGCCGCATCGGCGTCGGCCAGCGCGGCTTCTTCCGCCATCGCGGCCGCCACGCCGGCCGCGGCTGCCAGCCAGGTCCTGGACACCTACCTGCGCAACGAGGCCGATGCCTGGCGCGAACTGGGATCGCTGTGGAAGCTGGCGCTGGACGCCGGCGATCCCTGCCTCGTCGCCCGGGAGCAGCAGGTGCAATGCTTCCGCAACAACGGCGGGCTGGCCCAGTTGCGCCAGCTCGACCGCCCGGCCATGCTGACCCTGCACGACGGCAACGGCCAGGTCGCCTATGCCCTGCTGACGCGGCTGGCCGGGCAGAACGCGACCTTGCGCGCGGGTGGCCGCACCCAGACGGTGTCGCTGGTCGCGCTGGCGCGCAACTGGCGCGGTGAGTTCGCCACCTTCTGGCGTTCGCCGCCGGGTTACTCGGACAAGCTCGTCGGCGGTGAGTCCGGACCGGTCGTGGACTGGCTGGGCCAGCGCCTGGCCGTGCTGCACAACGAGGCGCCGCCGGCCGGCGGGCGCCGTTTCGATCATTCGCTGTCGGCCAAGGTGGCGGCCTTCCAGCAGGCCCAGGGCCTGAAGGCCGACGGCATGGCCGGGCCGATGACCTTCATGCAGATCAACCGCGCCACCGGCACCGACGAGCCGCGGCTCATCGCCGAGAAGTGAGGCCTCGATGTCCTACATCCTCGACGCACTGAAGCGGGCCAAGGCCGAAAGAGACCGTGGCGCCGCACCCAGCATCCACATGGCGCCGCCGCCGCAACTCGCGGATGAAGACGAGGACGACGAGGCGCCGCGCGGCGCCTCCGCCGCTGCGGCCCAGGGCCAGCCGATGCGCTGGGTGGTGATCGGCCTGTCGGCGGCCCTGCTGCTGTCGCTGGGCTGGCAGTTTCTGGGTGGCAGCGCCAGCAGCAGCAGCAGCGAGGCCGACGCGTCGCGCGAAGCCCGCCCCGGCCGGCCGGGGCCGGGCGATCGTCCACCACAGGGCCTGCCCGGCGAGGGCCATGCGGGCATGCGCCCGCCCATGACGGGGCAGGGCGACGGCGGCATGCCGCCGCCCGTGCAGCAGGGCATGCCGCAGCCGGCTCGACCGGCCCTTGCGCCTGCCCCCGTCCCGGCGCCCGCTCCGGCGCCGCTGGCAGCCGCGCCCTTGCCGTCGGCCGCGCCGCGTCCGGCGCCGGCGCCTGCGGTGGCAGCCCCCCCCTCGGCTCCCACGGCTCCCGCACCCGCACCCACAGCATCCGCCGCTGCGACGCAGGAACTGCCAGATGACCTGCGCCGCAGCCTGGCGGTCAGCGGTTCGCGCTACTCGGACAACCCGGCCAGCCGCATCGTCTTCATCAACGGCCAGGTCTTCCGCGAGGGCGACCAGCCGGCGGCCGGCGTGACCATCGAGCGCATCGGCCTGAAGTCGGTGATCCTGGCCGGGCGCGGGCAGCGCTACGAGCTCAAATACTGAACGGCCGTGATGCAGTGCGCTGCGTGCTGCGGTCGCAGCTAGTAGCCCACCCGAGCAACGCACCCTGCAGCGGCCGATACTGGGCTGCATCGATGCAGCCAGAGAGAGACGCCGCGATGACCCAGCCGCTTTCCTACGTCCAGCACCGCCCCGACAACCCCTGGTCCACCTACCTGGCGCAGGTGGACCGTGTGCTGCCCTACCTGGGCCGCCTGGCCCACCTGGCCGAGACGCTCAGGCGCCCCAAGCGTGCGCTGGTGGTCGACGTCCCCATCGAGCTGGACAACGGCACCCTGGCCCATTTCGAGGGCTACCGCGTGCAGCACAACCTGGCGCGCGGCCCGGGCAAGGGCGGCGTGCGCTACCACCCGGACGTCACGCTGGAGGAGGTGATGGCGCTGTCGGCCTGGATGACGGTGAAGAACGCCGCGGTCAACCTGCCCTATGGCGGCGCCAAAGGCGGCGTGCGCGTCGACCCGAAGAAGCTGTCGATCAAGGAGCTGGAGCGCCTGACGCGCCGCTATACCAGCGAGATCGGCCTGATCATCGGCCCGCAGCGCGACATTCCCGCGCCCGACGTCAACACCAATGCCCAGGTGATGGCCTGGATGATGGACACCTATTCCGAGAACATCGGCCACACGGCCACCGGCGTGGTCACCGGCAAGCCGGTGCACCTGGGCGGCTCGCTGGGCCGCGTCAAGGCCACCGGCCGCGGCGTCTTCGTCACCGGGCGCGAGGCCGCGCGCCGGCTGGGTCTGAACCTGGACGGTGCGCGCGTGGCGGTGCAGGGCTTCGGCAACGTGGGCTCGGCGGCGGCGGAACTGTTCACCGGCGCGGGCGCGAAGATCGTCGCGGTGCAGGACCACACCGGCAGCATCGCCAACCCCGGCGGGCTGGACATGTCCGAGCTGGTGCCGCAGGCGCACCGTGAAGGCGGCATCGGCAATTTCCGCGCATGCGAGTCGCTGGACAACGAGTCTTTCTGGGACGTCGATTGCGACATCCTGATTCCGGCCGCGCTGGAAGGCCAGATCACTGCGCAGCGCGCCGAGCGCATCCGCGCGAAGTTGGTATTGGAGGGCGCCAACGGCCCGACTTCACCGGCGGCCGACGACGTGCTGCGAGAACGCGGCGTGCTCGTCGTGCCTGACGTCATCTGCAATGCAGGCGGCGTGACGGTGAGCTATTTCGAATGGGTCCAGGACTTCTCCAGCTTCTTCTGGAGCGAGGACGAGATCAACCTGCGCCTGGACAAGATCATGGTGGATGCGTTGCGCAAGATCTGGGATACCGCAGACCAGCATCGCATCACCTTGCGCACGGCCACCTTCGCGGTGGCCTGCGAACGCATCCTGATGGCGCGGCAGGAGCGCGGGCTCTATCCCTGAGCCAGGGAACCCGGCTGCGCTCCGCGCCGCGTCAGACGGCGAAGTCCTGCAATTGCTTGCCGCCGGCCAGCGCCTCGCGCAGCCACAGCGGGCGCGGACCACGGCCGCCCCAGGTATTGCCCTCGGCATCGCGGAACTTCACCGCACCGCCGGCCTTCGCGCGCGCCGCCTTGGCGCCACGCGCCTTGCCGCCCGGGCCTCGCTTGCCGCGTACCCCGGTCAGGCCGAGGTCGGCAGCAGTCAGCTCATAGGTGACGATGGCTTCCTTGATGCGATCGATCACGCCTTCGATTTCCTTGCGCTTGAGCTTCTCGGCTTCGCGCTTCAGGGCTTCGATCTGCTTTTGAATATCTTGGTAGCTCTTGCTCATCAGAGAGGTTCTCCTGTGGGTGGCGACGAAGCCGGCGCGGCCTCTCTTTTCGGGTTCTTGCTGGCCGATCTGCTCCGCGCCGTTCATGACTGCAGAATTGGAATTGTGCAATTGCAGTTGGGGGGCGAAGTTACCATGGCTAATTAGCCGCGCAACTTCCGTGAGCATTTTTTTGCGCCCGAACTACACCGGTAGAAATTACCGGATACCGCCAAGTCGGGCAGCAGAAATTATTCCGCCGCCTTCTCGGGGACGACGGAAACGAATTGTCGTTCCGGCTATTGGTGCGCGCCCCCGCAGGGGCGTTGCAGCCGTCCAGGCCCGTCCGCCGGCCAGGCTCAGGCCGTCTTCAGCTTGAAGACGGCAACCGACTCGACCAATTGGCTGGCCTGCTGCTTCAGGCTTTCCGCCGCAGCCGCCGATTCTTCAACCAGGGCCGCGTTCTGCTGCGTCACCCGGTCGAGCTGGGTCACGGCTTCGTTGACTTGCGTGATGCCCGAGGTCTGGTGCTGGGTGGCTCGGCCGATGCCCTGAATCAGATCGCTGACGCGCGCGACCTGGCGTACGACGTCGTCCATGGTCCGGCCGGCGTCGTCCACCAACCGGCTGCCGGCCTCGACCTTCTCGACGCTGTCGTTGATCAGCGTCTTGATCTCGCGCGCCGCCTGGCCGCTGCGCTGGGCCAGGTTGCGCACCTCGCTGGCCACCACCGCGAACCCCCGGCCCTGCTCCCCGGCCCGCGCGGCTTCCACCGCTGCGTTCAAGGCCAGGATGTTGGTCTGGAAGGCTATGCCGTCGATGACGCCGATGATGTCGACCACCTTCTTGCTGGCAGCCGAGATGGCACCCATGGTCTGCACCACCTCACCCATCTTCTGCCCCCCCTGGGCGGCGACGCCGCTGGCGCTGCTGGCCAGCTCGGTGGCCTGGCGTGCGGCGTCGGCATTGGTGCGCACCGTGCCGGTGAGTTCCTCCATCGAGGCGGCGGTCTGCTGCAGGTTGCTGGCCTGTTCCTCGGTGCGCTGGCTCAGGTCGTGGTTGCCGATAACGATCTCGCTGGATCCGGTGGCGATGCCCTCGCTGCTGTCGCGCACCGCGCTGACCACCTGCGTCAGGCTGTCGCTCATCGACTGCAGGGCCAGCAGCAACTGCCCGGCCTCGTCCTGGCGCGTGGTGTCGATGCGTGAAGTCAGGTCGCCGGCGGCCACGGTGCGCGCGATGCGTACGGCCTCGTGGATGGGGTGTGTGATCGCGCGCGTCAGCCACACGCCGATGCCGCCCAGCAGCACCAGGACGCCTGCTCCAAGGCCCAGCAGCTCGGCTGCGGCCCGGTCGCTGACGCGATTCGCCTCGGCGACGCTGTCCTTCGCGTAGGCCGTCTGCAGGTCGGTCACCCGGCTGGTGGCCTCCAGCAGCGCATCCTCGATCGAGTTGAGGCGGCTGTAGACCAGGGCCTGCGCTTCGGCAGTTCGGCCCTCGCGGCGCAAGGCCAGGATGTCGGACACCGCTGCCGCATGGCCGCTGCGCGCCGTCGCGACCTGGCCCAGCGCGCTCTTCATCGCCGGCTCTTCGGCAGCCTGGCTCATGCGCCGCGCGGCTTCGTCGTATTGCTGGGTATTGGCCGCGACGGTCTTGTACTCGGCCTCGACTGCGGCCGGCTCGGTCCCGTAGGCCGCATTGCGCAAGGCGATGCCGATGTCCTGCACGGCGTCTTCCATCTGCGTCACGTATTCGATCTTCACCATGTCGTCCTGGCTCAGGTCGATCACGCCCACATGCACGGCCTGCAGCTCCCGCAGGCCCAGCCCGACCAGCAAGGCCAGAAGCGCGGCGATCAGCAGGAAGGCGGCGCCGATGCGCTTGCCGAAGCTCAGGTTTTTCAGGTTGCTCAGGGAAGGCATGGTGATGTTCTTGGAGGTGGGTAGGGAGGCGGGTGTCAGAAGGCGAACACCAGGCCGAGCGTCAGAAGACCGGTCCGTTCACGCCCCCGCTGCAAGGCATAGGAGGCGTTCAGGCTGATGCTCTGGCTGGCGGCCAGCCGCAGGCCGGCGGCCAGCCAGGGCCGCTGGCTGCCGTAGCCGTAGATCTCCGCCGTGGCGTCCAGCTGCGGGGTGAGGGCATATTCCCCGGCCAGGTTCCAGGTCGCCCGGTCGTGGTGCTCGACATGGCTGTGCAGCCAGCCGAAGTTGGCATGCAGCGTCAGACTTTCGGACAGCGGCTTGGAGAACACGAGGTTCAGGTAGGCCGCGTCCCAATACAGCGGCAGGTCGCCCTGCCGCACGAAGGTGGCGCCCCAGGCGACGGCCCAGGAGGCGGTGGCGTCTCCGCCATCGGCCAGGCCGGTCTTGCCGCCCAGGGTCAGGCCATAGGCGTGCTCGCCGTCGGATTCCGCGCCGCTGTAGGCCAGCGCCACCTGGGTGTCGAAACCGATGCCGCAGCCGATCTGCGTGCTCCAGGCGTTCTGGGTCGCCGAGCCCCGGGTGCGCAGCTGCGCCACCGACGAATCCCATTCGCAGGCGTGCGCGGCGAGCACGCCGGCATCTTCGGTGGTCAGGGGGCGGGCCGCGTGCGTCAGCGACGCGAGGCCGAGCAGCAGGGCGGGGACGACGATCTTGGACATCTGCCTGGCTGGGCAGCGTGTCGTCGGACGGGGCCGAGCCACTGCCCCTGGTGGGACTGGAAGGAAGGCCGGCGCCGGGCGACGGCCTCGATCGGGCGCGGTGGGCCCTTATGGGCGCACCGGCGCCGGATATTCGGCTTCCGGCCGCGCGGCTGTAGCCCGGCGGCAGGCGACTAGTACCGCCGCCGGCGCTGTTCTCAGGCGGCCTGCAGCGCCTCGCGCAGCCCTAGTGCGCTGCGCTGGCCCTTGTCTTCCATGTTGGTGTTGAACACCACATGCGTCTCGCGGTGGCGCTGCAGGCGCCGGATGGCCGCAGCCAGTTCGGCCAGCTCGGCCGCGGTGTAGCTGTAGTCGAAGCGGCTGGACGAGGCGGCCGCTCCGCGCAGGTTCCAGGTGGCGGCGTTGCGGCCGTGCAGGCGCAGCAGCGCGTAGCGCGGGTGCGTGACCGCCCAGACAGCGGGCACGGTGTTGTCGGGGCCTTGCGGCGCGTCGACGACGGTGTGCACGGCGCCCAGCGTGCGCAGCAGCTCCAGCGTGCGTTCGCGCTGGGCGCCATCGAACCAGCTGCGGTGGCGGAACTCGACGCTGGGCGTGAAGCCGGCCAGGCGCTCGACGCAGTGCTCGACGTGCGCGATGCCGCGGACGTCGGGCCGCAGGGTGGAGGCGAACTGCAGGTGCACCAGCCCCAGCCGGCGCGCAGCCGCCAGCGGGACGACGGCTTCGCGCAAGCGACGCCACAGTTCGTCGTTGACCTCCTGCGGCAGGTCCGCGTAGTGGAAGGAATCGCCGTCCTGCAGGCCCAGTGCGGCGCGGATGTCGGTGTCCAGCGCCTCGGCCGCGGTGCGGTGCCCGGTGAAAAGGCGGAAGGCCTTCACGTTCATCGTGAAGCCCTCGGGCGTGCGCTCGGCCCACAGCCGCGCAAGGCGCGCCGACGGCAGCCGGTACCAGCTGGAGTCGACCTCGACGAGGGGGAAGACGCCGGCATAGAAGCGCAGGCGTTCCTCGGCACTCATCTGCATGCGCGGATAGAAGCGGCCGCAGGCGATCAGCGTCGGGTCGGTCCAGGAGGCGGTGCCCATCAGCACGCGCGGGGAGGCGTCGGCCAGGCCGGTGTCTGTATGCATGTACAGTATCGTAGCCTTACCGCCGTACCCGCATGACCATCGCTCCTGCCCCCCGCCCGGACCCCTACGCCAGCCTCAACGCCGAGCAGCGCGCGGCGGTCGAGCACGGCCGCGGCGAGGCCACACCCGGCCCGCTGCTCGTGATCGCCGGCGCGGGAACCGGCAAGACCATGACCCTGGCCTCGCGCGTGGCGCGCCTGGTGCAGGACGGCGCCGATCCCAACCGCATCCTGATGCTGACCTTTTCGCGCCGCGCGGCGCACGAGATGGAGCGGCGCGTGGGCCGCGTGCTGCATGCGGCGCTGGGCTTCGGCGCCACGCAGCAGGCGCCCTCCCTGCCCTGGGCCGGCACCTTCCACAGCGTGGGCGCGCGGCTGCTGCGCGAATACGCGCCGTCGGTGGGGCTGTCGCCGCAGTTCACCATCCACGACCGCGGCGACGCCGAGGACCTGATGGGCATGGTGCGTCAGGAGCAGGGCTTTGCCGCCACCGAGAAGCGCTTCCCGCTCAAGGGCACCTGCCTCACGGTCTATTCGCGCGTGGTGAACGCCTGCCTGCCGGTGGAGCAGGTGGTGCGCGAGCAGCACCCCTGGTGCCTGGGCTGGGAGGAAGAGCTCAAGCGCCTGTTCCGCGCCTACGTCGACGAAAAGCAGCAGCAGCAGGTGCTGGACTACGACGACCTGCTGCTCTACTGGCACCGCATGATGGAGGAGCCGGCCATCGCGCAGGCCGTCGGCGCGCGCTTCGACCACGTGCTGGTCGACGAATACCAGGACACCAACCGCCTGCAGGCCGGCATCCTGCTGGGCCTCAAGCCCGACGGCCGCGGCCTGACGGTGGTGGGCGACGACGCGCAGTCCATCTATGCCTTCCGCGCGGCCGAGGTGCGCAACATCCTCGACTTCCCCGCGCTGTTCACGCCGCCGGCGCGCGTGATCACGCTGACGCGCAACTACCGTTCCACCCAGCCCATCCTCGACGCATCCAACGCAGTGATCGGCCTGGCCGCCGAGCGCCACGCCAAGGAGCTTTGGACCGACCAGGCCGGCGAGCGCCCGCAGCTCATCACGGTGGAAGACGAGATGCGACAGGCCGCCTGGGTAGCCGATGCCGTGCTGGCCCAGCGCGAGGCCGGCCTGCGGCTGACCCGGCAGGCGGTGCTCTTCCGCGCCGGCCACCACAGCGCCGCGCTGGAACTGGAGCTGACCCGGCGCAACATCCCCTTCGTCAAGTTCGGCGGCCTCAAGTTCCTGGAGGCCGCGCACGTGAAGGACCTGCTGTCGGTGCTGCGCTGGGTGCAGAACCCGCGCAGCCGCCTGGCCGGCTTCCGCGTGGCCCAGCTCATCCCCGGCATCGGCCCGGCGAGCGCGCGCAGGCTGCTCGACGCGATGGAGGCGGCCGATGACCCGCGGCAGGCGATGCGCGCCTTCCGCCCGCCGGCCCAGGCCGCACCGGACTGGCAGGCCTGGATGCAGGCGCACGATGCGCTTTGCAGCAGCGGGTGGCCCGGCGACGTGGAGATCGCCACGCGCTGGTACCAGCCGCAGCTGGAGCGATTGCACGACGACGCCGTCGTGCGCCTGGCCGACCTGCAGCAGCTGGCGCGCATCGCCTCGGGTTACGCAGGGCGCGAGCGCTTCCTGGCCGAGCTGACGCTGGACCCGCCCCAGGCCACCAGCGACGAGTCCGGCGCACCGCACCTGGACGAGGACTACCTGATCCTGTCCACCATGCACTCGGCCAAGGGCCAGGAATGGACGGCGGTCTACGTGCTCAACGTGGTGGACGGCTGCATCCCCTCGGACATGGCCACCGGCCGCACGGAGGACGTGGAGGAGGAGCGCCGCCTGCTCTACGTGGCGATGACACGCGCCAAGCGCCACCTGTCGCTGGTGGTGCCGCAGCGCTTCTACGTCACCCAGCAGGGCAAGGGCGGCGACCGGCACCTCTACGGCTCGCTCACGCGCTTCATCCCCGGCAGCATCGTGCGGCTGTTCAACCGCCCGGCGATGCAGGTCGCGCGCGAGGCCACGCCGGCGCCGCAACTGCCGGCCATCGACCTCATGGCACGCGTGCGGCGCAGCTTCTGAGCGGCGCACCATGCCAGCCTCTGGGCGCCGCGCGTGCCGGCCAGGTGACGGGACCTGGCGGCCTGGCCGCAAGCCGGGGTAGGGGCCGGTCAGGCGGTCCTGACACCCAGCTGCTTGCAGATGTTGTCGCCCGTGATGGTCAACCTCAGGCTGCCACCGTGCCACTCCAGCCAGTCGAGGGCGACGTAGTCCTCGATGTCCTGCTCGGGCACGTCGGCCGCGCGGCGCTGGCGCAGCAGGTCGGCCGTGGAGCGTAGCGTCTCCGCCAGGGCGTCGCGGCGCGACGTCGTGAGCTGCGTTTGGCGAGAGATCATGGGCTACTCCTTGGTGAAGCCTCCACGCTAGCACTCCCGCCGGGCGCCGGGATGCAGGCTTACGCGAGCCGCGCCGGCAGCCGACCGTGGCGCAGGACACGGACGCATCTTTCGCGTATCCATCAGGGGGGCGCACGTGTACGATGGCCCGGCAGACCACAAGGAACCGGCGCCGCCGGTCCCAGGCGACACGACCGCGGCCTATGCCGCGGTTTTCTTTTTGAGATTCCCATGAAGAGCATGCAAGAAGCGACCGAGAAGATCTGCGAGCTCAAGGGCAACGTCGTCGCGCTGGAGGCGCTGGTCACCGCCATGCTGCGGGTGATGCAGCCACAGGCGAGGGCCCGGCTCGGGCAGGTCTTCGCGCAGCACGCCGAGGTGGCCCGCACGGTGCTGCTGCATGCATCGATCTCCGAGTACTCGATCAACGCCTTCGAAAAAGACGTGCTGCGGGCCGCACGCCTGATCGACAGCTGCCCGGATGCCGCCCCGGCCGATGCGCAGGCGGCCGACTCCGAGGCCGGGTACGACCCCATGCTGCTGAGCGTGGCGCGCGTGCATACCTTCCTGGCCGGCAAGCCGCTGACCTCGGCCACCGGCTTCTTCTTCGAGGTCGAGGAGCGCCTCTTCCTCGTGTCATGCCGGCACGTCTTCCTCGACCCGGCTTGCGGCCATCACCCCGACCGCCTGGAGATCGAGCTGCACACCGACCGCGACAACCTGACGCGGACCGTCCAGCACTCGGTGCCGCTGTACAGCAAGGGGACGGCGACCTGGCGCGAGGTGCGCGACTCCGCGGGCACCGTGGACGTCGCCGTGCTGGAGATGGACCGCCTGGCGATCCCGTCCGATTGCGTGCTGCACGCCTTCACCGCGTCCCAGGTGGACGCCTCGCCGTCGGACGTGCAGGTCGGGGCGCCGCTGGTCGTCGTCGGCTTCCCGCTGGGGTTCCACGACACCCTGCACCACCTGCCGGTGGCACGCCAGGGCCACGTCGCCTCCTCCTTCGGCCTGCGCTTCCAGGGTCAGGGTTATTTCCTGACGGACGCGCGAACGCACCGCGGCACCAGCGGGGCGCCGGTATTGCGGAACATGCATGGGGAATGGAAGCTTCTGGGCATCCACGCGGCGCGGCTGGACATGAGTTCCAGAACCGTGGGCGAGGACGAGACCTTGGGGTTGAATTCGGCGTGGTACGCCGACGTGCTGGGCAGGCTCACGGCACCCCCGCCGTGTTGAACGGGCTCCGGCTCAGGCCAGGCCCGCGCTGAGCTGCTTGCAGATGTTGCCGCCGGTGACGGTGAGCCTGAGGCTGCCACCGTGCCACTCGAGCCAGTCCAGCGAGACGTAGTCGTCGATGTCCTTCTCGGGCACCTCCGCCGCCTGGCGCCTGCGAAGCAGGTCGACCGTGGACAGCAGGGTCTGCGTCAGCGCCTCACGGCGCAACAGGGTCAGCAACGGTCGGCGGGTGGTCATGATCGGGCTCCGGTGTGGAGCCCCACCTTAACACCCGCCGGGCCGATTGGTCAGAGCACGCGGATGCGCGAGGCCTGCGGGCCCTTCTGGCCCTGGGTCACCTCGAACTCCACGCGCTGGTTCTCCGACAGGACCTTGAAGCCCGTGCCCTGGATTTCCTTGAAGTGGGCGAAGAGGTCCTTGCCGCCGTTGTCAGGGGCGATGAAGCCGAAGCCCTTGCCCTCGTTGAACCATTTCACGGTACCGGTTTCGATCGTCATGATGTCTATCCTTGCTGGATGCGTTGAAAAAATGCCCCAGCTCTTACTGGTGCGGGTCATCAGCTCCCTGACGTGGAAGCCGAATGCTTGAAAAGGGTGGTGGGTGATGTGCGCTTCGTTCATCGACGCACGGCACGCGGCCTGGGAGCGCCGCCGTCCGCACGCCGTTCGAGGTGGCGGAAGGTGATGCGGCCCTTGCTCAGGTCGTAGGGCGACAGCTCCAGCGACACGTTGTCGCCGGCCAGGATGCGGATGCGATGCTTGCGCATCTTGCCGCCGGTATAGGCGATGAGCTTGTGCCCGTTGTCCAGCGTCACGCGGAAACGCGAGTCCGGCAGGATCTCGTCGACGACGCCATGCATTTCGATGAGTTCTTCCTTGGCCATGCCGTCAGTTCCTTGTGATGGTGGAGAGGTGGGATGAAGCCGTCGCGCTCGCGCGCGCACCGATCCAGGTCAGGGCCTGTGAGATGGCGAAGCGGTTGGCCCGGTCCTGGGTGTCGAAGACGGGCACGAAGCGCAGCACGCGGTCGTGGGCCATGCTGCCGTGGCCGCTGCGGATCGAGACGGATGCGGTGTAGTGCCCGTCGTCGTTGCGGCGGGCATGGGAAGAGACGAGGTACTTCCCGACCTGGAGAGCGGTATCGATGTAGGAATCCTTGGTGGCCGGCCCGCCATGCGCAATGGCGCGGCGGGGCAGCCGGTCTGACTGTCTGGTGGCGCGCAAGGCGCGCCGGCGGCGGTTGAACTCTGTCCGGCGGCTGGCTCGCAGGGGTATTCGCTGCGGGCCAGGGGCAACCAGAACGTGGGGACCGCCGAAGCAATCAGAACATCTGGCAGAGGAGGGAGATCAGCGTGGGATCTCGGTCAGGCGGGACCTGCAGGGATGCAGTGCCGCTCAAGCGAAGACGCATAGTGTACCCGAGCGTATCCTGCGTATCCCGTGAAAAGATGTGGGAATCCGAACTTCCACCGCCGAGGACCACCGATGGCCTGCATCCGCGATGCTTCCGCGACACGCTGCGGCCACCCGCCGGCTGCAGTGTCGCTGCGACCGTTCGACCAGCGCAGTGGGCATCTTGCGGCGGCATTCGGCATGGCCGGGTTCTGCTTTTCTCCCGGTGGCGGGTCCTCGCCAGCGGGCGACGTGCCGCCTGACGACCGAGCCACGCGCGGGGGTCCGACATACCCGGGGCATGCATGAAGAACCTGGCTCTCTTCCTCAAGCTGGTGGCACCGGTCTTCCTGGTCATCGGCGCCTTGCACCTGGCCCTGGGCCTGGGGGCAGACGCGCTGCTGGGCATCGCGGTCCCGCCCGATGCCCTGTCCAATGCCGGGCTGGACAGCCAGAACCGCTTCTTCGGCGTCTCTTTCGCGCTGTACGGCGTCCTGCTCCACCTGAGTGCCACGGACCTGCCGCGATACGCGCCGGTCCTGCGCTGCGTGTTGTGGGTCTTCTTCGCCGCGGGCCTGGCGCGCGTCGTCTCCATCGCGGTCCACGGCTCGCCTCCGCCCTTGGTCTGGCTGCTGCTGGCCAGCGAGTTGCTCCCGCCGCCGCTGCTGACGTGGTGGCTGGCCCGGGCCGGCGTGGGGCGGGCTGCAGACTGAGCACGGTGCACGGCGCCGACTCTCATCCGGAGATCTCCATGGCACCAGCATCCTTCAGAGGCGGCGCCCGCAGCGGCTGGTGGGTGCTGCGCGAAGGCCGTCACCTCGGCGAGATCGAGTCCTTCCTGATCGTGACCCAGGTGATCGCGGGCGCGCTGCTCGTGATGTTCAGCCTGCTGTTCCTCGCCGGCACGCTGGGCGGGCAGGCGGACGCCAGCCCTCGCGTGCGCCACCCGCGCTCAGCCGCTCACGCCCGGGCCGCGGCGCACCAGCCCCACACAGCCGTCACGCCCATGGTCGCCGCCGATGCCCGGTTCAACCTTGCCTGGTTGGATGAGCGCCCCAGCCCGAAGCGCGCCCCCGACGCCGCGATCAGCAGCGCCGAGGGCCCGGGCGTCAGCGTCAGCGCCAGCGAGTAGGCCACCAGCGGCGCGTGGTCGGCCAGGCTCACTGGAAGCTCCCGCCGCCGGCCAAGTCCACGCGGGCCGGCGCGCTGCCCACGGGCGCGGGCACGTACAGCACGTAGTCCGCGCGATAGGCCATGTGCACCTTCGAGCCCAGCGTGCGCGCGCTGCAGCCGCCTTGCGGGGCCACGCCGCCCACGGTGTTGATCCGCTGCACGGCGCTGACGTTGGCGAAGGAGCCGGGGCGTCCGTTGCCGCGCGCGTCCAGCAGCAGCCACGGGATGGCGCCCGGCCGTGGCGACTCCATGCGCGAGCGCACGGTGCCGGTGAAGCCGCTGCCGTCCTCGTGCTGCCAGGAGGGGCCGGCGCCGTGGCGGCCGATGCGCAGGCCACCGGGGTCGAAGAGATCGGCCTCGGGCCCGACGAAGGCCCAGGCCGGCGTGGCGCCGGCCGCCGCGCGGCACTCGTAGGTCTGCACGCCGTGGGCCGCCAGCGTGATCAGCGGCGCGCCGCCGGGCGGCGGCTCCATCCTGGGTGTCGCGCAGCCGGCCAGCACGCCGCCCAGCACGGTGGCGAAGAGCAGGGAGATGTTGGAGTAGCTCTCGTTCATCTCGTCCCTCAGCGCACGGTGACCACGATCTGCGCGTACTCGCTGGGCGCCACCAGCCCGCGGCCCCCGCCGATGTCGAACTCGTCGAGCAGCGCCAGGATGTCGCGCTCCAGCTTCGCCTGGCCGGCGGCGTCCAGCGCGGCGAAGGCCTTGTGGGTCGGGCCGTAGAGGTCGCGGAAGACCTGCACGAAGTGCGCGGCCGAGCGGTAGCGGAAGTTGAAGTGCTTGCGCTCCACCTGGATGTCCTGCGCCTGCGGGCCGAACAGCGCCACCAGGTGCGATTCCGTGCCCCACAGCGCGGGCGACTTCACGCCGGCCGGCGGCGGCACGTGGGCGCCGACGACCTTGAACAGCCGGCCGATGAGCCCGTCCGGCGTCCAGTTGGCCATCGCGATGCGGCCGCCCGGACGCACCACGCGCAGCATCTCGCGCGCGGCGGTGGCGTGGTCGGGCGCGAACATCACGCCGTAGGTGGACAGCACGGCGTCGAAGCTGGCGTTCTCGAAGGGCAGGGCCTCGGCATCGGCTTCCTGGAAGTGCACGATCAGGCCCTCGGCCTCGGCGCGGCGCCGGCCCTTGTCCAGCAGGTGAGGCACGTAGTCGGTGGAGGTGACGTCGGCGAAACGGCGGGCCGCGGCCAGCGTGGCGTTGCCGTTGCCGGCGGCCACGTCCAGCACGCGCTCGCCGGCGCGCACGTCGGCCGCTTCGGCCAGCGTCTCGCCGACGATCTGCAGCGTCGTGCCGACGACGGCGAAGTCGCCGCTGGCCCAGGTGGCCTGCTGGCGTTGCTTGATGGCGGTGTAGTCCGGTGCCGTTGCGGGCACTGCGGGCACGGGGGAAGAAGCGTTGAAAGCGGAGCGCGTATCGGTGAGGGAGGTCATCTTGGGTCCTTGTCGATGGGAATCGAATGAGTCGAACGAGTCGAATGAGTCGAGCGAATCGAGTTGAGTCGGGTCGTTCGCTTGGCTGCCGGCGGTTCGTCCGTCGGTGTGCGCATGATTCCGGCGTGTGCCCTCGGGCACTTCACCCCACGTCCCGCGCATTTGCTCGTGCGTCCGGCGGGGCGGGGCCTTACCCCTTCAGGGTGTGCGTGGGGTGGTGCGTGCTCAGGAGGCGGCGGCCACCTCCTCACGCGCATGCGCGCGCACCGCGGCCTTGCTGCCCGCGGCCTGGCGCTGCGCGCACTCGGCCAACAGCGGAGCCCAAGCAGGCGACGCGGCCTTGATCGCGCGCACGTAGCGTTCCAGCAGCCCGGCCGGCACCAGCGGGCGCATGCGCGTGCCGTAATCCAGCCGCGATTCGGCCAGCCACTGCATGAGCCGCTCGTGGCGCGACCACTTCTGCCGGTTGGCCAGTGTGGTCGCCTGCATGGTCACCCAGTGGAAGTCCTCCTGCGGCAGCTGCACCGGTGCGCACAGGCCGTTGCGCAGGCCGGCGTCGCCGTCCACCAGGCACTCCACCGCCGCAGTGAAGGCGGCGCTGAAGGACGGCGCGCACTGGCGCACCATCTGCAGGTGGATGGCATGGTCGCCCTCGAACACCGGCACGCCGGGCTGCGAGGCCAGGCCCTCCGCGCTGCAATCGATGAACAGCTCGCCGGGCAGCACCTCGGCCGTGCCGCGCTCCAGCGTCATGCCGGTGGGGGCGATCGAGCGCACGCGGCCCAGGCGCAGCACGTGGGCGATGCGCCGCAGCTCGGCCAGTTCGGCCTGCGACACCGTGGCGCAGCGGTAGCGCGTCGGGCGCACGCCCGCGTCCAGGCGCAGCAGTTGGCCCGTCTCTTCCAGCCGGTCGAACAGATCGGCCAGCGACGTGGACCGCGCCACGCATTCGTACTGCAGCGCCAGCGACTCGAAGAAGCGCGGCAGGTTTTCAACGCCCGGCTGCACGTTGGCCCGGTCGATGAACCACGCGTCGTTGGAAATCACCCAGCGGATGCGCGCGGGGTCGGTGCCGTTGTGCAGCAGCCATTGGCAGGCGTCCATGGCGGTCTTGCCCGCGCCCACCACGGTGTAGCGCGGGTGGGCTCCGGCGATGCCCGGCAGCGCATTGGGCGGCACGCAGCGCACGCCCGGCGCCACCGCATAACGCGGCGCATGGGTGGAGGGCACCCGGGTGCCCGTGAGCGTGGCGTGCACCAGCTTGCGCCGCACGGTGAGGGCCGTGGCCCGGCCGTCGAGCAGCGAGTGCACGACCTGCCGGCCCTGTGCATCGGCGCCCACGTGCTCCGTCATCGACAGGAAGCGCACGCGCCCCGAGGGCAGCAGCGTCTGGCGCATGGCCTGCTCGAAGTGATCGAGCACGGCCTGCCCGGTGCCCATCTCCGCCAGGCCGCGGTTGGGGCCCTGGGTGTCTGGCACCTCGCTGCCGAAGGGCCGCGAGTTGAGGCCATAGAACACCGAGGGCTGGTGCAGCCGCACGAAGGAGTAGGCGTCGTTCCAGTGCCCGCCGGGGCGGTGGTGCCGGTCCACCAGGGTGATGTGCGCGCTGCGGTCCAGCGCCAGCAGGGCATCGGCGAAGCCCATGCCCATGGCGCCGGCGCCGATCACGAGGTAGTCCGTTTCGAGGTGATCCATGCGGTCCGTCTTTCCAAAGAATGTGTGGGCGGCATTCTGGAAAGACGGGCCCCGCAGCGGCCTGCTCAGGCGTCGTGCGCGTTTGCTCCGGCGTCCGCCGGGCGCCTCAACTCACCCTTTGGTGGGGGCGGTGGTGGGGGCCGTGGTTGGGGAGCGGTTGTGCGTGTGGCCTGCGCGTGCTGCCGGCCGGCGCACGCGCTCCACCGCGTGCAGCAGCGTCAGGTGCAGCACGTCGCGCTGCGCATGGCTGCCGCCCAGGCGGTGGGCCACCGCGGGCAGGCTGGCCAGCAGCGTGGTGGCCAGGATGGCATCCCCGCGGCCGAAGGCCAGCAGCGCGCGGCAGGCCGGCAGGCCCAGCTCGCGCGAGGCGCGGCCGTGGCGCGTGGCCCGCGCCTGGCTGGCCGCCAGCACGGCCAGCAGCCGCTCGGCGCTGCGCCAGTCGCGCGCGGCCACGAAGGCCAGCATCGCGTGCACGTCGCTGAAGGTGCACAGGGCGTCGTCGATGTGCGGCGTCCAGGCGGCGGCCAGGCGCTGGGCGCGTGTATCCACGGCTATGCCTTGCAACTGCAGGCGCCACAGCAGCGCGGCCGCGTCGATGAGGTCGGCGATGTCGGCGCCACGGCGCGCCGGCATGAAGCGGTCGTGGATCGCCAGCGCCGCATCGGGCTGCGACAGCGCCAGGTGGAACAGCGCCAGGTGCCAGCGGCAGTGGGTGGTGAAGAAGCTGCCGGCCGCGGCGGGTGCATCGTGCACGTCCTGCGCGGCCATCCAGCGCAGGCCCTCGGCCGGCCGGTCCGTCATCTCGAAGACGTGGGCCATGACGTGATGGGCGCGCACGTCCAGCGGCTCCAGTGCCAGCGCGGCGCGCGCCTGGTCCTCGGCCCGGGCGTAGTCGCCGGTCTCCTCCAGCGCGAAGGCCCGCTGCGCCAGCAGCGCGTGGTAGCCCGGCAGCTCGGGCGACCAGCTGGGCAGCACCGATTCCACGCGCGCCAGCATGCGTGCCGTGTCGCCCGTGTAGTAGTCGAAGGTGCCGGCCACTTGCAGCGCCAGCGCATCGCGCGGCCAGACGGCGAGCAGGGCGTCCAAGGCGTCCCGCGCGCGGTCGTAGTGGCCGGCAGCAGCCGCGCCGATGGCCGCCAGGTGCAGGCGCTCGCGCGGGTTGACCGCGAGGTGGGCCGCATCGTCCAGCAGCGACTGGGCCTGCCGCACGCGGCGCAGGTCCCGGCTGCTCACCAGCGCGTGGGCGCGCAGCACGTGCGCCATCGCGAAGCCGGGTGCCTCCTGCAGGGCGCGCTGCAGCGGCGCGTCCACGCTGCCGCGCCAGGACTGGAAGCTGGCCAGCGCGGCCTCGAAGTGGTGCGCGGCAGCCGGGCTGGCGCCCGACACCGGGCAGCCACGTGCATCCAGGCTGCCCATCCCGCGCCCTTGGATCCGCGGCTGCCGGCGAACGGGAGGGTCGCCGCAGCGTGCGCTTCCATCCACAATCCGCGGCGGCTTGAGGGCGCGGTCCGGCGCCGGGATGGACGACGAGGAGGAAGAGATGGCGGAGGTCATGGTGGATGTCTTGGTCAACGCAGGGGGCCGCCGGCACGCTGGCCGGCAAGCTGCGCATGGTTCCCGCCCGCGCCTGGGCGCGCTTCACCGCATGTCGCCGCGGCATGCTCGTGCGTCCGGCACGCATGGGAGGGCCGCACGATGAGCAGCGTGCAAGAGGTGCTGGACCCCCTTTCGGACGTGCTGCGCAGCGTGCAGCTGCGCGGCTCCGTCTTCTTCCACGTCAGCTGCCGCGACCAGTGGGCCGCGCAGGCCCCCGCGTCGCAAGAGCTGGCACCGGCCGTCATGCCGGGCGCCGAGCACGTCATCGAGTACCACATCTTCACCAAGGGCGGCGGCTGGGTGGCCGTGGACGGCGAGCCGCCGCTGCGCCTGCAGGAGGGCGACATCGTGATGCTGCCGCACGGCGATGCGCACGTGGTGTCCAGCGCGCCGGGCCTGCAGCCGCAGGTGGACGGCAAGTGGCTCTTCGACCACCGCGAGTCCGCCGCGCCCATCCCCGTGACCTACCGCGGCGACATGGTGGAGCTGGGCCTGCTGCCGCGCGAGGACGCCAGCACCGTCCTGGTGTGCGGGTTCATCGCCTGCGACCTCAAGCCCTTCAACCCCTTGATCGCCGCGCTGCCCAGGCTGCTGCACCTGCGCGCCGAGGGCGTGGGCGCCTGGGTGGCCCCGATGCTGGAGCACGCCGCGGCCGAGACCGGCACGCGCCGCGCCGGCGCGGAGGCGCTGCTGCAGCGGGTGAGCGAGATGGTGTTCGTGGATGGCGCGCGGCGCTACCTGGATTCGCTGCCGGAGGAAGCACAAGGCTGGCTGGGCGCGCTGCGCGACCGGCAGGTGGGCCGCGCCATCGGCCTGATGCACGGCCATCCCGCCCAGGCCTGGACACTGGAAGAACTGGGCCGCCAGATCGGCCTGTCCCGCTCCGCGCTGCACGAGCGCTTCAGCGCGCTGACGGGCATGGCGCCGATGCAGTACCTGGCGAACTGGCGCATGCAGTGCGGCGCACGCCTGCTGCGCGAGAGCCACGCGACGGTGGCGGCGGTGGCGCAGGAGGTGGGGTACGAATCGGAGGCGGCGTTTGCGCGGGCGTTCAAGCGGGCGACGGGGTTGCCGCCGGCGGCTTGGAGGAGGGCGCAGCGGCAGGCTGTCGGCAGCACGGAGGGCGTGAGGCAGCTGTCTCCCTGATCGGCCACGCTGCGCTGCCATTGGGAACCGCGCTCGGCTTCCCTCTCTGGGTGGCATCTTTGTCTGTCCCGGGCGCTGGAGACTCCATGAATGGAGCGAGCGCAACGCATCAAGGGCAAGTCTCGGCTGCGAGCGCAGCCGGGAGAGGCCAGCACCCAACCGGCTCGCGTAGACGAAGCGGCATTGCTAGGGGACCTGCGGACCCTCGTCCAATCGGCCCGCCAGCGGATCGCGACGGCCGCCTGCGCGACTCAGGCGCTACTTTGCTGGCGAGTCGGCCGGCGTCTCGTGCAGGACCATCTGCAGAGCGGCAGGGCTGCCTACGCAAAACAGATTCTCGTGACGCTGTCACGAGAATTGACGGCTGAGTACGGCCGTGGGTTCAGCTACGCGGAACTGGCTCGCATGATCCAGTTCGCCCAGTCTTTCCCCGACGAGGCAATTGTTGTGACGCTGTCACAACAATTGAGCTGGTCCCACTTCCACGCGCTGCTGCCCATCAAGGACCCCATGGCGCGCGACTTCTACGCCGAGATGAGCCGCATCGAGCGCTGGGACGTTCGCACGCTGAGGCAAAAGATCGCTGGCATGCTGTACCAGCGCACCGTGCTCTCTAGGAAACCCGAAAGCGTCATTTCCGCGGAGATAGGCAAGCTCAGGGCAGGGCAGCTGAGCCCCGACACCGTCTTCCGCGACCCCTATTTCCTGGACCTGCTGGGTCTGAAAGGCGCCTACAGCGAGCGCGACCTTGAAGCCGCCATCCTGCGTGAGATCGAAGGCGTGCTGCTGGAGCTGGGCACCAGCTTCTGCTTCGTCGCCCGGCAGAAGCGCATGAGCGTGGGCAAGGACGACTTCCATCTGGACCTGCTGTTCTTCCACCGCCGCCTGCGCTGCCTGGTCGCCGTCGAACTCAAGCTCGAGTCCTTCCAGCCCGCCCACGTGGGCCAGATGGAGCTGTACCTGCGATGGCTGGACCGGCATGAGCGCGGGCCCGGCGAAGAGGCCCCCATCGGCCTCATCCTCTGTGCATCCGCCGACGCGGAGCAGGTGGAGCTGCTGCAGCTCGACGCCAAGTCCATCCGCGTGAGCGAATACCTCACGGACCTCCCGCCCTTGCCGTTGCTGCGCGAGCGGCTGCATCAAGCGATCGAGCAGGCGAGGGAACAGGCCCAGCGGACAAGCGCGGCTCATACGGACTGAGCACCGGAGCCATTGCCTCGCTGAAGCGGCACACGGGAGACGGCCCGGACTTGGCCGCCGAAAGCGGCGCTCCTGCATGATGCCTACGCGATTCACGCGTTTTGGCTCAACCCTCTCCTTCCTGGAGCCTGAGTCCGGCGCTTCCGTTGCTCCAGGCAACGCCAGTTGCGCCCAGCAGTCAGCCGCCAGGATGAGGCAGTGCCAGCCAGCTCGTCTGGCTCGTCAAGCCCTGCGCGGCAGCAGCGGGCTCCCTCGTGCATGCGTGCCTTCGGCTTCTGCTGCTTTGCGTGACGCCAACTGCGCCCGGCAAGCGCCCGCCAGGATCAGGCACTGTCCCGCCAAGTCCCCCAACTCGGCCAGCAGGTGCCCCAGCGCCTCAATCACGTCTCCCGCGATGCTGCCCATGTCCGCCTCGGGGGCCGCATGCACGAGCAGCGTCCCTATCCCCTGAAGTCCGGACTGCGCGACGCGCATGCAGTCCTCGGCGTGCTCGCAGAGCTGAAGCAGCAGGGCGGTATCCGCCGCGGCGTAGTCGGGCTTGCCGTCAGCGCCCAGCGGAAGCGCGGGCAGGGTGGCGAGCAGATCCTGCATCGGGCGGCAGCGGGCTTGAGTGGACATCTGGACCTCTGCGACGGCGTGTTCAGCCCGCCCTTATGAATCCGTATCCAGGATATCCAAATATGGGATTGCATAGATCGATTGCAGATCGGCACCGCCGCACCCCTTCGGGGGTGGATCAAAAATTGGAAACCTGTTTTGGGTTACGTATTTGGGGCCCCTACAGTCGCCGCATGGTTTACGTGCAGACAGCGTATGAACGGCTTCAGGCAGCCCTGGCCGATGCCCGGCGAGAGGCGAAGCTCACTCAGGCGGATGTCGCCCGAGTGTTGGCGCGGCCACAGTCCTTCGTCAGCAAGTACGAGACGGGGGAGCGGCGCTTGGACGTGGTGGAGTTTCTGGAAGTCTGCGAGGCCGTCCGCACGGATCCTGTCGGGGTGCTGAAGATCGTTTCGGGGGCGCGGCTGGGGAAGTGACCGCGTTTGTATGCGCGGCTCACTATCTCTCGCTGGATCAAAAGACTGATCAGTTCTGGGTGAATGCTGATTGGATCTGCTTCTGGGCAGGTGCAAACAAGCATGACCACGCAGTGAGCAAGCTTAGTAGGAGCGACTGGTTGATTGCCGAGGCGCGTCTTCTGCCAGATTCAATTGGCCAAGTCTTTTGCACGAAGGAGCGCTTCAGACTGGTCAGAGTCATTCGCAGGCGGGGGCAGAGCGGCCGCTTCGACCGTCACCCGACATTCGCCGGTACCGATCCATCCTCGGAGATGTTAAAAGCCCCAACTGCTGGCTAGAACTAAACGAAACACTAGCAGCGGGAAGTAGCTCTGGCCTGCATCGGCTAAAGATTTAGGGAATCGAATGACAAATAGTCTTGCCGGCTCGACGTGGAAAAAGTGGGACTTGCACGTCCATACGCCGTCGTCGCTGGTCCACAACTACCCCGGCGCCAGCCAAGACGAGGCCTGGGAAGCCTTCCTGACGGACCTTGAAGCCTTGCCACCAGAGTTCAAGGCCATAGGCATCAACGACTACATCTTCATCGATGGCTACGAGCGCGCGCGCAAGGCCAAGCTCGAACAAGGCCGGCTCAAAAACATCGATCTCCTGCTGCCCGTCATTGAACTGCGTCTGGACAAGTTCGCCGGGGTGGTCAAGAAGGAGAAGGATGGCACCTATTCGCAGTCAGGCTGGAACCGCATCAACCTGCACGTAATCTTCGACGCCATGGACCCGGCGGTCATCCAACAGCAGTTCCTCAATGCGCTGACTCCGAGCTACCAACTGATTCCGGACTCAAGCGACTTGAAGGGCAAGTGGAACGCCGTGATCACCCGAGAAAGCCTGGCTGAGCTTGGGAAAATGATCGTCGACTCAGCGCCGCCTGAGAAAAAGGCGGACTACGCGCCCCATTTGCGGGAGGGCTTCAACAACCTCTGCGTGAGCTTGGAGAAGGTCGTCGCTGCCCTGGAGAAGCCCTACTTCGCCGGCAGGTTCCTGATCGCCGTCGGCAAGACCGAATGGGCCAACCTCAAGTGGGACGACCAGTCCATCGCCGAGAAGCGCAACATCATCAACCAAGCCGATTTGGTATTCACCGCAGCCGCGAACCCTGCGGAATACCACGCGGCGCGCAAGAAGCTCTCCGAGTCCAACGTCAAAGCTACGCTGCTCGACTGCTCCGACGCGCACGCGCCGAGAGCGTCCGAGCATAAGGACCGCGTCGGCAACTGCTTCACCTGGATCAAGGCCGACGCGACCTTCGACGGCCTC